>CAZFZG010000049.1:0-15736 GCA_964523205.1 uncultured Chthoniobacteraceae bacterium | reverse complement strand
AGCTTTGGTGGACCCCGCCTGGCCGATCCGAGGAGATTGTTCCCAGGGAAGTTCTAGTTCCCGAGCCTCCTGCTGTCGGGCGATCCCCGGCACATTGACATGGCCCACCATGTGCGTTTTTTGGTCACACGGTTCTCACTTGCGCGCTCTGCCGGTAGCGCCTAATAGCTTAGCCTTCCATGATTCACCACATCGTCCTTTACAAGCTCAAGCCCGAGGTCACTCCCGCTCGGGTCGAGGAGATGATGATGAACACCCGCATGCAACTGCTGAAAATACCGGAGGTGCTCAACATCAAATGCGGCAAGCGGGTCGACCCGGAATTGCCGTGGCCGTTTTTCATCGCCATCGATTTCGAGTCGATGGACAAGTTCGCTATCTTCCGTGAGGACCCCATTTTCGTGAAGTTCATGGAGGAAGTCATCAAGCCGAACACGGCTGATTCGCTCAGCCTGGATTTCGAGATGGACCCCGGCAAAGACGTGCGATTCTCTTAAACCGGAAAGCGGATACCGGATACCGGAAAGCAACGGAATGACACTTTTTCCGAAATCCGAAATCCGAAATCCGAAATGACGAAGAAGGCGATTATCCTCGCAGGCGGGACCGGCAGCCGGCTTTTTCCACTGACAAAGATCGTCTGCAAGCAGCTGCTTCCGGTTTATGACAAACCGATGATCTGTTATCCGCTGGCCACGCTCATGCTCGGCGGATTGCGCGAGATCCTGATCATCTCGACCCCAAAGGATTGTCCCATGCTGCGCGATTATTTGGGCGATGGTTCGCAGCTGGGAATTCGAATCGATTATGCCGAGCAATTACAACCGAACGGCATCGCCGAAGCATTCTTGATCGGCACGAAATTCATCGCCGGCTCGGGCGCCTGCCTGATCCTGGGTGACAACATCTTTTATGGGAAACTCGATTTCTTTCGCGATGCTCTCGCCATCAAGAGCGGCGCATGCATTTTTGCCTATCAGGTGCGCGACCCGGAGCGTTACGGCGTGGTCGAGTTCGGTCCAGACGGCCGGGCGCTCAGTCTCGAGGAAAAGCCGAAGAAACCGAAGACGCATTTTGCCGTCCCCGGGCTTTACGTCTTCGATTCCCAGGTTGTTGATCTGTGCAAAACGCTGAAGCCATCGGCGCGCGGCGAACTGGAGATTACCGATCTAAACCTGCTTTATCTCAAAAAAAATCAGTTGCATGTGAAACTCCTCAGCCGCGGGATGGCGTGGCTCGACACCGGAACGCAAACCAGCCTCCTAGAAGCCGGCAATTACATCGCTACTATCGAACACCGCCAGGGACTGAAGGTCGCCTGTCTTGAAGAAATCGCATTGCGCATGCGATTTATCACCCAACCAGAGCTTGAAAGGGCGATCGACCGATTGCCGAAGGGCGAGTATCACGACTATCTGCGAATGGTTTGCCAGGAAGAGCCAACCGCCGGACCCGAGCCGGTCGGCTAGATTTGACATTAACACCGGCTTTCAAGCCGGTATTACGCGCTTCGCCAGGACAGAAGCCGTTTAAACGGCTTTCATTGAAGGAGGCCTTCAGGCGACCGGGCTGAAGCCCGGTGTTGATGATCACTTCGGTTGCTCGCGCAACAAGTGGGTCGTGTCGGCGACCAGTTTCGTAACCGCGTCCGGCTCAACAGCGTCGTAGTAACCGCGGATGCCGCCATGCCGATCCACCAGAATCATTCGCGTGCTGTGGATTGGAACGCCTTTTTCCTCACCAACCGCGAGTTTGAACCCGTTGCGCGACAAATTGTAGATCGTCGATTGCGGGCCCGTCAGAAAATCCCAGCGCCCGGGCTCGGCCTGAAGCTTTTCGGCGTAGCCCCGCAAAACTTGTGGCGTGTCCTTGGTCGGATCGACTGTGAACGAAACCAGATGAACGTCGGTTTTTTCGAGCGGCTTTTGTAATTCGCTCATCCGGCTGCTGATCATCGGACACGGCCCGGGACAGGTTGAGTAAATGAAGTCGGCAATCCAGATTTTGCCGCGCAAATCCGCTGATCCAAAATTCTTCCCATCCTGGTTGATCAATTGAAATTCCGTAACGCTGCCATAGGCCGACACGCTTCGTTGACGAAGCGCATTCACCTCGAGCTGTCGAAGCCAAAGCAAAAGCAGCAGCGTTACGATCGGGACTGCGACCAACACCGCTTTCCAAAGCGTCGCGATCCACGACGATCGACCTAGGGCAGTTGTCACCGCGCTCATGCTTTGGACAAAACGAGCGCCACGAGGAGAAGCGGCAAATAGATAATGGATGCAATAAAGAGTCGCCGCGCGTCCGCATATGTCCGCGTCTTCAAGAATCGCATCGCCACGGCAATAAAGATGCCGCCGAGAACCAGCTCAGCCAAAAGATAGAAGACCGTCGTCATGCGGATGAAGGCCGGCAGACCGGCGACCACAAAGAGAATCATGCAAAAAAAGACGCTTTGGCTCGCGCTACGCGCGCCAGTTGGATCGTCGCTCGAAATCATTTGGAACCCCGCGCGCGCGTAATCCTCTCGATACATCCAGGCGATGGCAAAGAAGTGCGGCAGTTGCCAAAAAAACAAAATGGCGAAAAGCATCCAAGCGCCGGCATCCAGAGTTCCGCGCGCCGCCGCCCAACCGATCATCGGGGGCAGTGCGCCGGGAATTGCGCCGAGCGCGGTGTTGAAGGTGCTGACCAGTTTCAGCGGTGTGTAGGCGAAGATATAAATTATGATCGTGATTGCGGCGAGCGCGGCGCTGAGCGCGTTGCACACGAGCGCGAGATACATCACGCCGAAGATCGAGAACGCGCTGCCGATGACAACCGCTTCAGTCGGTCGCATACGTCCGGCAGGGACCGGCCGGGATTGTGTTCGGTGCATCATCGCATCCAGTTTGTATTCCCACCATTGATTGAGGGCGGCGGCACCGGCCGCGGCAGCAGCCGTTCCCAAAACCGTGTGCAACAGCGCGCTCCAGTTGATCGGACCGTCCGCGCCAAGGTAAAAACCAACTGCTGTTGTCAGCAAAACGAGCAGCGTGAGTCGCGCCTTGACCAGTTCGATCAAATCTCGAGTGAACCCAGAAAGCGCTCCTCGCGTTTCAGGCTGAGATTCAATCGCTGCCGCTTTCATGAATGTTTCGTCCGCAATACGCGCGAGCAAATGGCCCACGCGCTCACCCCAAACGATAACATGACCGCCCCGACAGCGACATGCGTTGTCGCGATATCGGCCGCCTTGTTACTCCAAATCGTCCAGGCGCCAAGCGTGAATTGAACGAAAAACAAGATCATCCAGAGGATCGACAACCGGCGGAGCGCGGAGATTTGAGGCGCGTTCCTTCCGACGCGGATGAAAAACAGGATCACCGAGATTCCAATGACCACTGCGACGAATCGATGCGCCATCTGCAGCCAGATCTGGAACGCATCGACATCCGAAAGCGCGCGCGCGTCGCGCCACGCGTTGATTCTTGCCAACGTCGCTGCGCTCGTGTCCGGAATCCACCCGCCGTTCGCCGTCGGAAAATCAAGGATGGCCAGATCTTTATGCTGATGCCGCATCGTCGCCCCGAGCGCGAGTTGGAAGTAGATTGCGAGGGCCGTCACCATTGCGATTGTTTTGAGTGACGAAAGCCGAGAAACTTGAATGCTTGAAGCATTCAAGTCTACCGATCGCCAGAAATCTGTCGTCATGATCGCGATCAGCACGATCAAGCCGAGAAATGCCTGGGCGAGACAGCCGTGAAGGATCCCGATCTGATCCTTCAACATCGTAACCCGCAAACCGCCGAGAATTCCCTGAAGAATTACGCCGGCGACAGCGAGAAGCCCTAGTGTCCTAACCGCTTGTCGATCTTCATCGCGCCAGAGCCAGATTGCGAGGATGATGGTGAGAAAGCCAACCGTTGAGGCAATGAGGCGGTGGGTGTGCTCGAACAAAACCCCGCCAATCCACTTCGAAACCGGAAACAGGAACATGTTGTAACCGAACGTGGTCGGCCAGTCGGGCACGGCCAGGCCGACACCTTTGCTCGTGACCATCCCTCCGCTGCAAATCAAAAGCAGAGTCGCGAACGCGGTGAACCACGCGAAGCGATTTAGCCAAATTGTCGAGCTCGCCGAACCCATTCGAATCAGATTAATCGCGGATTACGCGGATTTCGCAGATATTTTCTAGCCGTCGTCCCTGCGGGCGACGCGCGCGCTTTGCATAGCCAAGCGGCTACAACTGACTCGGGCTTGGCGCTGGCTGTGGCGGCTTTTGTTCTGATTGCGCGGCGGGATTCGGCTGCTTCGGCGCACCCGGTGGCTGTTGCGTTGCTGGCGGCGCATTTTGTGTTCCCGCTAACTCCGCGCGCTCTTTCAACCACGCTTGATAGTCGGCCGGGGAATCGACAACCACCGTCCCCTTCATTCCATAATGACCCAACCCGCAAAGTTGGCCGCACACGACTTCGTAAGTGCCGGTCTTGATCGGTTTGAACCACATCGGAATGAGCGAACCCGGAATCGCATCGGCCGCGATCCGCATATGCGGAATATCGAAATTGTGGATCACGTCCTTCGACGACAATTCGATGATCACCGGATGGTTGATCGGCACGTGCAGCTCGCCAAGCACGACAATGTCATCTTTCCCGGCTGGATCGTTCGGATCGATTCCAAGTGGATTCGAATTGGTCACCAAACCGATCTCGCGTCGCCCAAACTGGCCGTCCGGCCCCGGCATGTGAAAAGTCCAATTGAACTGCTGACCGACAACGTGAACAAGAATTGCGTCCTGCGCCGTCGGAAATTCGTTCACTCGCTTGGCCCAAAGCGGGATTGCGAAACCGATGAGAAGGACGGCCTCGATCAGCACCACTGAAAACTCCAGGTGCGTCGAAATTCCGCTACGAACACCGGTGTGGTCGGCGTTTGGATGGCGGCCTTTGCGAAAGCGAATCAGGACAAAAATGAAGAATGTCGACCAACCAACGAACAACGCGCCCATGAACCAATGTGAGAACTCGAGGATGTGATCGATCTGGTAGCCATGTTCGGAAGCATTCGGCGGCTGCCCGAGAAATTCGTTGATCAGGGCGAGGCTATTCATCCTTGTCCAAATCCTCGATCAATTGCTCGTGAGGCGGAGTCGGCATCCGGCCATGCTTCCAAATGCTGTAACTGGCTGCGCCGATTCCGCCGATAACCGACATCACGGCCCCGAATAAAAACCAGATCGCGACGGCCATATGCTCGGTGGCTTTGCCGTCTTTGGCGCCGTAACAAAACGGACATGCGGTCAGTTGCTGCGCAGTCAGCAAGGTCAAGATCATCGAGATCGCCAGGAGCCTTTTCACGTGATAATGCGGAGCCGTTTCATCTTCCGGTAAAACCAGATTCCGTAAATAACCAGGGCGGCCGCGCTGGTAAAAGAGGCGATCGCTCCGGCGAGATAAACCGGCGCGCCTTCGACCAGATTGACCCAAACGCACCATCCGCCCACGCCCAACGCCAGCAGCGTCGAGAAAATCACAAAAATAATATGGAACGCTTTGAGTGACATTTAGCGAGAGACTGGATCGTACCACGCCAGATAAGTGAGCCAGAAAAGCGCGAGAACAAACAAGCCGGTGAAAATTAAAACCCGATAGATCAATCGCTTCTCGGCGGCGAGGTGCATAAAGATCAACCCAACCAAGCTTGCTTTAAAAGCTGCGACCAAAATCGCGACCGTGATGTTCAACTTCCGGCCGCCTTCAGGTGAAACATTGATATGGAACAGCCACGAAAAGAACCCGCCGAAATCGACATAAGACAATGCCACTGTGAGCAGGGTGAAGAAAAGCAGAAGGCCACCAACCATTAAGTATCGCGAAACATGCTGGTGTACGCCGTGCGCGTACTCCTCATGCTCCGCTGGATCTTGGGCAATATCAGGCGGGTTGTTCATGGCTAGAGCAAATAGAAAAGCGGAAAGACAAAAATCCAGACAAGATCGACAAAGTGCCAGAAGAGACCGCAAACTTCCACCCGGTTGGCGAGGTGCTCGGGGTTCCGCTGATAAACTTTTTTGCTGACCGGCAGCCACATGTAGAGGAAAACGAGCACGCCGCCGAGCACGTGCGCGCCGTGCAAGCCGGTGATCGTAAAATAGCTCGCAAAGTAGGCGCTGTGCCACGGACCGAATGAATCGATTCGTTCAACATCCTCCTTCTCGATCTTCGCAACGTGATCGGTCGGCGGAACGTAAAGAAAGTGCGGCCGGTCATTAACTGGATTGTTCGGGTCGACAAAGACCGGGTCGAGCGCGATCTCGTATTCCTTCGCGTTCGGATCGTGCAGTGCTTCGTGGTTTTCCAAATGCCCGGAGATTTCGATTCGCGGCTCCAATCCTTTGGATTCCCGGTGATGGTTGCCGAGATACTGCTCATATTTTTCGCGCGCTTCCGGTTTAATAAATGCCCCAAAATGCTCAAACTTCTGCGGCCATTCGTAATAAAGTTTTACGAACAGGAAGATCACGCCGCACAAAATAGTGGCGAGCATGTACCACCAATACGCTGTATAGCGCCGCATTTTCAGCGCGGCCCAGGCCAGCACGACCGTGACCGATGACATGATGAGGATTGCTGTGTTCATCGTGCCGACCGGAACGTTGAGCAGACCGTGCGGCCATTCGCCGGGCTGGGCATCGAGTCGCAAAAAAACGTAAGCGGAGAAAAGTCCGCCGAACAGCATCACTTCCGACGCGAGAAAGAGCCAGATGCCGATCTTGGCATTCCACAGACCCGTATCCGGTCGGGTCGAAATTGTGTACGGGATTTCCATTCGCTAACCGACCAAAACCGGTTCGGTGACCTTGCGCGGCCGGCGCTCAGATTCTTCCACCGGTTCGTTTTGCATGGTGTAATCTTTGTCTCGTCCAGGGAGGCTGTATTCGTACGGTCCGCGATAAGCGACCGGTGTGGTCACGAAATTTCCGTGCGGCGGACGGTTCGGCGCAGTCCACTCCAAGGTAGTCGCTTGCCACGGATTATCGTCCACTTTCTTGCCGTGCTTGATGCTCCAGAAGAAATTGATAATGAACGGAATTTGGGCTAACCCCATGATCCACGCAGCCCACGAGATTGGCGTGTTCCATTGAAATCCGGTCAGACCCCAGATGTGTTCGCCCGACAGCGTCCAGCCCTGGCCGCCATCGTACCACCGGCGATGCATCCCGAGCATTCCCTGCAAAAACATCGGCAAGAAAATCACGTTCATGCAGATCAGCGACGGCCAGAAATGCACTTTGCCCCAGAACTCGTTCATGGTTCGGCCGGTCGCTTTCGGGAACCAATAGTAAACCCCGGCGAACAATCCGAAAATCGTGCCCGGCGCGACAATGTAATGAAAATGCGCGATGACGTAGTAAGTGTCGTGCAAATAAAGATCGGCTGAATTAAACGCGAGCGGGATACCGGTGAGGCCGCCGATTCCGAACATTGGCAGGAACGCAGTGACCCAGAGCATCGGGACGTTAAATCGAATCGACCCGCCCCAGAGCGAAATGAAAAACGCGCTGAGAATGATGACGGACGGGATGGAGATCAGCAGCGTGGTAGTCTGGAAAAAGGCGCTCACCGTCGATCCCATTCCAGTGAGCCACATATGATGCGCCCAGACGATGAAGGAGAGGAATCCGATCACCAGCACAGAAAAAACCAGCGATTTGTAACCCCAAAGCGGTTTGCGCGAATTATTGGCCAGAATTTCTGCGACGATGCCGAACGCCGGCAAAATCAAAACGTAAACTTCCGGGTGTCCAAGGAACCAAAACAAGTGTTGCCAAAGTAACGGACTACCGCCGCCGCTGATGTGGACCGGAGCGCCGTTGACGATCATCCCTGCAGGCAGAAAGAAGCTCGTGGCCGCCGTGCGATCCATTAGTTGCATGACGATAGCGGCTTCGAGCGGCGGAAACGCTAGCAGCAGCAGAAACGCGGTCACAAATTGCGCCCAGACGAAAAACGGAAGTCGCATCCAAGTCAGACCCTTGGCCCGCAGTTGAATGATCGTGGTAATGAAGTTCACCGCCCCGAGCAACGACGACGTAATTAGGAAAATAAATCCAAGCAGCCACAACGTTTGCCCGTTGAGAAACGGATGGAACCCCGGGCCTTTGTCAGAGATATCGGACAAAGGTGTATAGGAAGTCCAGCCGCCCTTAGCCGCGCCGCCGGGAACAAAGAAGCTGGTGAGCATGATCGCGCCACCGACCCCAAACGCCCAGAAGCTGGCCGCGTTCACTTTCGGAAAAGTCATGTCCGGCGCTCCGATTTGGAGTGGCACGACGAAGTTGCCGAACGCCGCAAACGCCACTGGCACCACCCCGAGAAAGATCATAATCGTGCCGTGCATCGCGCCGAGCGAGTTGTAGAACTCGGGCGTCATCTTGCCGTCTGGCATGGTGTTCGGACCGAAGAAATAGGGCAGCCATTTACCGATCACCGGCAAAGCCTGGCCGGGATAAGCCAATTGCCAGCGCATAATCATCATCAGGGAAAAGCCAAAGAACAAAAAAACCAGGCCGCAGAGCCCGTACTGAATGCCGATAACCTTGTGGTCAGTCGAAAAAATGTATTTGCGCCAGAACCCGAGCTCATGGTGGTCGTGCTCGCCGCTGTGCGCGTGTGGATCGTGATGGGTGTCGAGAGAAGTGGAAGCGTCCATTTCGGAGAAAAGTTAGCCGTTCAATATCTAAAGGGACAAGCTAATTGCAAAGTCCGAAATTGATCGACTATGGACCCTTTCTCAGTGGTAAGGCCGTGGAATTCTCAGGCCAAATAACCAAACTTCCGCAGCGAATCCGCGCCGAGGCATTCTAACTTCGCGATCAACTCCGGCGAGTAAGTGCGCCAACGCTCCAAAGTTGAGGGCGGTGAAATTTCGGCCCGAGCAATGGCTTCAGGATCAACTCTCGCACCGAGGAAATTCATGATCTGCGCCGTGGTCTCGACCGGTTTTGCGCAGAGATCCTCGAATCGGACGCGCAGATAGTCATGGCCCAGGGTCGATTGGCCAAGTTGCGCAGCGTGAAGGTTCACCCGCTCCCATAACAAGAGCGAACGTTCCGGCCTGGAACGAAATAATCTTTCGGGCCAGCTCAAAACTGCGGCTCCATGTTTGTTCAATTGGTTCTGATTTGGGGAGAGAGCCATGTCTCGGCCATCGCGGAGCAGGTGAATGAACTTCAAGTGCGGAAACTGTCCCTGAAGAAAAGAGAGCAGATAAATGCTCCGCGGTGCTTTCCAACCCCAAAGGGTTGTTTGCGAACTCGATGGCCGATGTTGATTCAACGCCGATTGAAATTCCAATTTCATTGCCTCAAGTTCGGCACCGGATAAACGGCCGCCGTGACGTTCGGCTCTGACAAATCGATCAATCCATTTGTCGTGAAACGAATAGAACTCGAGCGCATCCTCCGCGGAATTCAAATTGCGCCCCAGATCGTAACCGGCGTGACGTGCCAGTCGCGCGATTACGCGCGTCCCCGAACCGCCGGTCGCGCCAATTACTAAAGGAGCCGACGCCGTCACCGTGATTGGTCGCTTCGCATATTCCACCACCTCGACAAACGTGACTGGGAGATTTCCGGGATCGCCGTGCCAGCTTTGTCGTAGTGCGAGGTGTCGTTGAACAGAGTCAACCGGGCATGAGTGGCGTCACGAAAATCGACAATGTTCAGCGCGGCCGGCTTTTGGTCGAGATTGTCTCGGTAGCGTCGGGGATCGAACCCGAGCAGCGAGCTCAACAAAAGCCGAATTGTCGCCTTGTGCGAAACAACCAGAATGTTTTCGCCAGGATGACCGCGCACCAGCTCAATCAGCACTGGTAACGCGCGTGCCGTCACCGCAAGACCGCTTTCACCGCCAAGCGGTGCGAAAGTGTACGGGTCCTTCTCCCACTCGGCCGCTTCTTCGGGAAATTTCTCTTCGACTTCCCGCCGCGTCATCTGCTCCCAACGACCATGATTAATTTCCCGCAAACCATCGCACGTCAGCACCTCGAGCTCGTGTGGCGCGGCCAGTATCCGCGCCGTTTCAACCGTTCGCCCGAGCGGCGACGCGTAAACCGCAACTATTTTTTCGTGGCTCAAGCGCTCGGCTAATCGCCGCGTTTGCTCGCGGCCTTCATCGGAAAGCTCGACGTCCGTCGCGCCAGCAAACCGGTCCTCCGCGCTCAACACTGTCGCGCCATGTCGCACCATGAACACTCGCGTGACTGCCGGCTTCATAATGGTCGATCGTCCATCGCGTAAATTCCGCGAAAAGGCAATCCGGCTCTGGACATGATTGCCAACCGCCAGGTTGGTGCCAATCCAGTTGGACTTAGCGCTCCAGCTCGGGCAGCGCTGGCGTAACTGCGTAAAAGAGAATGGGAATCAGCGCCGCCGAAATCGCGGCCGCGATGGTGAACACGTTCATCAGCCAACGAAGTGCCGGGGCGGTGATGTCGAGCGTGAGTCCGAGAATCACCAGCGGCACCAAGAAAGCTAAGGCCGCCACTTCACAGGCTATGAAGCGGCGAAACTTCATTTGCCGGCGACGTCTCATCGCAGCTTCTTGGCCGCTCTCCGCGAACATCTCGAAAAATTCAGTTTGCGGATTCGGAGCAGCCGGCGTCTGCGGTTTCTGCATCACAGGCTTCGCTTGAACGGGCCGCTTCTGCGGCGCAGCCACAACTGGCTTCGGGGGCGGCGGTGGTGGTTGAACTGGTTCGCGCATCGCGGGCGCTGGCGGTGGCGGGCGCAACGGCCGTGCGGGCGCAGGCTTCGGCTGCATCGGAATTATGTTTGGTGGCGGGACTGCGACTTTCGCGGGTTCGACGCTGTTTTGTCGAACAGGCGTCGGATCCGTCGCCGGTGCGCGATTGTTCCACCGCACTTTCGGTTTGAGTGTCGCCGGAAGCGGCGTCTTTCGGACCGGTCCATCTGGAATTCGTGGCGGCGGAGCGCTCGCCCGAAGCAGAGCGGGGTTTAGCGGCACCGGCTTGCTGCGCACGGGTTCAACCGCAGGCAGCGGTTTGGGTCGCGGTGGTTCAGTTGCCGGCGGCGGTTTAGGTCGAAATGGTTCAACTTCCCGCCGCACCGTCACCATCGGCGGCTCTTCAGCAAAGAATTGCGATTCTTGCTCTGCCAACATCGGCGCCGGCTCCGGACGCGGATCGGGAAGGACTACAATCGTCGGTTTCTTTCGAGGCGCATCGACTTTTGCTTTCTTTTCTTCCGGTGGCTTCCGCGACGGAGTCACCGTCTTGGTGAAGTGATCGGGAAAACTGTAGGATTCGCTCGGGATCAGAGACATGGCCTGCCGGATGCGGGGACCAATCTTTTACCAGATTTCGATTTTGCTCGTCAACCCAAAGGTCGCTGGCGCGAGCTAAACCATTGGTCGAAGCTGCATTGTGGAGATGAAATCGCCTCGCGCCATCATCCATCTCGACATGGATTGCTTTTACGCAGCGATCGAAGTGCGCGACCGGCCGGCTTTGCGCGGAAAACCGGTTGGGGTTGGCGGCGCGCGAGATCGTCGCGGCGTGCTGACAACCTGCAATTACGAAGCCCGCGCTTTCGGCGTTCGTTCGGCAATGCCGACTTTCATGGCATTGCAACGTTGTCCGGGATTGATCGTGTTGCCGACACGATTCGATGTTTACCGGCGGGAAGCGGCGGTCGTCCGGGAAATCTTGCATCGCTTCACGCCGTTGGTTGAACCACTTTCGCTCGATGAAGCGTATCTTGACGTCACCGCCCATCCCGGCGCGCCCGGTGCGCTGGCGGAAGTGATCCGGGATTTAATTTTCCAAAAGACCAAACTGACGTCATCGGCCGGCATTGGACCAAACAAATTGATCGCGAAGATCGCGAGCACGATGCGCAAGCCCAACGGCCAGCTAGAGGTCACGGCGGCCGAAGTTCCCGAGTTCGTGCAGAACCTGCCGGTCCGCGAAATCTGGGGAATTGGCGAAAAGACCGAGAAACGATTGCAGGAGCTCGGAGTGCGGACTTGCGGCGAGATGCAGCGTTTCTCGCGACCCGAGCTGGTCGATCTTTTCGGCAAATTCGGCAGTGAACTGTTCGATCTCTGCCGCGGCATCGATGATCGCCCGGTCGAACCGGACCGGCCGCGAAAATCGCTCAGTACGGAAGAGACTTTCGTCAGCGACCTGGAAACCCTTGAGCAATGCGAAGAGCGCCTCGGAGAATTGTTCGAGGAGCTGATGGCCGATCTCGCTCAAAAAGAAACCGAGCGTCGCATAACCAAAATCTTCGTGAAACTGAAGTTTGCCGACTTCACCAGAACGACGGCAGAACGTGCCGGACTGGAGCCAACTCTCCCAGCGTTTCGCTCGTTATTGGCCGAAGCTTTTGCTCGCACCGGTAAAAAAGTGCGGCTCATCGGTTTGGGGGTGCGCCTTGCCGAAACCGAGCCGGAGGAATTGCAAATGCCGCTTTTTTCGGACGCTGTGAATTAATTAGCCACGATTCGCACAAGAACCAGCGCCAGGATACCAGCGCCAAACGCGACTACGATCGCGACTTCTTTCTTGGTCAACAGCGGTTCCGCCTTCGGAAGTGTCACTTCGCCGTTGTTCTCGATCACGCTCATCACGTCCTCGCAAAGCTTTCGGACATCAGGCGGCATCGCATCTTCACTGGCGAATTTTTGACCGTTGATCGTGAACCGTTTCCTAAATCCGCCTTCGTGAAGCGCCTTTTTGTAAGCCAATCGAACATCAGGCGGCAATTCGGCCGGACTGGAATATTCCTGTCCGTTGTACCGGATTTTGCTTTTCACCGCAAAGCTCACAAATCGAGCGCACTTATAGCAATTCACCTGCCAGCCCCCTCGAGCCTGCGGTCTTGTGATAAAGTGGCGACGGTGATCAGTCCTGCCACTCAACAAAAGCTCCGCGCTTCGGGCTGCGACGTCCGATTTGATGACTTGACTCGGCAACTCTATGCCACCGACGCGTCGATTTACCAGATCGAGCCAGGCGGCGTTGCCTTTCCGAGCACGACCTGGGAAGCGAGAGCCATCATCAAAAACGCCGCCGACGAAAACATTTCGATTACACCCCGCGGCGCCGGCACCAGTCTGGTCGGAAATTCCATCGGCGATGGATTGATAGTCGATTTCTCGCGCCACAATCGCAAGATCGACAATCTCGACGTCGAGAAGCGGAGCGTGCGGGTCGGCGCGGGCGTGGTGCTCGATCAGCTAAACGCGTTTTTAAAACCGCACGGATTTTGTTTCGGCCCGGACGTCGCCACCAGCAACCGCGCGACCATTGGCGGAATGATCGCCAACAATTCCTCAGGGGCGCACGTTCCGGTTTACGGAACAACAGCGGATCACGTGCTCTGGACCGAGATCGTTTTGGCAGACGGCAGAAGCGTCGACATCGGTTCTTCTCACGAATCTTTGCCCGAAGAACAGAGTAAGATCTGCAATCTCTTGCGCGCCCACGCTTCCGAAATGGCCGAACGTTGGCCGCCAGGTTTGCTCAAACGTTGGCCCGGCTATGGAATCGAGCGATTTTTACGGGCTCCGACCAATCTGAATGAGATCCTGGCCGGCAGCGAAGGAACACTGGCCGCGATTTTCTCAGCCGAGCTGAAAATTTCACCGTTGCCGGCCGAGAAAGGCCTCGGCCTCATCTTTTTCGCCTCGGTGATGGACGCGATGGAGGCCACGGTGGAATTGCTCGATCTCAAACCGGCCGCGATTGAGCACATCGACCGTCCCCTCCTCGACCAAACCAAAGGCCAGCTTCACTTCCAGGCCGCGCGCGATTTGCTCGAGCTCGATACGCAACCATGCGAAGCGATTTTGCTGGTCGAGTTCTACGACGACGTCGAGGCGCGATTGTCGACTTTGCAATCGAAATATCTCGGATTGCGCACAAGAATTTGTCGCGACGCAAACGAAATGAATCTGGTTTGGTCCGTTCGGAAAGCGGGTCTTTCGCTTCTGACCGGTTGCGTCGGTCCAAAGAAGCCGGTCGCATTCATCGAAGACGCCGCGGTCCGTCCGGCGCAATTGCCCGATTACGTTCGCGGTTTGCAGTCGATTATGCGTTCGCTCGGACTGGAGGCGAGCTACTACGGCCATGCCGCGAGCGGTTTGCTCCATGTGCGTCCGGTTCTTGATCTACATACTGCCGAAGATTTGAAAAAGTTTCGGCTGGTCGCCGATCAAACTTCCGCGCTGGTCCGCCAATTCAAAGGATCGCTCTCCGCCGAGCACGGTGTCGGCATCGCCCGCACCGAATACATGCGCGACCAGCTGGGCGACGCGTTGCTCAACGTCATGCGCGAAATCAAGCGAATGTTCGATCCCAAAAACATTTTTAATCCCGGGAAGATTTTCGGGTTCAGCTACAAGATCGACAATCATCTGCGGAACAACTTCGTCCGGCCAATCAAGCTGCCGTTCGAGCCGCGGCTGGATTTCGCGTTCAAGGACCGATCGTTCATTGGCAATCTCGAGCAGTGCAATGGCTGCGGCGGTTGTCTCAAACAGACCGGCATCATGTGTCCGACATTCATGGCGACGCACGACGAAGTGATGTCCACCCGCGGTCGCGCCAACATTATTCGACGCTCGCTCGAATTGCGCGCCAACGGGCACGATCCGTTGAAATCGGAGGAGCTCGATGCCGCGCTGACTAATTGTCTATCCTGCAAAGGTTGCACGCCGGAATGCCCGTCGAACGTGAACCTCGCGTTGCTCAAAGCCGAAATGCTGCACGCGCGCTGGAAACGCGACGGTTTACCGCTGCGCGAACAAATCTTCAGCAATGTCGATTTGTTGGGCCGGATTGGCTGCGCGATGCCCTGGCTTACAAACGCGATTGCCGATTTTGCGCCGGTTCGCAAGTTCATGGAGAAAACGCTCGATATTTCGGCGAAGCGATCGCTGCCGCATTACGCGAGCGAACGGTTCGATAAATGGTTTGCTGAGAAGGCGAAACGAAATGGCGGGAGCGGGTCACACGGCAAAGTCATTCTCTGGGACGACACCTTCGTTCGCTATCACGAGCCGAACATCGGAATTGCGGCCGTGAAAGTGCTCCAAGCGCTTGGCTTCGAAGTTGAGCTCATGGAAAACCGGAAATGCTGCGGACGACCAGCATTCAGTCAGGGAAATCTAGACGCCGCCGGTGAATTGGCGCAACACAACATCGATCTCTTGTCGACTCAACTCCTCAACAACTCAACCTCTCAACAAGCGGCTCCGCCGATTCTTTTCCTGGAGCCATCGTGCTGGTCGATGTTCGTGGACGATTATCGCGAGCTGAAGATCGAAGGCGCCGACAAAGTCGCTGAGCGCTGTTTCCTGTTCGAAAAATTTGTGGACGATCTGTTGGAGCGCGAACCCGATGCGCTTCAATTCAAAGAACGCCAAATAAGCGTTGCGATCCACCCGCATTGTCACGCCAGGTCGCTGATGAATCCGGAATTCATGGCGCGACTGGTGGAACGATTGCCGGGACATCGCGCCACTTTATTGGATACCGCGTGCTGTGGAATGGCTGGAGCATTTGGCGCGCTCGCCGAGAAATACGAATTATCTAAACAAGTCGCCGCTGATCTGCTTCGCAAGATCGACAATCAACAACCCGACGTTGTCATCGCGTCCGGCACGAGCTGCCGCCACCAGATTGTCGACCTGAGCGAACGTCGGCCAAAACACATGGCCGAGCT
>CAZFZG010000048.1:14598-16026 GCA_964523205.1 uncultured Chthoniobacteraceae bacterium | reverse complement strand
GGTCAGGAGCGCGTTGATCTGGCCTTCGCGAATGTCGGCGGCGATTTGCCATTCGTCCTCGGTCGGCGTGACCAGATTGCTGACCAGGATCATGAGCAGGTAATAATAAATCATCGATCCCTGGTTGTAACCGTGGAGACCGCTCCCGCGCTCTTGGAAGACCGCGTTCCAAAGAAAAACGGTGCCGGCGAGCGGGATTAATCCGAACGCCGCGCGCAAAAAATAATTCCAGCGATAAACGAACGTGTTCTGGAGCCCGATGTTGAAAACGGAGAGGTACTTTTGCGTCCTGGTCATGCCTTACCTTTCAAAAATGTCGAAATCCGAATGACGAATGACGAAACAATGACGAAGATCCGAATTCCGAAAACGTGGTCGGATCAGGCTTCGTGATTTGAGCATTCGGGCTTCCTTCGACATTCGGCATTCATGCTTCGTCATTTCTTCGCCGCCAACTCAACTGCGAGATTGATAGCCGCGATCATGCTGTCGGGCTTGGCGATTCCTTTCCCGGCGATCTCAAACGCTGTGCCGTGATCGGGACTAGTCCGCGGAAAAGGCAAACCGAGCGTTGTGTTCACGCCGCTGTGAAACGCGTGGAATTTGAAGGGGATGAGACCTTGATCGTGATACATGCAAAGGACGGCATCGAATTCACCCTTGGCCGCCCGCTGAAAGACCGTGTCCGGCGAGTGGGGTCCAGAAATTTCGGCTTTCAGCTTTCCCCTTTTAGCTTTCAGCTGTTCCACGGCTGGCGCGATGAGTTCAATTTCTTCGCGCCCGAGTTTTCCCGATTCGCCGGCGTGCGGATTCAATCCGGCGACAGCGATGCGAACTTGAGTGCTCAAAGCATTCGATCTCGCCGTTTGCTTCCTCGAAACTTGAATGCTTGTTGCATTCAAGTTCTCGGACGCCCTTCGCCGGTGGAGAAACTGCGCAAGCAACAAACCGACCCGGACGATCTCGGTTGATTTGAGTTTTTTTGGAACATCATTCAGCGGAATGTGCGCGGTCACCAGCGCGACGGTAAGTTTGCCGCCGGTCAGGCACATCGCGAAATTCTTCACGCCGCAGCGCTCGGCGAAGAATTCGGTTTGTCCCGGGAATTTGAATCCGGCTTCGTACATTCGTGCTTTGTGAATCGGTCCGGTCACCACCGCGCGTAATTCGCCGCGGCGCGCGCGGGTGACTACTTCTTCGAGTGCGGCGGCAGCGGCGCGCGCAGTTTCAATCGACGGCTGGCCCGGTTTGCAATTCGGCTTCCGGCCGACGACTTGGTAGTCTGCTGAATCGGGAATGCGTCCCGATTTCAATGCAAGATCGACAATCTCCGGCCCGATTCCGGCACAATCGCCCAGCGTGATTCCGATGCGCGGTCGCATGGCGCATCTTCAACAAACGGGCGATTGAGGTCAATCGCCCCTACCT
>CAZFZG010000048.1:8495-14498 GCA_964523205.1 uncultured Chthoniobacteraceae bacterium | reverse complement strand
GGATCAATTTCTTTTCGATGTCAGCCCGGGCGTCGGCCAGCGATTTGGTTTCGCCGCCTTGTCTGTCTTCCACCTTGAGAATGTAGTAGTTGCCGCTGAACTCGATGATATTGCTGATCTTTCCCGACCGGAGCGCGAAGGCTGCTTTCTCGAGCGGGCCGGCCAGCGTCTTGCGGTCGACCCAGCCCCAATCGCCGCCGCTTTCACGCGTGCTGTCCTCTGAATAAAGCTGGGCCATCCGGTCGAACTCGGCGCCATGGGCGAGCTTGGTGAAGACTTCTTCGGCCATCGCTCCTTGGGCGGCGGCTTCGCCGTCACTGGCATGGCTCGGAATCATGATCAGGCGCAACTTGATTTTGTCCTTGCTGGTGAACTCGTCGCGGTGGGTCTTGTAATATTCCTCCACTTTTATGGGCGAGGCGATGAGGTCGAACTTCACGTTCTTGCTCCGCATCGCCTGGACGATCATTTTTTCCGTCTCCATCTTTTTGAATTCGCCCATGGTGAAGTTTTGGGCCTCGAGCGTCTTGATGAAGGTGTTACGGTCCCCGCCAAAATCGGTCCGGACGATATCGTGCATGCGTTCTTCGATGAAATGATCCGGAATCTGAAAGTTTTCGCTCTTGAAGGCCTGCAGGATAAGCTGGCGATCGATCAAATCCTGGAGCGCGGCTTCGCGCGCGGCCTTCACTGCCTTAACCAGCTCTTCGCCACTGAACTGAGCGCGCAATACTTTTTCGCGCGGGCCAACCAAGCCGCGGACTTGCGAATAGGTGATGACATCGCCGTTGACCACCGCAGCGACGCCGTCGACGACTTCCGGTTCCGGCTGAGCCGCATAAGCCGCGCGGCTGAGTGGCGAAAAATTCAGCAAACTGATTGCGATCAGTCCGACGAGAATTGGGCGCATCATGTGAATCTTTTTGTTAATTCCAGGACCTCGCTGAGGTGCAGGGGCGTTGCAACTAAACGAGGGAATTTGCCGTCGACAAGTACAAATTCACCGCGCCGGGTGAGCATCAGTTTTCTTTCGCGTACCTCTAGGCGGCTGATCTCGGCTTTGGCGGCAGCGAGCTTGATTTCGGCGAGCAGGAACAAATTCTCAACCGGGTTAGGGAATTTGCCGAACCGGTCACGCCATTCTTTTCGGACTCTGTCCAACTGGTCACGGCTGCTGATCTCGGCAACTTCACGATACGCTTTGATACGCAACCCAGTGTCGCTGATGTAGCTGGCCGGAACGAAAGCCGGAATCCGCTGCTCGGGGCCTAGGCGCGCGAATTCGGCTTCGTTGGTGGCCACAAAATCGACTCGAAGATCGGCGTCGAGGCGCGGTTGAAATTTTCGACCTTTGAGCTGCGCCACGGCCTGCTTGAGCAACTGGCAATACAAATCGAAGCCGATCGCCATGATATGGCCGCTCTGCGCGGTGCCGAGAATGCTGCCAGCGCCCCGGATTTCGAGATCTCGCATGGCGATGCGAAAACCGGCGCCCAGCGAGCTGTACTGCTTGATCGCGTTGATGCGTTTCCGCGCGGCGCCGATAGTCATCATTTCGCGCGGCAACATCAGATACGCGTAAGCTTTGTGCTCGGCTCGGCCAACCCGGCCACGGAGTTGGTAAAGATCGGCCAGCCCGAAACGATCCGCCCGGTCGATGATGATGGTGTTAGCGTTTGGAATATCGAGACCGCTCTCGATGATGGTGGTGCAGATGAGCACGTCGATCTTTCCAGCGACGAAACGTGCCATGATTTCCTCGAGCTCGTCGGATTCCATCTGGCCGTGGGCGATTTCAACGCGCGCATTCGGGACAAGATCGACAATTTTTTCGCGGACGCGCTCGATCGTGTGGACGCGATTGTGCAAGAAATAGACCTGGCCCTGGCGCTCAAGCTCGCGGTTGATCGCGTCCCGAATGATTCGCTCGTCGTAACCGCAAATAATGGTTTCGACCGGCAAACGGTTAAGGGGCGGCGTTTCGATTGTCGACATATCTTTCACACCGACCAGCGAGAGATAAAGCGTCCGCGGAATCGGGGTAGCCGAGAGCGTGAGCACATCCACGAGCTTGAAAAGCTCCTTGAATTTCTCTTTGTGCAAAACGCCGAACCGCTGTTCCTCGTCGATAATGACCAGGCCGAGATCCTTGAAAACGACATCACCGGAAATCAGACGATGGGTGCCAATCACGATGTCGACTCCGCCTTGCCGAAGCAGGCCGATAATTTTCTGCTGCTCGCTCTGCGATCGAAACCGGCTGAGCATTTCGATTCGCACCGGGTAATCGAGCATGCGTTGACGAAAGACTTCGAAGTGCTGTTGGGCGAGCACGGTCGTGGGCGCTAACACGGCGACCTGGCGCCCATCCATCACTGATTTGAACGCCGCGCGGATCGCCACCTCGGTTTTGCCAAAGCCGACGTCCCCGCAAATCAGGCGATCCATCGGGCGTGGACGCTCCATGTCGATCTTTGCGTCGATGATTGCCTTCATCTGATCGGGCGTTTCGCGAAACGGAAACGAATGCTCGAATTCGAGCTGCCATTTTGTGTCTGGACCGAAGGCGTGGCCGGGCACGGTTTCGCGCTCGGCCTGGACCGTGAGCATCCGTCCGGCGTAATCGAAAATGGATGAGGCAGCATTCCTTTTCGCGCGGGCCCATTTTGAGTCGGCCAGCGAGCTGAGGGCCGGTGACCGTTTGCCGACGCCGACGTAACGCGAGACGAGATAGGCTTGTTCAAGCGGAACATAGAGCTTCGCTTCGTCGGCAAACTCGAGCGCGAGGACGTCCTGCTCGGTTCGAGCCGGGCTGGTAGTTGTTTCCGCGGTCGAAGTTGGAATGCGCGTAAGGCCACGGAAACGTCCGACTCCGTGCTCGAGATGAACAACCAGGTCGCCTTCGTTCAGCTCGCTGAAATCAATTTGGGCGCGATGACGCTCGGCGTGATAAAGCCGGCGACGTGCGTGCGGCGCGAAGCGGCCAAACAATTCTGCGGCGGAGAGAATGACCAGATTCGCGTCAGGAAAGCAAAAACCCCGGGCGAGGGTGCCGAGAACAAGATCGACATCTTGTAGCGCGTCGGCGCTGATCAATTCGCGGAAACGTTCGATCTCGCCTTCGGTCTGAAAATAGACGACCACCCGCGCTTTCTCGTTTCGCCACTCCTCCAAGTGTTTGGCGAACTGATCGCGTTTTGCTTCAGCGAGGAGAAAATCCCCGACCGCGAACTCGCCAATGTCGCAATCTTGGAAGGCGCCGCTGAAATCTTCGGGTCCTTCTTCGATCCAGCCTTCGCTGATCCGAACTCGCGCGTCGGTTGTTTCCTTGGGTTCGAGGTCGATTATAAGATCCTCTTTGCCGACGTAGTCGCCAACGATGCCGCGGTTGTCGTCCGCCGCGCCGAGCAAGATGTCGATCTTGCGTAGATCACGGACTGAAGTCTGGGTGTTGATATCGAACTCTCGAAGCGATTCAACGTTATCACCGAAGAATTCGGCACGCGCGGGCAGGGCCGCCTGCCAGGAATAGAGGTCGACAATGCCGCCGCGGACGGCAAACTGGCCTCGGGTGGTGACTTGCGCGACGCGTTCGTAACCGGCGCCGCTCAGTTTTTCGAGCAATTGTTCCATTGACACAGCGGCGCCGTGTTTGATCCGCAAAGTCGCGGCCGGCATCGCGCCGCGTCTTGGCGCCGGCTGCTCGAGACTCGCGCCAGTCGTGACGATGACGTGCGGCCCCGGTTCGCTATCGATCTTTGCGAGAAGAGCGAGACGTTCGGCCGCGATTTCCGGATCGGGAAGCACGCTTTCGACGGCAGCGAACTCGGCTTCGGGCAAGAACTGCGCGCCCGGAAGCCAGTTGAGCAGTGTTTCGTAAACGGAATCCTGGGCTCGTACACTCGGACAACGGATCCAGACCGTTTTCTGAACATTTCTCGCGATGATGCCGCTGAGAAAAGCGTGCGCCGATTCGATGACGTGGGAAAATTTTACCAGCGCGCGTTGCTTTGCGATCTGGTCGAGCTTGCGCGCGATCGGCTCCGATTGTGCGACGCGCTCAAGTAACTCTGCGGCGAACCTCTTTTCCACCGTGAACGGTCGCCGAGATTTGGCGACGGTTCAAAAGTGGATCGCTAATTTGTGATGGTGACCGGAGTTCCAGTGGAGACTGATTTGAAAAAGGCCTGGGCCATGAACTCCGGCATTCGAATACAGCCGTGGGACGCTGGATAACCGGGCAAATAGCCGGCGTGCATTCCGACGCCATCTACGATGCGCATGAAGTATGGCATCGGCGCGCCCTTGAAATGGGTGCCGGGAGGTTTTGGATCGCCCACAGCGACGTTCGGTTTCACAACGTTGCCGGAGTCGTCCAAAAAATCGCCATATTTGGTGGAGACATGGTTGACATCCTTCTGAATGATCGAAAACGTGCCGATGGGCGTTTTCAGGCCTTCGCGGCCAGTGGAAAGCTGCGAGATGCCGACCAGCATTCCGCTTTTGTAGAAGTAGGCGCGTTGCTCTTTCAGGGTGATTTTAACAGTAGCCTTGCCGCCAATGTGATCACCGTCCCAATAAGAAACATTGTCGACCGGCGCGCCGGAAGTCGGTTGGTTGCCGTAGATTCCGCCGAGGTACTGGGTTTGGCCTGAGTAACGAAGATCTTCTTCGCAACTGGAAATCAACAGAGACACGGCGGCGAAGATCGACATCGAGAACCAACGAGTCCGAGGTGCGAGCCGCACATGCATTGAACCGGCATTAAATGGCGAAAGCATAAAAAATTTTCGGTCGAACCCTCTACCGGCGAGGCAAGCAAAGTCAAGAGAGGTAACGGCGCAATTTAGCCGTGCTGCGCGGCTTGAATTGTGCTTTTGACCAACCAGACTTTCGCGGGTTTTACTCCCGCCATGCCGACTTACGAGTACCACTGCCAGAAATGCGACCAGAACTTCGAAGCTTTTCAGTCGATGCGCGACAAACCGTTCGCGGAATGTCCCAAAGAGCTTTGCCGGCTGCGAAAGTGGGGCCACGGCAAGGTGAAACGACTGCTCGGGACCGGCGCCGGAATCATTTTCAAGGGCTCCGGTTTCTACATCACCGATTATCGGAGCAAAGCGTATCAAGATGCGGCCAAGAAAGAGGCGCCGAGCGCGAGCGCGACTGGGGAAAAATCAGCGGCCGGCAAAGAAGCGAAAACTTCAAAAACATCGACATCAACAACTTCAACTAAACCGAAAAAGGAATCCGCAGGATGACGCCAGCAGCAACGACAACTACAAAAGTAATTTGCACGGAGTGTCGGCACGAGAACGAGCCGCAGCGGATTTACTGCCACAATTGCGGCCAGCGATTGGACCGTTCCGGAGTTGTTACGCAGAAAAAAGTCGACGATGCGGCGGAAACGCACCGGCGCTTGCAAAAAATGATGAAGGGACCGAGCCGGACCCGTCTGAATATTCTCTTCGCGTCTAAATTGATGTTGGCCGCTGCGGTGACGGCCGGTGTGGTGCAGATGGTACTTCCACCGGAATTTCCTGCTCCGATAAAAGTTTCGGCCCCGGTGCAGATGGATCTCGAATTGGAAAATGCGATTTTGAAGTCGACCGTGCTGAATTATTCGCAAATAGACGTTAACGCTTATCTGACTTACCGACTGGCTGGAAAGAAGAAGGTTCTAAATGAGCCGATGCTGGATTTCGAGCGTGCGGCGGTTGTTTTAAAAGAGGGTACGTGCATCATCGGGTGGGAGCGCTCATGCTTTGGGTATCCGCTCTACAGCGTCTCATCCTATCGCGTCGATATGAACTCGGGAAAAATTTCAGCGGTTAACAATGGTGGTTGGATTGGACGGTTGCCAATTCATCCCGCGATTATGAAATTTGCCGATATCATTTTTGCCGACCTGTGGTCGGCGCTCGATCGTGAACGCAGATTGCTCGCTAAGATGGATAGCGTCGTCTTTCACGACGGCAGCGTGACCATCACTCCGCCGCGGCA
>CAZFZG010000048.1:5135-8395 GCA_964523205.1 uncultured Chthoniobacteraceae bacterium | reverse complement strand
TTCGTCATTTACGGCGCAGACACGGCTTTTCGCGGTTCAATTTCGGCGCTGGCTGAACGGACCAAGGCCGAACTGCTGGCCATTTTGAAACGTAGCGATACCTGGAAAATTCCGGTCGTGATCAATTTGCAGTCTCGGGCTGCAAACATGCCGGACACTCCCGCAGCAAGGTTTCGGTTCAGCGAGACCGAAGCGGGCATGAAGCTGCGGCTCGAGCTAGCCATCTTGTCAGAACTGCATCCGGCTGCTATCGAGCGCGATCTCGCGCGCGTGATTCTTTTGGAAATGATTTACCGGAACCCAACCGGAATCGCTTCGGGCGACGCATATGTCGATCCGCCGAATTGGCTGGTGGATGGTTTGCTCGCGTCATCGGCTTTGAATCCGGATCGTTCCCGGTTGGCCGTTACGCTCTCAGTGCCGCAGCGGGTCATGTCTCTGCATGAATTCCTTGAGCAGCGGCGAGAGTTACTCGATTCCGGAGGAAGAGAACTTTATCGCGCCTATTCGTTCGTTCTGGTGCAGTTGCTCGCAGAATCTTCGGGTGGGCGCGGGTGCTTGAACCGTTACATCGACCATCTTGCATTTGCCTCGAATGATCCACTGGCTGATTTGCAGGCAGCATTTCCCGCCATCCGCGACTTCGAAACCGCGTGGAAGGTAAAGATCGCGGAGGTCAGACATTCGCGGGATAACGATCTGCTGACTTTTTCACAAACAGACGCGGAGTTAACTCAAATCCTGGAAGCAAAATTTCCCCCGGTTGATGGGCGCGGAAAAATGGTGTCGCTCGATTCTTTTTCGCGGGTCAAGCCGACTCCGGCACAGCGCTTGGCTTTCCAAAGATTCGGTCAGGAATTGCTGCTATTGGCAACGCACGCGCACCCGGTGCTGCGGCCAGTGGTTCAAGATTATCAGCAAATCGCCGGTGAGCTTGCCCTTGGAAAGAATCGCCCGGTCGCTGCACGGCTGAGCGAATTAAAAACATTGCGGGCGAAACTTTGCGCGCGAATGAGCGACATCGACGATTACATGAACTGGTTTGAAGCGGTGAAACTGCAGACGCGGAGCGGATTTTTCGACGACTATCTCAAAGCAGCCGACATGGGCGACCAAAGGGCAAAGAGGCAAGACCCTCTCTCGGTGTACCTTGATGCGGTGGAACAAGAGTTTTGAGTTGACCGATCGGTCGTGGTTTACGGTGCAGTTGAGTGCAAAAAGATATTGAACGAAATAGTTGACTAGTCAGTCTACTGGATGTAAACGGTTCGTATATGCCAAGAGTGAGCGACATGAAACAGCGGCTGACTGATGCGGCGATGGACCTGATCTGGCACAACAGCTACGGCACCACCTCGGTTGACGCGATCTGCGATAAGGCCGGCGCGAAGAAGGGGAGCTTTTATTATTTCTTTAAGTCGAAATCGGAGCTGGCGGCGGCCGCGTTGGAAGCGGATTGGAACAAGAAAAAGACCGAAATGGACGCGATTTTTTCGCCAACCGTTCCGCCACTGGACCGACTCGGCCGTTACTTTGACTTCGTGCACGACCGGTTGGCTGAACTGCAGAAGAAATGCGGGTCTATCCTAGGATGCCCGTTTGTGAGCGTCGGTAGTGAAGTCAGCACTCAGGACCAGATCGTCCGAGAGGCTATCGATCGGATTATGGACCACAAATTGAACTATTTTGTTTCAGCTGTGCGCGACGCTCAGGCCCAGGGATTGATCGATGCGCCAGATCCGGTTGCGAAAGCGAAGGCGCTGTTTTCCTGTTATCAGGGGACCATGGCCCAGGCGCGGATCCAAAACGACATCGAGTTGCTGCGTGAGTTTAAGCAAGTGGCCAACGATGTCCTTGGCGTGAAGCGCACCGAAGCTGCCGCCCGTTAGTTCTCTTTTTTGCCAATTTTATAGACGACCAGTCAAATATAAATCGACCTAAACCGGAAAAACTCAACCTTATGAAAACTGACCAACTATCCGATCCAACCACCGCAGTTTTCCTCCAGACGGTTTCAGTCGCCATGACGCAACTGAAGCAAGAGTTACAGCACGATTACGAGCAAGCCTATCCGGAGTTGCGCGAAATCATTGACCTCGTTCTCGACGAAGAAGAATCGCGCGCTTGGAAGTTAACTTCGTTCCCGCATCTGCTTCTTCCCGATTTAGTCGAAGCACACGTTGCGAAGCTGAATCTGAGGCCGGTCGACACGAAGCACGAGGAGGTGTCCACTTCGCACTCGATCCATGGCACGCACAATCACGAGCTGGCTTATGCGTGCGGCTAGTTCGTAATCTCTGCGGAAACTACATTTACATGAACAAGAAAATGAAAGCAGCGCAGATTAGCAAAGCAGGCGGTGATTTTGAATTAGTCGAACGTGAAATTCCTGAGCCACAAGCTGGGTGGGTCCGCGTTAAGGTTGAGGCGTGTGGTGTTTGTCACAGCGATTCGGTCGTCAAAGAAGGACTGTTTCCTGGGATCCAATACCCACGCGTTCCTGGACATGAAGTGATCGGAGTCGTCGATAAGGTCGGTTCCGGAGTCGCGCAATGGAAAGCCGGCCAGCGGGTCGGCGTCGGATGGCACGGTGGAAACTGCGGCTACTGCGATAACTGCCGGCGGGGAAATTTCTTTGCTTGTCAGGTCGATCTCTTAACAACCGGGATCTCGTTTGACGGTGGGTACGCCGAGTACTTGATTGCGCCCTCGATAGCGCTCGCATCAGTTCCCGACGGTCTGTCTCCGGTTGAAAACGCTCCGCTAATGTGCGCCGGAGTCACAACCTTCAACGCGTTGCGCAACAGCAGCGCACGACCGGGCGATTTGGTCGCTGTGCTGGGGATCGGCGGACTTGGTCATCTGGGCGTCCAGTTCGCGGCTAGGATGGGCTTCAAAACCGTCGCGATCGCGCGAGGAAAAGATAAGGAACCGCTCGCCAAGAAACTGGGCGCGGTCGATTACATTGACAGTCAGCAGAAAGATCCGGCCGCGGAATTGAAAAGATTAGGCGGCGCAAACGTCGTGATCGCGACCGTGACGAATGCCGACGCGATGACGGCGGTGCTCGGTGGCCTGGCGCCTAACGGCGTTCTGATGGTGATCGGCGCCCCCACGAGTCCGTTGTCTGTCGATCCGATTCCGCTCCTCTTGGGACAGCGGTCCGTGAAAGGATGGTACTCCGGAACGTCGATCGATTCGCAGGATACGCTCAAATTTAGCGCGTTAAATTCTGTGCACTCGATGAACGAAATCTTTCC
>CAZFZG010000048.1:0-5035 GCA_964523205.1 uncultured Chthoniobacteraceae bacterium | reverse complement strand
AATTGAATGGTTTAATCAGTAACAACTCAACCCAGAAGGATTAAGAAATGAAAACTAAATTGTTAGCAGTCGCCTTCCTGGCCAGTGCGGCTTTGATCGCGCCGGTCCAAGGCGGCAATAATCACGGGCAAGGCGGAGGCGGAGGTTTCTCCGGAGGCGGGCGAGCTGCCGCGCGTGGCGGTGGTGGTGGAGGTCCGTCATTTCGCTCCATGCCGGCCGGACGTTTTGGCGGTGGCCCCTCGTTTCGTTCGATGCCAGTGCGAAGTTTCAGCGGCAATCGAATGATTTCGGGTCAACGCTTCTCGTCAGCTGGATCTCGAGTCCAAAGATCGATGGAGTTCCGGCCACAACGCTTCAACTCAACTGTTAACCGCTCGATCGGTGAGCGTCGGTTCACCGGCGGAAATATCAATCGCGTCGATCGCGTTCAGGGTTTCGTCGGCGGCGGGAATCAATCGATTGCGAATCTGAGACGCGAAGGAAACGGCCAGTTCCGAAACCGCGGGAATCAGTTTCAAAACGGAGGCGGTTTCGCTCGAAATAATGATGCGATTCGCAACCAAAGAAATGGAGGCGGCCAGTTCGGAAATGGTGGTAACAGGCTACGCTCTGACTGGCAAAACCACGTCTTTGCCCGCCGGGACGCAAACTGGCACCGAGATTGGGACCACCGTCACGACCATTGGTGGAACGGACATCGATGCCACTTCTTTAATGGCTCGTGGGTGATCTTCGACGTCGGATTCTATCCGTGGTGGCCATGGTGGTACCCTTACGATTACTACTACGGCTACCCGTACGGCTACGGTTACTACCCCTACGGCTACGGCAACAACTACGGCTACGGATACGGCTATGACGATTCCGGCGCTTACGACGATCAATACGGCTACGGCCAGAGCAGTTACGGTGATCAGTCCGCCAACTCGACCGTGGCCGCGGCGCAGGAGAAATTAGCGCGCGAAGGTTATTACCGCGGACAAATCGACGGCGTTCTGGGGCCTGAAACCCGGCACGCGCTCGTGCGATACCAAAGTCAACATGGCCTTCGCATCACCGGCGAATTGACGTCTGATACGCTCGATGCGTTGAGTCTGCGGCAGTACGGCGGTTATTCGAGTTACAACGAGGACCAATGAGCTTGAAATTGGGAATCAGTGGTGGCCGGCGAAACTCCGGTCACCGTTGGAGGGAAATGTTCGGGCGGCGTCGCCAAATGCAGAATCCGATGCTGGTGTTCAACATGTCGATCTTCAACTTCGGCGGCGGCTGGGCTCGGGTCATCAATCCGGTAAGGGCGCAACAACGCCGCTACTAAAGCGCAGGCGCAGTTGATTCAGGGCGGAGTTGCCCAAGAAGAAGTTGCTGATTAAGATAGTTGGCGCGGTTTATGCCGCGCCTTTTCATTGATGCAAAAGATTGGATTTGCCGAAGCGCTTGATTCCATCGTTGCCACCGACCCGCGTTATCAACGTGAGGCCTATATTTTTCTGCGCGACGCGCTCGACTTCACTACCAAACAACAAAAGAAGGCCAAGGGGACAACGGTAAGGCATGTTTCCGGGCCGGAGTTGCTCGAAGGGGTCCGGCAATATGCGCTCAAGGAATTTGGGCCAATGGTGGTGACGGTGTTCGATACCTGGGGGATCCGTTCCTGCGAAGATATCGGCCACATGGTTTTCAATCTCATTGGCGCGGGAATCTTCGGAAAAACTGACGAGGATTCGATCGAGGATTTCAAAGCAGTTTACGATTTTCAGGAAGCGTTTGTGAAGCCGTTCACGCCTGAGAAAAAAATTGAGGCTCCGAAACGTTTACCCGCACCCAAAACGATATGATTGCCAAGGCGCCCCGGGCGGCGCTGATGTGTGCGATGGTTTTTAGCATTGGGAACTTGAAAGCGGCCTCTGATCAATCTCATCTGGAAAGATCCGCGCCGGCGTCGAAAAAAGAGGGCGATGGCTCGACTCTGCTCACCTTCCCGCCAAGTACCGCGAAGAAATGGCTCCTGGCGGACGGGTTGACCCTCATCGTGAAGGAGGACCGTAGCGCGCCGGTGGCGAGTGTTCAGGCGTGGTGTGCTACGGGAAGCATTTACGAAGACGACAAACTCGGCGCCGGCCTCTCCCACATTCTCGAGCATATGCTCTTCAAGGGTACGCAGACCCAAAAGGCCAACGATATTGCTAGGAAGATTCAGGACGTCGGCGGTTACATCAATGCCTACACTTCCTTCGATCGCACCGTTTTTTGGATCGACGTCCCTAAAGACGGCGTGCAAACCGCGCTCGCCGTTTTGTCCGACGCCATGATGAATTCGACTCTGCCGCCAGAAGAATACAACAAGGAGCAGGAAGTGATTCGTCGCGAGTTTGCCATGAACCTGGACGATCCGGATCGCATGGCCGGTTTGCTCTTGTTCGCGACGGCTTACCAAAAGCATCCGTATCGGCTACCAGTCATCGGCGAGATGGAAATTTACAACCAGCTCACTCAGGAACAAGTGATGCAGTATTACAAATCGCGCTACGTGCCGAACAATCTCACCTTCATCGTGGTAGGCGATGTGGAGGCGGAGAAGATTCGCCAGCAGCTCGCCGATTACTTCAAAGATTATCCGGAGAAATCGTTGAAGCCCGTTTTTGTTCCGGAAGAACCGCCTCAGCTCGGACGGCGCGAAGCGCACAACGAGTTTGCGACCGAATTGAGCCGGCTCTCGCTTGCCTGGCACATTCCGGAGCTGACGCATCCAGACGTTCCCGCACTTGATCTACTGGCGGCGATTCTAGGTGATGGGCGCAGCTCGCGTTTGTATCGACGCATTCGTGAACAGGCGGGCCTCGCCTTTGGCATTTCGGCGTTTTCCTACACCCCCGGCGATCCCGGATTGTTCGGTGTCGACGCGACTGTCGATCCAAACAAGCGAGATGAGACGAAAAAGCTGATCATGCAAATGATCGACGAAGTGAAGCAAGCCGGAGTGACCGGGGATGAATTGATGAAGGCAAAGAAAATGTCACTCAGCCATCATTTCGACGCGCTGACCACAATGCGCGGCCAGGCATCCGACCTTGGATCGAACTGGCTGCTGACCCGTAATCTGGATTTCAGCCGTGATTATTTGACCGCCATCCAAAAAGTGACCTTGGACGATATTCGCCGCGTCGCCGCCAAATATTTGGTCGACCAAAACCTAAATGTGGTCTCGCTAAATCCGAAAGGGTCGCTGGCTGGAAGACCGGAAGCGGCCAAGCCGACTGCCGCAGGTGAAATCCAGAAGTTCGAACTTTCCAACGGTCTGCGTTTGCTAGTGCGCGAAGATCCGCGGCTGCCGCTGGTCTCGATGAGCGCGGTTTTTCGGAGCGGTTTGCTCGCCGAAACACCACAGACCAACGGGATCACGCGGCTGACCGCGCGGGTGTTGCTCAAAGGCACGAAGAATCGGACGGCCGAGCAGATCGCGGATCAGATCGAAGCGATCGGCGGATCGATTTCGAGTGATGCCGGCAATAACAGCATGAGCGTCTCGGTTCATGTGATGAAACCCGACCTGAAAACCGGCGCCGATTTGTTGGCCGACGTGTTGCTGAACGCGAACTTCCCGGAAAAAACCATCACCCGCGAGAAAGAAGTTCAAAAAGCGGGGATTAAACAGGAAGAAGAGCAATTAACAACGGTCGCGCGCAATATTTTGCGCCAGGCACTCTTTACCGATCATCCCTACGCGTTGCGTTCCAACGGCTCGACCGAATCGGTCCAACGTCTCACTCAAAAAGATCTCGTCGAGTTTCGGGACAAGTATGTCGTGGCAAAGAACGGCGTGATCTCGGTTTTTGGGAATGTGAACGCAGCCGAGGTGAAGCAACTATTCGAGCAGGCGCTCGGCCATATGAAACCGGGTGCGCTCGCTTTGACCGATGCGCGACCGTCGGCGCCAATCAGTAAGGTCGAGAATGTCGAAAGCAACAAGGAGAAAGCCCAGGGCGTGGTCATGGTTGGATATCGCGGCGTCGATATGTTCGACAAAGATCGACACGCGCTCGAGTTGATCGACGAGGCGAGCAGTGATTTGGGCTCACGCTTTTTCATTCGGATTCGAGAGAACATGGGTCTGGCTTATTATGTTGGCGCCAGCCAGATGCAGGGATTGGTGCCCGGTCTGTTCGCGTTTTATCTGGGGACCGATCCGCAGAAAATTGAGCCTGTGAAAACCGCGTTGCTCGACGAGATCCGGAAACTGGCGAGCGAAGGCCTCACTGCAGAGGAATTGAATCGGGCAAAGAAAAAATTCATCGGCCAGCATGAAATCGCGATGCAGAGCAACGACTCGTTCGGCTACCAATGCGCGCTCGACGAACTTTACGGGCTCGGTTTCGATTACTACAAGAAGCTCGATCAAGAAGTGAATGCGGTGACGCTTGACGAGATCAAACAGGTGGCGGCGAAGTATTTTCGCGATCAACCGTACGTTTTGGCAACGGTCCGACCTCCTGCAAAAAAGTGACAAGTGACGCGTGACGAGTGACGAGTGCGCGATCCTGTGTTAATTAAGCTAATCACTTGTCACCCGTCACTCATCACTTCTTCTTATGGCTGAAGTCCAAACCAGCACCCAGAGCGGAGAGCTTTCCCAGCGCTTCATCGAGTTCGTGATGATGCACGCACAGAACGCCGCGCTGTTTCTCGGGCAAATCCCAAACCCTAAAACCGGCGAAGGCGAAGTGAACCTCGAGTTGGCGAAAATGTTCATCGATCAACTGGCGATGATTCAGGAAAAAACTCGCGGCAATTTGACGAACGAGGAAACAACCGTGCTCCGCAACGCGCTTTCGAATCTGCAGATGGTGTATGTGGAAGTTTCGCAGCACACAGCAAAAGGCGCTGCCCAGTCCAAGCCACCTGCGCCGGAACCGAAACCTGAAGCCCCCAAGTCAACGCCTGAGCCCTCCGCGCCGATTGAACCGTCAGGCGAGGGCGGCGAGTCGAAGAAAAAATTCACCAAGAGCTACGGCTCTTGAATTAAACGGGAGCCTCT
>CAZFZG010000047.1:8301-16191 GCA_964523205.1 uncultured Chthoniobacteraceae bacterium | reverse complement strand
CATTCGCCCCAATGCGCGCCGAGGACGATTGGGATCAAACTGATCGGATCCTGTCGCCAGTAGCCGGGCATTTGGTTGGGAAAATAATCGACACCAAAATGCGGCTCCGGAATCTGTGAGCCGTCGTTCGTGCGGAGCGCGAGAATTGTGGCGGCGGCGCGTTGGCCTAACGAAACACCATTCGCGCGCTCGTTCTTGTTGTGAACATTTGCGAGATCGTCGGCGAGCAACGAATCGAACGTCCCAGCTTGCGATGGGTAAAGCGCTGCGAGTGTGTCGTGCGCAGCTTGCGCGACCGCGGCATCGAGCGAGACCGGTGGCTTCGCGGGCTGAATTCCGGTGTAACTTTGGTAACCGCCGAGAACGGCGTCCGCCGAGTCGAAGATCGCGATGTGAACGATAGCCATGGCGCGACTGGAACGTCCGGGCCCGAGTTGTTCGCCAAATGTGCGCGTTTCACCCGGCGCCAACGGGGTGTGATCTAGACCGCTGGCATCGACGGCGATCTGGTTCCAACGACGAATCGCATCGGCGGATTTTTTGGGCGCCTGGTTTTTGGCAACGGACTCAACTGGACTGAAACGCGGTCCGAAGAAATCGCGGAAACTGATCGCGTTCGCGTTGTTGCTGACGGGCAAACAAAGGGCCAAAAAAATTGCCGGAGATAATTTCATATCAATTGTGAAGTGGTAACGGTTTTGGGAGACGAAGGAGAGCAACGAGGTTACCGTTTTTCGCGGAAAAACTCAATTGGAATCGCCTGAACAGAGCGATTTATGCAGCAGGATTCAGACGAACGGCCGGCCCTTGATCTTGCGCAGCGCTATCAAGCGTCGCACGGCGACGCGGCTACAACTATTTGCGCCGGAGCGGGACCGCGATTTCTTCGTCGTGGCGACTCAGAATTACCTGGCCGTCTTCAATTCGCTTGACCGTGACCTGATAAACTTGAGTGCCGAGCTGAAGGCCGAAGACCTGACCTTCCGACATGGTCTTGCCATTGATGATCGCAAAGCGAGTTGTGCTTTCGACAGTGATGCTGGTGACGAGGAACGCCCCTGGCGGAACCTCGCCTTGGTCGGTTCCGCCTGATGCAACTCTTGCGGTCGGCTTCCAGCCGATCGGCCAAAATGGACTGCGCGCTCCGGCATCGAGTTGGAACGAAGATGTATTCTTGAGGGCAATGGCCGCGGCGTCCTCTCCTGGTTTGTTCTTTGGCTCAGCGGCCGCGGTGTGTTCAGCCGGTTTCGTTTTAAGCGCGACGGGTGCAGGTTTTTGGTCGGCTGCCAGCAAGACCGGACCGGTAAAGATCGATACTGAAACAAATGTGAGAAATCTTTTCATCTTTGTTGAATCACATTGGTCGCCGCGATGGCGATCTGTTGAAATTGCGGCTCGTTAGGCAATGCGCGGATGCTCAGTTTAGTGATGGAGAGAAGCGGCTCGCTATTTTCGAGGTTGGCAATTGATTTGCCTAAGGTGGCAAAATCGGCCTGAGGCAGCTCGATCAACCAGTTGTATTTTGTCCACCCCGAAGGCTCGGCTTGCTTAAAGGTGGTATTGCTCTCCAAGCGCGCGACGGCTTTATCGATCTGTTGATTACCAAAAAATGTTTTCATCCGGGGCGGAAACCAAGCGATCGGCGCGCCATCGGGGACGAGCGCTTTGAGGGTAGCGAAACGCGTCGTCGCATCCTTGGCCTGGCGCTCGAGGCTGGAGGCTTTTGCCATTTCGCTCTTGGAACCGTCGATCTTGCCCTGGACCTCTTTGATCTGGCTCAACGTGGTGCTGCGCATTTTTTGCAACGGTCCGAGGAAGAACGTGAAATAGACATAGAGCAGAAAAACGAAGCCCATCGCGCTGAGGGCCAGCTTCTTGATCTGGTCCGGCGACAATTTGGGAAGACTAGGAAGATTCGGAAGATTCACTGTTTCTCGATTTCTTGCGGTTGGGCGCAGGGGTGGCGGCCGGTTTTGCGCTCGCGTTTGGTTTGAAAGTGATAGTCAGAACGTAGTGAGCCATGGGCACATTGACGCCACCGATACTTGCAAAGGTCTCGACGTCCTCGAGTGATTTGAATTGGGCTTTAACGTCGTGATAAGTCTTGCCGAACTGTTCAACTAACATTTGCCGCAAATCTTCCGCGGCGGAGCGCGGTTCGCGCGCGGCTGCAACGCCGTCGATTGTGACAGAGATGCCGCCTCCCTTTTCTTCCTCTAAAACCAGCCCTTCGAGGCTGGTTAATTGCGCGTTTGGCGGGACGCAGCGCGACAATTTTTCAAGAAGCGGCCCCCAAAAGAAGCGGTTGTCGATATAATCATCAAGCACGCGAGTGGTGCTAATAATGTTAGTCAGATCGGTGGAGCGTTTCTGGGCCTCGGTTACCTGCGGCTCAATTTTCTTCCACTCGGCTTCGACGCGGCTGAGCTCGGTCTTGATAGCGATCACCCGATAAGCGTTCCAGGCGTAGTAAAGAAAAAGGAGCGCTCCGCAACCAGCCAGAACCAGCATGCCGATCTTGAGCGGGTCGCGCTGACGCTGCCGCTGGGCGAGGATTTCCTCATGCAGGAGATTGAGGTGTAGGGCCATTGCTGTTCGTTACTGTTTGAGATATTCGAATGCCGCTCCGCAGGCGACGTTGAGTGAAACGAATTCGCTAGGCAAAGCTTGTCGCTTGGCCGCCGGTAAAGCGACCTCGCAGGTTTCGAGCGGGTCCCAAATTTCGCAGGGGAGTCCGAGCTCATCGCTCAACGCCTGCAACACCGCTTCCGCACGGGCGAGTCCGCCCGAGACGAAGATCCGGTTGATTGCTTCCTCGCGCTGACCCTCAAAGAAGCCGATGGAGTTGCGGACTTCGACCGCCAGGCGGGCTAGCGAGTTTCGGCAGATTTCGGTCATTCCTTCGTCACCTTGTTGAATCATTAGCCAGGCGGCGTCGGCGTCCAGCGCGTCCTCCGCGGTCAGCGCCTGCATCAGGGCCTTTCCGCCGTAATCAATGCTGCGTACCAGCACCAGTTCGCCTTGGCTGCCGATTAGCACCGTGCTTTGCAAGTGACCTGTGTCTAGAAGAAGGAAGGCTTCCTTTGCGAAAACCTCGGGGTAAGCGAATTCGAATGCATTGAACGAGCAGACGGGCGCCGGTTGCAGCAGCTCGGCAGAAAGCCGCAGCTTGCTCGCCGCTGTTGCAATTTGCTTTACCTGACTGCGCAGCATTCCGCCGACAAGATATTTGGTTTGAGTAGCGACGCTGGTTCCACCGGCCGACGACTTTTCGGATTTCGGTCCACTGTCTGGCGGTGCGCCGGCTGGAGCGACATCGAGCACGAACTCTTTGCACTCCTGATTCAAGACGGCCAAGCCATTCAAACGGAGCGCGTTCCGAAGCAGATTGACGGGTGTGTCCGGCTGCTCAATGATGCGCAAAATCGTATCGGGGTCAGACACCGCCAGGGCGCAAGCCTTGGCACCGCCACCGAGGTCGCGGATCAAGTGTTTGAGTTCATGAGCAAGATCATCGCCTGAAGTGAATTGTTCCGGCGCCGGGCGGGAGGCGAAACTCGTTAAGACAAACCGGCCATCGCCCTTTCGCCGGAGCGTGACGCCTTTGAGCACGTGTTTGCCCAAATCGATGCCGAAAACAGAGGTTGCGCGTTTCGCCATGATGCTGGTTTTCCCCCTGTAGCGGGAAACGTGCCCTGCGGCGGCGCTTTTTGGTGAGCAGGTTACGCCGAGCGCTCGAATCGCCTCAATGAGGACGCCGATTTCAGGCCGCGACGGCAGCCCGGTAGCCGAAAAATTCGCGTTCTTTGATGATCTGGGCCACTTCCGGCGGGACCATTTCCTCCCAGCTCTCATCGCCGGCTTTAAGTTTGGCCAGAATCTTCGCTGGATAGATGCGCAAGAACTCTTTCTGATACTCGCCGATCTCTTCGATGTACCGGTTGTCAATCAAGTATTGAAAGAGGGAGCGCAGATTCGGTGCGACTTCGACCTGGGTCGCGGTGACGATCTTGCCCGTCTTTTCGTCGATAGTCGGGTAAACGTAAAGTTTCAGGCCGTGTTTAAACATTCGGCCGAGCGCTTCCAAGATTCCGCCTTCGAGGTTGAGATAATATTTTTCGTCAAGAATTTCGTGCAGGCTGGGCACACCCATGACCAGGCCGATCATCTTGTTGGTGTAGCGCGAGAGATAACCGGCCAGTCGATAATACTCGCCGAATTTCGAGATCAGCACGGTGCGCCCAAGCGCACCCAAAATATCCACGCGCTGCAAAAAATCGGCGTGATTCAACTGTCCCTCGGCGAGCAAATTCTCGAGTGTCATCTCCATCAACACTACCAGCTCGTTCTCAGAGCAACCGGTTTGTTTCACGAATTGCCGACGCGCGCCCTCCAGCATGTCATTCGTCGCGTAGGTCACCGGCCGAAAACTGCCGCGCTCAATCAAGATCGCTTTCTTATGCAAAATCTCCGAGGCCTGCACCATTTCGCCGTCCGCCCGGAACATGACCGCATCGGTCAAGCCCTGGCTCACCAATTGCAGGTTCATCAATCGATTGTCGATACTGGCAAATTTCGGCCCCGAAAATTTGATCAAGTCCACCTGCATTCTCCCCGGTGAAAGATTTTCCTGTAGGGAGGAGATCAGTCGCTCCGGTTGGGATTGATAGAACGCGCCGTGAAGCAGATTCACTCCGATGACGCCGAGCGCTTCCTGTTGGTCCGCGTTCAATTCATCCAACATGCGCACGTGAATAATGATCTGGCTCGGTTCGCCCCGCGGCTCGGTTTGAAAACGAACACCCAACCAGCCGTGCGATTCATTATGCGATTTGAAACTCCGGGCGGCGACCGTGTCGGCGAAAACAAAGAAAGTGCGTTCGCCGCCTAGTTTCTGGTCCAGCCTTTCCACCAGCAGATCGTATTCGTGATCGAGCATGGTGTTTAGTCGCACCCGGCTAACATAACGATCGGCCGGCCCGTAAATCGCGTCGCTGAAGGTCATGTCGTAGGCCGACATCGTTTTGGCAATCGTTCCAGCGGCGCCGCCTACCAGAAAGAAACGGCGCGCCACCTCCTGCCCGGCGCCGATCTCGGCGAACGTCCCGTACTTGTGCGCGTCCAGATTGATCTGGAGCGCCTTCCGGCTCGTCTCGACGTCCATCTCCGCCTTCATGCTACAATCTTCCTCTTACTCTTGCTCGTGATCTTCTCAAACGTTGCGGCTGCCGAAGTCCTCATCGGCATGGCACGGAACTCTGCCGCCCGAAGACGGCGTGAGCTACAAATTACAGACGAACTTGTTCGGCACTCTTCGCGGGCATCCAGCCTCTCAAATTATTCGGCAGCGCCGCGTAAATCCAATCGCCTCGCCGGCTGAGGATTCGAATCTCGCTGCCGGCTGGCAAAGTCAAAACTCGATTGGCATTGTCGGCTGTCGCCAAGCGCGCGTCCGCGTTTTCAGCGGTCACCACAGCCAGGCCCGCGCCGCTTTCTCCGCGACCAAGTGTCCAGGCCGCGAAAACCGCCGCCGCAAAGACCGACAGCGATAAGATCGACAACGCGATCAGGCCACGACTGGCCCGACGCCTGAAAACCAACGTAACGATACAAAATGCGCACACCCAAAATGCAATGGAGGCCATGGCCGCGCACTGATTCAGGGTCGCGAAACCAAGCCAACGTTCGAATTTTGTCGGAGTTAGTTCCAGCGCTCGCCCTTCGTCGCGGGCGATTCGGAGATTGGCTTGCGCTTCAGCATGACGTGGATCGAGCGCCAGCGCGCGCTCATAATTCAAAATCGCGCGACCAAAATCTCTCTTTCGAAAATAGGCATTGCCCAAATTGTAAAAAAGATTTGGCGTGTCCTGCCTGGCGCGGACAAGTTCTTCATAATCGCTGACCGCCGCGTTAAGATCGCCGGCGGCGTATTCTCGATTGGCTCTTGTGAATTGTGTGCTTTCCTGCGCCAAAGCGACCGAGCTGCCAACAACAAACAAAGACAAACTGACGATGTGAATTGACCTTCTCATGTTCGCAAACTTTCCAGCAGGTTCAGGACTTCTTCGCGGTCCCGGCGCCCGAGGGTCGTATCGCCATTTCCGCTACCGCTGTAACGCAACTCGTCCGTTCGCTCGAAAAGCGTCCGCAATTGGGCGCGTTGTTCTTCGTTCAAACCAAAAGCTTTCGCTACCGTTTCGGCGTCAACCGCGTTCGGGTCGATGTTTTTGGCCAGCGCCGTCTTCACTCGCGCAACCCTTGATGCGTTCGAGAAATACTCCTGGGGCGGCAATTCGTCGCGCCGCAATTTTCGCAGCAGCTCGGCCGATTCCTGTTGCAGCGTTGCCACCCGCCATGCCTCGCGATTGCCGATCTTCGTCTGCCGAATCTTCCAGCCAGCGAACCCCAGTAACGCAATCAACGCCGCAACTTGCGCAATCCAGAAGATCTGTCGGGAGTAGAGCGGCACGAACGATTGGACACGGCCGAGATCATTAAGCTGATACAAGATGTCTGCTGCCTTTGCCGCTGGTGCGGGAGTCGCCGCTGACTTTGCGGCTGGGGCGGTGGCCCCGGCCGGAGCCGCTGCGACACTTGGCGCAGATGCAGCGCCTCCTTCCACCTGAATCGGGACCAGCTCGGTCCGCAACGTGATGTAATTTTCCTTGATCGGGTCGAAATAAGCAAAGACCAGCGGCGGCACTGCTGTTTTCTTCTCGTTAGGCGCGATCACCGTCTCGAAAGTTTTCTCGCCGCTGATCCCGACATCATCATCCTGCTTGAATTTTGAAGACGGGGGATATTTATGCCAGCCGCGCTCGTCTTCCAACGCCGGTCCATTCATCCGATCAAAGTTTCCGCGCCCCGAAATTGTCGCCGTGATGGTGATTGGATCTCCCACCTGCAGATTTTTCGGTTTGGCGTCCGCCGCCATGGTGAAATTGCCGATAGCGCCTGAGAAACTGGCCGGCGCGTTCTGAGGCAATGGTTTTACGTTCAGTTCGACTGGCTTGCTGTTGAACGTCACGTTGACCTGTTGGGTGGAGAAGAGTTGCCCGAACGCTTCGTCCATGTCGAAGATGTCGTGCGGAATTTGTCGCCTTGGACTGGGCTGCGAGACAAGCACGACCGCGTTAACGTCAATTGGACCCACGTCGATTTTCCCGGTTTTCACGGCAGAGAGAGCCGTCTTGTAAGTGAAAGTGTAGTAAACCTTGCCGTCGATCTCCTCGATTCGCTCATCTGGATCGCGCATCGGATGCGCAGTGATTCCCTGGATGTTTAGTTGCGGTGGTTCGACCGATCGTCGGCCAGCGAAGTTCCTTCGTAAAATCGACGCGCGCACTTCCGCCGGGATCGCTTCGCCGACATAAGCATCGTGTTTCGGCAACACAAGTTCAACGCGGCCGATGTCCCGCAAGTCGCGGGTGTCACTCCTGCCGGGTCCTGGTTGCATCGACCGATTCGGTCCACCAGCGACATTCAATGTCAGTTCCGGCGTCCTCAGCGAATCGTTTCCGACCCGAATCGTCTGCGGAGGAATCTTAAACTGACCAGCACGCCGCGGTAGCACCGTGTAAAGATAAACAATGGATGAAGAGCTATCGCTGTTATCGAATCCAAGACTGAAGTGGGATTCCCAACTCTGGCCACTTTGCTGAATTTCCAGGCCATCCACGGGAATCGTGTCCGGAACAATCGCACGTCTCGCGCCCGTTACGGTTATTTGCAGCTGCACCGGTTGGTTGACGGCTGGATGCGAATTGCTCAGCACCGCAGTCACACTCGGCGATGCGGCAAATGCGCTGCTCGCTGACATCAAAGCGAAGAACGCAAGAGAAATCGCGACGCGTCTTTTGTAGTTCGACATCCTTCTCTCAACTATCAACT
>CAZFZG010000047.1:0-8201 GCA_964523205.1 uncultured Chthoniobacteraceae bacterium | reverse complement strand
TCAACTGTCTGTTACCAGTCATTATAGACACGACGTCTAACCCTGCGTTCATCAAGCTGCACGCGTGCTTCTTCATCCTTCATCGATTGCAAAAGAAGCTCAGCCTGTTTTTCGCTCATCCGCCCTTCCTTTTCGGGCCGCGCTTCGGCGACAGCCGCAGCTTCTGTTTGCGCCGGCGGCTGCTTTTCGTCGCTCGCTCCTTTGATCTCGCCTGCTAATCTTTTCTGCGGCGAACCGCTCGGCGTTGCTGACGGCGTCGCGTTTTCTCCTTCACCTTGACCTTCACCCGGGGATGAAGATGGCGCTTGATCTTCACCACTGCCGGGTGTCGGCGATTCTTCCGGTTGTTCCTGATTGCGAGACGCTTGTCGCTCTTGATCGGATTTGTTTTCTCCTTTTCCCGGCGAAGGTGACGGCTGGTTCGCCTGTTGTTGCTCTTTGCCTTGTGACGGACTCGGACTTTCGCCGGGCCTTGGTTGTTGATTCTCTTGCGGCTCGTTCTTTGCCATTTGCTGTTGTGATTTGTCCTGAGAGCGTTGCTCCTGGTTCGCACTCGATTGCTCCTGCGATTGCGCCTGCTGGTTTTGCTGTTGTTGCTGATCTTTACCGCCGGAGCTGCTTTGCGATTGTGATTGCTGTTGCTGATCCTGTTTTTGCTCTCCGTTCTGCTGCTGATCTTTTTTCTGCTGCTGTTGGTGTTGGGGTGGCGGCGTCGGTTTTTGCTTCGGATGCTGTTTCAACCGCTCGATCTTCTTTCGGACTTCTTCGAGATTCGCTTTGGCCGGTTCATTCTGGGGATTGAGCTGCAAAGTCGCTTGGTAATGCGAGGCCGCGTCGGTTAGGTCTTTTAAGGCGCTCTCATTTGTCTGGGCCATATCCGCCCGGTCCTCAAGGGTGCGGCCGAGATTGAAGTGACTGTTCTCCTGAAGCCGCTCGTCCGGCGACAGAAGCGCGTCGCTGAATGACTGGAGCGCTTTGTTGTAATCACCCATTTTGAAAGCGGCCGCACCGGCATCGAATTCGATTTTTTCCTTTTCGGATGAGTCTGGATGAGATTGGAGATCCTGCCGAAAAGTTTGATAGGCCTCGTCGTACTTGCGGTCGTGATAAAGGTTCAACCCGGCGCTCGCAGCTCCAAACGCTGGCTGCGCGAGAATCGAAAGCATTGCAGTCGCCGGTACCGCGATTTTCGACCATTGGGTGGAACGAGCACGCGCTCGCACTAGTTTTCGTTCACGAACCAGGATCGACATCGCCAACGCAGCCATCGCGGCGCCCAGCGGCCATTCATAACGCTCGATTGGTCTTCTCGACAAACGCGCGTCGATTTCCGCCGGGTTCATGCTGGCCAGCCCTTGGGTGTAAAGTTGCAACATTGTCCGCGGCCCGTCGCTGAGATGAAGATAAAATCCGCCGGTTGCCTGCGCGATTTCCTGCAACCGCTTCTCATCAAGTTTCGATTTCACAACTTGCCCGGCGGAATCTTTCACGAATGCGGTGCCCCCATCCTCGCCCGGCACAGGAATTAACGAACCTTGCGGCGTGCCGACTCCGATCGTGAAGATTTTTATGCCCGCGTCGGCAGCGACTTTCGCCGCTTTGACGGCATCTCCGCTCAACTCCTCGCCGTCGGTGAATATAATAAGGGCGCGATTGCCGGCGGCGCTTCTTCCAAAAGTATTCAACGCGAGATTGATTCCCTCTGAAATATTTGTTCCGCCTTCCGGAATCGTCTTCGTGTCGAGGTCGTTGATCGATTCCATGGCCGCTTCGTAGTCGATCGTGAGCGGTGCTTGTAAAAATGCGCGACCGGCAAACGCGACTAGTCCGACTCGATCGCCTTGCAATTGATTGATTAGGTCCTGTGCGGCGAGCTTCACACGCTCGAGCCGACTCGGCTGCACATCGTTGGATAGCATGCTGCGAGAAGTGTCGACGGCGAAAAGCAGATCGAGGCCTTTTCGTTTCACGTCTTCATAGATATAACCCCACTGCGGTCGGGCCAGACTGACGATCGAGAGCGCCAGGCCGAGTATAAGCAAGCCAAATCGCAGAATGCGCCGCGAACGATTTACTGTCGCGGAGAGTTGAGGCAGCAAGCGCGGCGAAACGAATTCGCGCAACCGCAGGGCGGCACGTTGTTCCGATCGCATGAACAAAAGCGAGAGAATCGGAACCACGAGCAATCCCCAAAACCAAATTGGCGCACCAAAGCTCATCTATTCGTTAAATCGTTGAATTGAAAAATCGTTAAATGGATGGTCACGGCAATTTCTTCCAAATAGTTTGCGACAACAAAAGCTGCGCGATCAGCAGACCGCAGCCGCTCATGACGCAAAGCGGGAATAGGTCGCGATACTCCTGATATTTTTTGACCGCGACTGTTGATTTTTCCAGCTTATCGATGTCACCGTAGATTTGCTCCAGGGACTTGGTGTCAGTCGCGCGGAAAAATTTTCCATCGGCAATCTCGGCAATCTTTTTCAGGCCGGCTTCGTTAAACGAAACTGGAACCATTTGATATTGAACATTGCCGAGCACATCGGTCAGGGGCCTGCCCGACCGCGGATCTTCAAGGGGAAACGGCGCGATGCCATTTGTCCCAATTCCGATTGCATAAAAATTAATGTGTAAGGCTTTGAGCGCCTCGGCAGCCGTGTTCGGGGAAATTTTGCCGGCGTTATTGTCACCGTCGGTCAGCAGAACCACGACACGGCTTTTGGATTGTGTATCGTGTAATCGATTGCCAGCTGAAGCCATCGCCGATCCAATGGCCGTGCTCCCTTCGACTAAGCCAATGCGAACACGATCAAGATTTTGCAGCAGCCAATCGTGGTCCAGCGTCATCGGGCTGACCACGTATGGATAAGTGCCAAACGCAATCATCCCGATTCGATCGTTGGGCCGACCTTCGATGAACTTGCGCGTGACTTCGCGAACTGCATCAAGCCGAGTGGCTCTCTCACCGCCAATGGTGAAGTCCTTCGCGAGCATTGAATTCGAGACGTCGAGCACGAGCATGATGTCGATCCCGCTCGCTTCCACTTGAGTCAGGCTTTTGCCAAGTTGCGGACGCGCCGTCGCGATCACGAAGGTCGCGAGTGTTGCAAAAATCATTGCGCGCAAAAGTTTGCCGACGCGAGCGGCGCTGTGTTTGCCGATCTGGCGCAGGGTTGTTGTCGATGAAAAGGTTAGGGCCGAGGCCGGGCCGCGTTTCCCGCGCAGATAGGCCAATACCGGAATCGCCAACAGCAAGAGAAGCAGCCATGGCCGAGCGAAGGTCAGCGCCGTGTTCGACGGCCACCAATCAAGCAAATGCAAGTTGCTCTCCTTTCACAAAACGCGTCGCCTCTTCGAGTAGGAGGCGGCTGTCCGCCGATGTTGCTTCGTAACGCGCGAACTTGATCAAATCGCATCGGTTCAGAAAATCCTCCAGCAGCGACTTTTCGTTAGCCGAGAACGGCGACGATTTCGCGAGCGCGGTCAAAAATTCGACCGAAGTCTGCCGCGTAACCGGCAAAGCATATTGGTTGGTAACGTAGCGTCGCAAAATGTCCGAGACACGAATGCTGAACAGATACGGATTCATCGTTTCGATCTCGCCGCTGATTCGTTCCAGTTCTTCCAACGCAATCTCGCGCGGCAATTTCGGCGGCGCGAGCGGTCTTGGCTTTCTCTTAATGAACCAAACGATCAACCCGATCAGAGACAATCCGACAAAGCTTGCCAAAAAGATCGCCCAGGTCGGCACGAACGAGTAATCGACCGGCGGCGCGATCTCGTGAAAATTCTGCTGAGCGAGAAACGGCGACATCATGTGCTAACGAATGTTGATGCGGCGCTCGCGGGTTTTGAAAAACGAACGCAACGCGGGCAGATAATCTTCGCTCGTCCGCAACGTGATCGCGTCGATGTTGTTGCGGCGCAGGATCCGCGCTAGGGCGCGTCCTTTTTCGTCGGCCAACTCGTTGAACCGCGCGCGTGTAGTCCGATCCGCTGTATTGATCTCAATTTGCTCGCCGGTCTCGGCATCCTCGAGGGTGATAATGCCGATGTTCGGTAGCACGGTTTCGCGTTCGTCCAGAATGTGAACGGCGATGAAATCATGGCGACGCCCGCTCACCGCGAGAGTTTGCGAAAAATCGGGCGCTTGAAAATCGGAAATGAAAAATACAACCGCCCGCCGCGTGACGATTCGGTTCAAGTAATCGAGCGCGAGCGTGGGGTCGGTACCGCGCCCGGCGGGTTCGAAAAACAAAATTTCGCGAATGAGCCGCAAGGTGTGGGAACGTCCCTTCTTTGGCGGAATAAAAAGCTCTACCCGGTCGGTGAAGAGAAGAAGGCCGACCTTGTCGTTATTGCGGATCGCGCTGAAGGCGAGCAGACACGCGACTTCGGCCGCAAGCTCTCGCTTCGATTGGGTTGCGCTCCCGAAATTTCCCGAGGCGCTAACATCGACAATCAACATGACGGTAAGCTCGCGTTCCTCGGTGAACTTTTTCACGAACGCGTTGCCGAGTCGCGCGGTCACGTTCCAATCGATGGCACGGATCTCGTCGCCCGGCTGGTATTCGCGCACATCTTCGAAATTCATCCCGCGGCCTTTGAAGACGCTGTGGTAATCGCCGGCGAACGCGGTTTCGACGAGACCTTTGGTTTTAATTTCCAACGCGCGGATCTTGTTGAGAATCTCCGCCGTTCTTTCCTGCAAACCGTTCATCGTGACTACGGGACCGGAAGGCCCGCAAAAATTCGCTCGATGATTGTCTCGCTGGTGACTGCTTCGGCTTCCGCTTCGTAACTGACAATAATGCGATGACGCAACACATCGGGGCCGATACTTTTCACGTCCTGCGGCGTAACGTAGCCGCGTCCATTGAGAAACGCGTGAGCGCGCGCGCCGAGCGCGAGATAAATGGTGGCCCGCGGGGAAGCCCCGTATCGAATCAAGCCTTCCAGCGCAAGATTGTACGTCGCCGGTTCCCGCGTCGCCCAGACAACATCGACAATGTAATCCTTTACCCGATCGTCGATGTAGATTTGGTTTACCACGTCCCGAGCGGCGACGATTTGGTTCGGTTCAATCACCGCATTGACGCGCAGGTCCGGCGCTGACGTGGCCATCAAATCCAAAATCGTGCGCTCCTCGGATTTTTGCGGATAACCGATGTTCAGTTTGAACATGAAGCGGTCCAGCTGCGCTTCGGGGAGTTGGTAAGTTCCTTCCTGCTCGATTGGGTTTTGAGTCGCCAAAACTAGAAACGGGTCGGAGAGGGGATATGTTTGCTCGCCAATGGTGACCTGCCGTTCTTGCATCGCTTCGAGCAACGCGCTTTGCACTTTGGCCGGCGCGCGATTGATTTCGTCCGCGAGAATCAGGTTCGAGAAAATCGGGCCGAGCTTGGTCGAGAATTCGCCGGTGCGCGGATTATAAATGAGCGTGCCGATCAAATCGGCTGGCAAAAGGTCAGGCGTAAATTGAAGTCGTTGAAAGCCGGTCTGGATCGCGGCTGCCATCGTTTTGACGGTGAGGGTCTTGGCCAAACCGGGCACGCCCTCGAGCAAAATGTGTCCGTTGGCGAGAAGGCCGAGCAAGAGCCTGTCGACCAGATATTTTTGGCCGACGACCACGTGTGAGACCTGCTCGCGCAGAGCCGGAATCCATTGGCCAAGCTCCTGCACTTCACGAGTAATTTCCTGCGTCGATTTCATTGGTAATTTTCAGACAGATTCGGGCGCGAAATGTTCGATCCGCGTCCACTGCAGCTGCTTCGTTGTGCGAAGCGCTTCGCCGCTTACAGGGCGACGGCTACAACTTTTGGCTGCGCGGCCGCAAAGTCAAAATGATCGGCAATCCGGGATAAGGTTCGGTCTTGCGAATCTGTGCCTCGAGATAACGCGCGTAAGGTCGCGGCAGCAATCGTGGATGATTCACAAACAAAACAAACTCGGGCGGTTGCAATCGTCGATCGTCGCTCCCGCTCGACTGGGTAACGTAGAAAAGTTTCAACCGTTTGCCCTTGACCAACGGCGGCGGATTCGCGGCAAAAGCCGCGCGCACCAATCGATTCAAGACACCGGTCCCGATACGTGTTGTCGAAGCGCGCTCGATCTTGTCAATCATTCCAAACAAACGCTCGATATGCTCTCCGGTGCGCGCGGAGGCGATGAGCACTGGCGCGTAATCCAGAAAGAAAATTCGCTCGCGCGCTTCGGCAGCGAGTTCGCGAATTGTCTTCGCTGTGCCGCGTTTTGGTTTCACCAGATCCCACTTGTTCAAGACAACGAGCGCAGCCTTGCCCGCTTCCTGGATTAAACCAGCGATGCGCTTGTCCTGAGCGGTCACGCCGCTGGTAAGGTCGACAATCAAGACGCAGAGATCCGCGCGCTCAAGACTTCGCTCGGCTCGCATAACGCTGAACACTTCCACCGAGCTCGAAAGTTTGCCGCGCCGTCGAATTCCGGCCGTATCGATGAAACGAAATTGTCGGCCGTCGCGCTCGTAGGCCAGGTCGACCGAGTCGCGCGTCGTTCCCGGCAGCTCGCTCACGATTGCGCGCTCGCTGTGCATGATCGAGTTGATCAGAGACGACTTACCGACATTCGGGCGGCCGATGATCGCTAGCGCGATTGGTTGAGTGCTGAAGGTTGAGGGTTGAGGGACAGCAGCAGAGAAAGGAAGAAGCTGTTCGATTTGGTCGACCAGCTCTGAGATACAGCGGTCGTGCTCGGCGCTGATTGAAACGCTTTCGTCGAAGCCTAACGAGTCGAAGTCCGCAGCAAGCGGCTCGTGCTTCTCATTGTCGATCTTGTTGATGACAAGCACGATCGGCTTTCGCGATTTGCGAAGCATGCGAGCTAGCTCCTGATCGATTGGCGTGAGGCCTGCCTGTGCATCGACGATAAATAGAAGGAGATCGCTTTCGCGGACCGCTTCTTCGACGATGCGACGCACCTGCGCGGTCAGCTCCGTTTCGCCGACGCCAAGAATTCCGCCTGTGTCCCAAAGAGTAAACGGTCGCTTCGCGCGCCCGCAGATTGCCGAAATCCGGTCGCGCGTTATTCCCGGTTGGTCATGAACGATCGCAATCTTGCGGCCGACGAGTCGATTGAAGAGGGCAGATTTTCCAACATTAGGTCGGCCGACAATAGCAACAGAGTTCATCTACAGATTTCGTAGATCTACACAGATTTTCAGCGACAAAATTTTCAAAAACATTTGCCAAAATCTGCACAATCTGCGGATCGAATTTTAATCCACTCGTGCGTGAGCGTGTCCCTCAGCCTGCAGCTGCCGCACGCCTTCCATTACGTAAATCACACCGGAAACAAGAGTGAAAATTCCGGACACGATAACAACGAAAGTGAGAGGAAGAATGTGAATTTGCAACATTACCCACGCGATTGCGCACATTTGGCAGACAGTCGCTACTTTTCCGGTCCAGCTCGGTTTCACTTTCATCTTGTTGCCGATAAAAAAATGGAGGATCCCTGCGCCGACAAGAATGACCGCGTCGCGAGTGATGACGAGAACAGGAAACCAGATTGGAAATTTACCGTAGTCTGGATCACTCTCGTTCCAATTGCTGATGCTGAGGGTGATGATACCGCTCAAGAGCAGCCCCTTGTCCGCAATCGGGTCGAGAATTACGCCTAACGAGCTGCGTTGCTTATAACGGCGCGCGACATAGCCGTCCAGCCCGTCGCTCACTGCCGCGATCAGGAAAATGAGAATGGCCGCGAACCGCATCCATTCCTGTGGTTCATGTCGTTGAATACTTCCGCCATAATAAATGGCCATCGTCACGAACGCCGGAATCATCAATATCCGCGCAACCGTGATCTTGTTGGCGGTGGTCATCGGAAAATATTGTAGCGGCGGTCTAGGATCGTCGCACTATTTATCCGGTGGCTTGGTGCGTGGCTAGTTTTCCCTTCCGCCGAGGGACTAGGTGTCCAGCGTGGCTCCGAGCATTTTTGCTCTTTATATAGTACTTACTGCACCATTAGTTGCCGCCGGTAGCCGCTTGCCAGGCCGTAGCTCGATGAAGGCCGATGTCGCATGTTGGCGGCGACAGCGGGCTCAGATGACGAAAAGGAGCGGCACCCGAACCTGTGCCGCCCCAACGGGGGGAAGAACAGCCGCGTGTCGTCCTTCGCTCCACAGATCCAATACGGTTTTTGCCGGCTGAAGTTCGCGG
>CAZFZG010000046.1:9886-16263 GCA_964523205.1 uncultured Chthoniobacteraceae bacterium | reverse complement strand
ATCGGCGGCGGAGTGCTCGGGGAAGGCGTGACGGTTGGCGGCTGCCAAGCACGGAAAGCTCCTCGTTTATTAGGGGCAGGTGCCGGGGTTGGAGTCGCCAGTGGCGCAATCCGATTCACCGGAGGCACATCTACAGGAGTGACAGTTGAGCCTGTGCCACGGGAGGTGAACCCAGCGCTGGGATGATGGGCAACTCGGGCAACGATGCCCTCCGCACCCAAAATCTCTCGCAATATCTGACCACACGAAGTCGTTCCGACTTGGTTCGCGATGACGAGAGACAACAGTTGATTGGAGTGTTCAGAAAGGCCCGGAATTGGAACGTAGGCCTGCGAGGAAAGTGACGCTGCAGCGAGGCAGTTCCGACCGGCGACGATACGATAGAGAAGCGCCGCAAAATGCTCAGGCATATTGTCTGCCCGGCTGGGATCCCCGAGCATGTCTGTCGTCATTGTCGATGTGAGATCTTCCGGTTCGTTCAACCGCGCCAACTCTGGAGCCTCCTTAACCGCGAGGAATCGCGGATACAACTTCGGCCGGCTATCGGTAAACAGACCTGCGCGCGGATCGGTTCCTGACTGGGCCTCTCCACTCGGCTGCAGCAAAATGCGAGTCGGTGCAAGCTGGACCCCGGGCAAACCCGCGGTGGAAAGCGCGTCGCAACAATCCGCGATGTTTTCCAACAGCGGTGCCGCGTCGCTTAGCGGCACCGTCCGGTGAGTTCGCAAAACGCTCAACAAATCGCTTCCGTTCGGGTTCTCAAGCACAACGGCGGTGTAATCCGAAAACTGTTTGATTTCGGTTGGACGCAAAACCTCCGACTGTTCCAGTGCTTTCAGTCGTGCCACATGAACCTGGAGCTGTTTCAGCGCCGCAGGCTCTTCCAGAAGCATGGGGTGCAAAACGTGCAAGATCGCACCCTGACCTGGTGCTGCATTAACCGTGGCAACGTAATTGAGGCCGGTAAAATCTTCGTGAGTCCGGGCAGCGATCGTAAAGGCGCTGGCAAGGGGTTCGTTCACCTTTTCGATCTCGATCGGCGTCGATTCAGAAACCGGGGTTGGGCGTTGTACTTCCGCCTTCGGTTCTTCAATTTCGGTGAACTCAGCCTTCAGATCGGTGTAATCTCTGGCGCGTCTAAAGCCGAGAATTGTGGCGCAAAGATTTACTGCACTGAATGCTTCCGCGGCCGACCCGAAACGTTTATTGCGATCCTTCTCCAAGAGTCGCGCCAGAATATCTTTTAGCTGCGGCGGCAGACTTGACGGGAGCCGCCCAGCATAGCTTTCGGGACTGAGCCGACTTGCCGCGATTGCGGCGGAAGACCCCGTTTCCGGTGGACCACCTACAACGAGGTACCACAGAGTCATGCCGAGAGAAAAGAGGTCTGTTCTCACGTCCATCGGCTCTTCCCGGAGTTGCTCCGGGCTGGCAAAAAGTGGTGTACCCAAAAAGCGAGCGCCATCCGCAGAGTGCTCGTCGCTGACTGAGCGGGTAGCGCCAGGCAGACTTGGTTGAACCAAGCCAAAATCTATGAGTTTGGTGAAGACCGGGCCTTCGTCCTCCGTCAGCATAATATTGGAAGGCTTCAAATCGCGGTGAATAAATCCGGCGGTGTGTGCACACTTCAGCGCTCCGGTGATTTGTTGGGTGACTTCGACTATTTGACGGGAGCCGAGTGGACCGCGCTTTGCGACGCAATCAGCCAGGCTGCCGCCGGCGCAGTATTCCATCGCGTAATGCAATACACCGTCCGCCTCTCCAAAATCGTAGAGTCGGGCAATGTGCGGGTGGGACAACTTCGCAACCGCTCGTGCTTCGATCAAAAATCTCTGCCGCACTGTCGGATCGGAAACGTAGCGCTCGGTAATGATTTTGAGCGCGACGATCGTTTCTAAATAGCAGTGTCGCGCCTGATAAGTGCGGCCGAAGGTCCCCTTCCCTAGGGCCAGCGGTCTCCCCTCGGCATCGTTGATGATCTCGAAGTTGCCGAAACGGACCTTCTCGATCGGGTTCTCAGGGAGCGCAGCGCTTGGTTTTTGGGCCATCCAGTCTGATCAACTCATTTACCATGAGCGGCCCGGTTAGCCAAGCTCATTTAGCCCCGCTCAGCGTAAAAAGTCCATGATCGGCGCGCCGTACCGATCCCACCGGAAGGGAGGCGAAGCAGATCTAGCCTTTGGACGAAGGGCATTAGAGGCGACGTAGCAGCGCTCTCAGTAAGTGGGCGAAAAAGCCAGCAGGTCAGGTGTCAGCGGGTCGGCCGAGTCTCTCTGTTCTAAAATCGCGAAAGCTTGCCATAGGACGAGTCCGTCCGAATGGCGGACTTTTGGAGTCAAAAGCTGGAGGAAATAGGAATTAGACTTGCCGCTGGAAGGTTGAACCGAAACCTGGTTCATCGACTGAATGTCGGCTTCGTCGCTGTCCTCCTCGTCGATGTCAGTATCATTATCCATCTCGGATTGATGTTCCGAGATCACGGCGGGCAGATCGTTCGTCTGCAATTTTTCGTACCGCTGCCGGACTTCGGCCGGAACTTTGTCGAGTTCTTCCTTGGTCTCGACCGGACCGCTGAATTGCAACAGTCCCTTCGGATCTTTTGCGGTCAGCACTTTTTTGCCATCAACTTTCTCGACGCGCAGCTCGCCTTTGTCGTCGGAGTAAACGATCTGCGCTTTGCCGATATCGATCTTGGTGGTGCTCAGGCCCCCGTCCTGGTTATTCGCATTGATGGTAATGTTGCCGGCGGCGCGGCGAGCTTCGTCGCGCGCACGGTGCGCCTCATCGCGGGCATGCTGGGCGTGGTCACGCATCTGTTGAGCCAAGTCACGTTGGTGTTGCGCGATGTCCCGCCGGCGTTGCGCCTGATCGCGAACCCGTTGCGCTTCCTGTTGCGCGGCCATCACAGCGTCGTGAATGACTCCCTGAGTTTGATCTCCCAGCTGTTCTTTGAGCTCGTTCATATGCTCTTTCAGATCTTCCATCCCGAAGTCGCCCCAGTCGTGCCCATTGAAATTAAAATTGAAATGGTCGTGCCGGCCGCGACCGAACTCCCAGCGTTCGGGAACTTCTTTCTTGGCCAACTTCACTCCAATCTTTTCCTCTTTGCCTTTGCGCAGGACGGTCAGGGTAACAGTCGTTCCCTCCGAATAACTGCGGATCAGTTTCGAAAGCTGGTCCGGCTCGGTCAGGATCTGATCGTTCAACATTTTGAGAATGTCGTTCTGCTGGACGCCGGCCGTGGCGGCCGGGCCATCCGGAACCACATAGTCCACGACCAAACCGAAACCTTTCGCCAAACCGAGTTGTTCGCTCACAACTCGCGGCACCTCTGAAGTCTCGACGCCGAGATAAGTGACCGGCACTTTTTTCTCGTTGTGGCGGTCCCGGTCCCCGCCCGGACCAACCGGACCGTTTGGCGGCGGCCCCGGTGGCGGATTCGGCGGAGTAGGCGGAGTCGGTTGAGTGAACGCAGCGACCGGCAAAAGCGCAAGCGCAGCGATGGTGATGATCAGTTGTTTTTTCATAATTTTGTTCTGCTGTTGGAGGGCAAGCGCATCGCTTGCCTTTGTGAAGGGCAGGCGGAGCGCCTGCCCTACAAATTTCTCTTCTTGACTGGGAGGGTTCGTTTTCATTGGCCGTTGATTGGAACGAGGGAAACTTGTTCGCTCGGGTAAGAAATTCGGAGCGACGCCCCGGTTTTTGGATTACGCCATTGCAACGTCTCGCGGGTGTGCGAGCGCATGCGACGCATCGGTTGCCGGGAGTTGGTCGGGAAATGCACTCCTTCGTCGCGAGTGTGGTAAACCACCTGAGTCAAACCGGCCGGAACAAACTGGGCGTTTGAATTTGCGGTGATCGCCGGCACGGGCGACTTCGATGCGACGGAGGGCGTTTTCCTCGCCGGTTGCTGCAATCGAATGAGCGCGAACATGACCAGCGCAGCGGCTCCAGCCAGACCGAGCCCGAGCGAAAACCAGTTAAGGTGAAACTTTCGCTCGCGCGGAAGCACGCCGGCGGTGCTGGTCGATGTTTCTTCCGCCAGCGCGCGCTCGACTCGCGCGATCAAGTCCGCGGATGGTTGGGCAGGGCGCAATTGGCGCAGTTGATTTTCGAGTTCGGTGAAATCGTTCTCGTTCATGTGGTGGGTAAATTTTTCTTCAAGGCGGCGAGCGCATAGCGATATCGCGAGGCCGCGGTGTTCTGAGAGATACCGAGTGCGCTCGCGATTTCAGCGAAGGTAAGCTCGTTCCAAATTTTCAAAGTGAGCACCTCCCGCTGTTCGGCAGGCAAGAGATCGATGGCGGCAACCAACGCACGTTGCGAGTCATCTTCCATATCGAAGGCCGGCGCGACTGTTCGATCGGCATCGGACATGGCGGTCGATTCGCGACGAGCGCGGCGGCTGTCGCGGCGGAGAAAATCGAGGGCAATGGACCGGACGGTGGCGTAAAGGAGGCCGCGGTTCGCAATGTTGTGATTCCGCCGCCAGAATTTGACAAAAGCTTCCTGCACCACGTCCTCCGCATCCGCCGCCGACCGCGTCCATTGGCGGGCAAAAAGCACCAAGCCAGGCGCGAGCTGAGAAAAGCAAGTCTTCCAATTTTCATCGGTGGCGACATTCTCCATGACCTTTTCACGGTCTTTTAGAATCGTGACGGCGCCAAATCCTGTTTTTGTCTGAGCCTGGCGAGATTTCTCTGGGCATGTTGTAGCTGCCAGTCCGAGCCGGACTGGCCTTGTCTCTGACGGCAGATTTCGAATGCCCTGTCGGTGAGGCCACCGGCAGCTACAACATTTTCCTTGCGCCGACAATCTGCGCCTGAGACAACCGCTCCCATGAATGTGATGGCAATACACTGGATAGCAGTAATCTGCGCGGCGGCAGTTTACTGGGTCATCGGCGCGATTTGGTACATGGCGTTATTCGGGAAAATTTGGGCTGCTGGAATTAAAGAACAGGGCGTGGATCTGCAAAAAAGCACGATGGCCGCGAAGGGTGGAATGGCCGCGAACATGATCGGCAATTTCCTTTGCAATCTCATCGCCGCGGCGATCATGGCGCGTTTAATCGGACGCACCGGCATCCACGAGCTCGGCTACGGCCTCAAACTCGGCGGCGGCGTTGGCCTCGGCTTTTCAGCCACCGCACTGACGATCCAATATTTGTGGGAATCAAAACCGCTTAAGGTTTGGCTAATCGACTCGAGCTACCACGTTCTTGGATGCACAGCTCTCGGCGGGATTCTCGCCGTGTGGAGGTAGGGGCGGTTACGCTCCCGCTAGTTCATCCTGAGTGTGCCCGCCTTTAGTTTGCCGCAGAGCGGCATGATTCACCGAACCGCTCGCGGGCGATTGGGGTCAATCGCCCCTACCTGCGCTTTGAGAATCAAATTTCCTAACCAATCCGGATTTGCGATGCCGTCGCGATAAGCCTGCAACGATTCAACCGATGAGTTCACCCGCAGGTTGCTATAGCTTTGATCGACGTTCTGCCAGCGTTCGTGCCAATACACTGCAGCCTTCACCCGCGGATACCGGGTCCGAAAAAGCTCCAAGCCTTGTTTGATCCATTCCGGCTTGTGCATTCCGGGCTCGCCCGGTTCGTAGGGAAATTCGCCGGTCGCCCATTCCGCGATCATGACCGGCTTGTTCGGATCGAGCCCGCATAACTCCTGGTAGGGCCAGTCGACCAGCGAATAAATGTCCGGATTCGGTTCGTCTTTGAACTGTTGGCCGTAGACGCTCATGCCCAACCAATCAACATAATTGGAGCCCGGATAATAAGACGGCGCGAAATTCCAGGTGTTGACCGGGGACGAATAGTTATTGGTGTGAAACATCCATTTGATATTCGTCGCGCCTCGCGCGCGCACGCGATCCACCACGTGTCGATAGGCACGCCGAAAAGTTTCGGGGCCTTTCCAATTGTCGGCCTCGCGATCCCAGGCATCGCCGCCGTAAAATTTTCCCGACCACGGGAACCATTCCCCGTTCATCTCATTAGCGAACGCGACGATCATCGGATGTCCGAACTCGCGCGCGCTGTCGCCCCATTTGTCGATGTAGTCGTCCCATTGACCGGCAATGATGTTGTTGAGACTGAATTTATCTGGCCCGCGGTCTTGAACGTAGGGCTTGTCCCAGGGCGACCAAAAGACCAGCGGCAGCGAGCCGTGGTGCCAAAGCACGTTCAGGTTCGCGGTTGGGAAACTTTGTTCACCCCAGTAGCTCGACGAGGCGATTATCGCCTGATGTTTGCCAACCATTTGTTCGAAATCTTCGATCGTCTCCAGCGTGACGGTGTCTTCTTCGTCGCCGAAATCCATGAACGCGCCAGTATAAGCCCCGTGTTCTGGAATCATGACCTCGACTGG
>CAZFZG010000046.1:5240-9786 GCA_964523205.1 uncultured Chthoniobacteraceae bacterium | reverse complement strand
AATCCATGAACGCGCCAGTATAAGCCCCGTGTTCTGGAATCATGACCTCGACTGGACCGTTCGAATCGACGGGCGGGTGCTGGGCCAAGTCACTCTTGTTGCATGACCCAAGCAACAGAATTGACATCGCTACCACAAAATGACCAATGACCAATGACCAATAACGGCGTAAATCCGAAATCCGAAATCCGAAACCCGAAACAAACTTCAAAAACCTCAAGCTCAAATAGTCAAAACGGTGCGGCTGCAGTTTGAGGTTTCGACCTTTGATCATTCGGATTGGTTCGAGCTTCGATATTCGAATTTCGGATTTCGAATTTGTTCGCGCTACGCGCGGACCGGCACACTCGCCGTGCGTTCGAGTTTCCCCCAGCTCACCCACGCACCCTTGATCGCGCGCAGAATTGCTTTCCAGATGCAGTAGCTGAGCATCGGCCGATAAATCAGACGCATCGGCAGGATTCGCCACGCCCGTGTGACCGGATCCTTTTCCAAAATGCAGGCAAGGGTGGCCAGAATCACGTCCATCGAAAGAAACGTGATCACGAACGGCAGCACCGCACGCCAGGCGCCGAACGGAAGGGAAGCCAGCAGAAACAAATCCACAACTGGCGTGATCGCGACGAGAATAATTTGAAAAAACCAGACGCTCGGCAAACTGAACCATCCAAGCGCGCGATAATTCCAGTTGAAAACCATGTCGCGATGTTTCCACAAACACTGCAACGTGCCATAGGCCCAGCGAAACCGTTGTCTGGCGAGAGTGCCTACCGACTCCGGCGCTTCAGTCCAGCCGATCGCCTGCGGCACATACACGATGCGTTGTCGATCTTTGTGCAGCGCGAGAGTGAGATCGGTATCTTCGGCCAAGGTTTGCAAACTTAAGCCGCCCGCTTGATCGATGGCGCTTTTTCGAATCGCGCTGATCGCGCCCGGCACCACCGTGATGCAGTTCCACTGCGTATAAGCGCGCCGGTCGAGGTTAAATCCGCAGGTGTACTCCAGAGATTGGCAGCGCGCGATGAAGGTGCGCAGGTTCCCGACCTTGGCGTGCCCGGAAACTGCACCAATTTTTTCATCCGCGAACGGCTCGACTAATAACTGAAGAGTGTCGCGCTGAAAATGAGTGTCTGCGTCGACAAAGACAACGATTCCGTGATGAACCGTCGAGAGCGCGCGTTGAAGAGCGCGCGCCTTCCCGCGATTTTCCTGACCCAACAAGCGCACTCGCGGATCGACATCTGCCACTCGTTCGACTTCGGCGCTGGTTTCGTCGGCAGAACCATCGTCAACCACGATGATTTCGACCTCGCCTTTGTAATCCGTGGCAAGCAACGACCTCAAAGTTCCGGCGATCACTTTTCCCTCATTGTAAGCCGCGATCACAATACTAACCGGCTCGGTGAAGTCGCTTCTCGGCAAACGCCGAAAGCGATAGGCGAGCCAGATTACCACCAACGTCCGCGCCACCACCAGGGCGGTCGCGACGATCATGAACGCCCAGAGAAATTCTTCGAGCGCATGGTAAATGCGAAATCCGGCGCTGCTGATCACCCGCGCCAGCGAAGGATTGTCCGCTTGCAGCGGCGGCATCACCGCGTCGCGCGATGTTCCGAGCAAAGTGCTGAGCGGGACAATGCTGTCGCCGCGGGTCTGCAGCCACTCGAGAATGCGCGGCAACGCGGTCACAGTTTGCGAACGATCTCCGCCGGCGTCGTGCAGCAAAATAATGCTGCCATCGCGGCGTTGCTGCTTCACTCGTTGGACAATGATGTCGGCCCCGGGTTTCGCCCAATCCTGCGGGTCGATGTTTTCGAGGACGACGAGATAATTCAGTTCCTGCGCGATTTGCAACGGCATCAATTCGCTGATTTGCGACGGTTGGGTGTCAGCGGCATAAGGCGGACGAAATAATGTCGTCGCGCGTCCGGTAATTGTTTCGAGCAGAAGCTGCGTTGCATTCAATTCCAACCGCACATGTTCCGGCCAGGCCAGCGCGAGATTCGGATGATAATAAGTGTGGTTTCCGATCTCGTGCCCCTCGTTCACGATCCGCCGCACCAGGGCCGGATATTTTTCCGCGTTTACTCCGACCAAAAAGAATGCCGCTTTGACCTTGGCCGCTTTCAAAATGTCCAAAATCTTCGGCGTCCATTCCGGATCGGGGCCGTCGTCAAAGGTGATCGCGACCTGATGCTCGCCGCCTGCGCCCTGATGATAAAGAGTCGGGAACTCCGGAAATTTCGTGTACTTGGCGGTAAGATAGCCTTCCGCGTCGACGGCAAGATTGCGGCGCCCATCGGCGCGACTTTCATCCACGGTTACAATTTCTCCCTCGCCGACGTCGGTGATCGTGTCGGTACCTTTTAGAATCTCCAAGGCGTCGCGAGTTTGCTTGTCGATCTTGAAATCACGGGGCACGGCCAGCGCATCCCAGATCGCCGTGTCTTCGGTGCCGAGGCGGTAAAGGGCAAAGCCACCGGCTTTTCGGTCGCGGACCTCGCGCAATTCATTCAGGAACGTGACAACGTCGAGAAACCAAACCGCGTGTTCCTTGTCGCCCTCCTCAAAATAAAAATATGGGTTGTAGCCCGGCCCGGTGACTTCAGCGGTTTCGATTTCCGCATTATTCGCGCGACTCATCGCTTCGGGGAAACTGATCAGCTCGCCCTTATGCCCTCCGACGGTCCAATCGTAGCCATAGCTGCCGAGAGTGATGATCCATTGTTTGGTGTCGCCGCCTTCCAACAAGACCTGCAGCCACCCTTCGAACCAGGAGCGCGATCCGAGCGGCCCCGGTGGATCGATGTCGGACGTCTCATCGAACAACGACGCAACGAAGCGGTCCACATTGTCCGACAATTCGTCGAAATCGATGTACTCCAGCTCCTGACCCGGTTGCACCGTGAGCCACAGTTCCTTGTCGTCGTTGTGAAGCGCGTCGCAAAACTTGTCGATGAACGTCGTGATGTCTTTTTTATACGCGGGATCGATTTGTTCCCAATCGATGACCACTCCCTTCGCTTTGGCCTCGCGCAATGCTGCGATCACTTTGGCGAAAAAACGTTCCTGTCTATCCGCCGGGCCGTGCGCGAGATTTTCAATCGCTTCCGGCTGCCAGGTATCGCCGACCAGATTGGTCAGCAACGGCATCAACGCGATCCCTTTGCTCGCGCAAAATTTCGGCAACCGGCTGTCGGGATCGATCTGAATGTCACCCGAACCGTTCAGCACCGAGAACCATTCCGGACACAAATGCGTGATCAGCGACGCGTGTTCTTCCAATGAAGTGTAACTGTAGGGATCGCCATTGGTGTAAAAGGCCAGACGCACTTCGTTAGGCGGCGCTTTTTTGCGGGGCTTGGCGGACAGAGCAGGCGTCGGTGTTGCTCCGGTCAGCTTTTTACCGGCTTGCCTGGCTGCGCCGAATTTTTGCCAGAGCAATGCCGTCGCCGGAGCCTGACCGGCCGGATTGGCCTTTTGCAGCGACTTAAGTTGTCCCTTCAATTGACGCAGTGAAAATGGCACCCGCATTTGCGGCGCGACAAACAACGTTTGCACGAAAAGCACCGTGCCGAGGAACGCGATGACCCCGAAAAGAACCAGGACCAGCCGCAATCGCGGCCAGCGTTTGCCGGCCGGATCGGAGAAGACAAAAGGCGTGAGGGCGCTTGGAGGGATTTCTTGCATGAGCCGCCTATCTTCGCTCAGCCGCCTGAGAATAAAAGTCAGTTTGGCCGAATTTTTCGTTCCCGTCGTTCAACGTGAGCCAGTACCGGCTGGACCGTTGGACGTGAGTATTGGGAATCACTTCAAATTTCTTGCGAGCTGTCGGGCATTGTCTCGCAAAAACTCTGCTGCGCGTTTCATGTTTTCTTCGGTGCTCATTCCGGCTCGCGCATTCTGATAAACGCCGTCGAAAAGCTGTCGTGGTTCTTGATCGTCACTCGCGCGACCGACAAGAGCGAATACGCGCTTACCCAGCTTCCGGGCGAGCTGCGCCACGCCGGCAGCCGTTTTCCCTTCCAGCGTTTGTCGATCCAAACTCCCTTCGCCCGTGATCACAACATCGACATCTTTCATTTTTGATTCCAGCCCGACTGCCTCAGCAACCACTTCGAAACCGGGGCTGATTCTCGCGCCACAGAAGCTCATCAATCCAAAACCAAGACCACCCGCCGCGCCTGCTCCTGGCTCATTTCGATAATCAAAACCGAATTGTTCGCTGACAACATCGGCAAGTCTGGTCAGCGCTTGCTCCAACTTGTCCAGTTGTTCCGGCGCCGCGCCTTTCTGCGGGCCGAAAACGCGGGTTGCGCCATTTTCGCCGAGCAAAGGATTCTTCACATCCACCGCCGCGATGATCTCAGGCAACTTCAAATCCTTCGGCTTCTCAATTCGCTTTAACCTGATCAAATCGCTGACTTGCTCTTCCGCTTCCTCTTCCTTTTTGTCTTCCTCAAAAAAGAATCGAAAACCAAGCGCCCGGGACATTCCAAATCCGCCGTCGTTCGTCGCGCTACCACCGAGACCAACAATGATTTCC
>CAZFZG010000046.1:3456-5140 GCA_964523205.1 uncultured Chthoniobacteraceae bacterium | reverse complement strand
CCGCCGTCTGCCATCGGCACGAGGTCGATCCCGGCGTCCGGCAAGTTTTCTCGCAGACCGCCGGCGATTGCTTCCGCGACTTGGCGCGCGCTCAGGGCCCCCTTGAATTTGTCCGGCGCGATTAAGATTCGCATTCCTTCTTTTGTCATGTCGAGCGAAGCCGAGACATCTCTAAATGTTTCCGGTCAGAAATAGTAAGAGATTCCTCGACTCCGCTCGGAATGACAAACAGGCTGAATCGCGGTTAACCTTTTAGTTTCTGCTCCAGAATTTCGCCGGCCAGCTGCGGGTTCGCTTTGCCTTTCGACAATTTCATCACCTGGCCCTTGAGAAAATTGAGTGAGGCTGCATTGCCGGCTTTGAAATCGGCCGCCGGTTTTGGATTCGCGGCAATGACTTCGTCGCAAAATTTTGCGATCGCGCTGGTGTCACTCAACTGCTCAATCCCCTTTTCCTTCACGATCGCGGCCGCGCCTTTACCGCTGGAAAACATTTCCGTGAAAACTTCCTTTCCTTGTTTTCCGCTGATCTTTCCACTGTCGATGAGATTAACCAACTCATCGAGCGCTTCCGGCGGAATCGGACAATCGTTAATGGTTTTGCCGGCCGTACTCAACGCGCTTTGCAAGTCGTTCAGGATCCAGTTCGCGACGCTCTTCGTTTTTTTCGCGCCTTTGGCCGCGGTTTCGAAATAGCGCGCCAGATCGACATCGTCCGCCAGCACGCCCGCATCGTAAGGAGTGATTTGATATTGCTCGACGAAACGCGCGCGTTTTGCTTTGGGCAATTCAGGAACCCGCGGACGCACATCCGCGAGCAGCGCTTCAGTCTTGACCGGCACAAGGTCGGGATCCGGAAAATAACGATAGTCGTGTGCCGATTCTTTGGTCCGCATAAGAAACGTTTCCCCGGCGCCATCATCCCATCCGCGCGTTTCCTGTTCTAGCTTTTCCCCGCGCTCAAGCGCATCGATTTGCCGCTGAATCTCGAACGTCAGCGCGCGGCGCACGCCGCTGATTGAATTCATGTTCTTGATCTCGATTTTCGCGCCGAGCTCCGCCTGATTTTCCGGACGGACCGAGACGTTACAATCGCAACGAAGTTGTCCTTTCTCCATGTCGGCGTCGCTGACATTACCGTAAATCAGGATCTGCTTAAGCGACGTTAGAAATGCGAACGCTTCCTCAGGCGATGTGATCTCGGGCTGGGTCACGATTTCCATCAATGGTGTGCCGGCGCGGTTGAAATCGATGCCGGTAGTAGTCTCAAAGTGAAAACTCTTGGCCACGTCTTCTTCGAGATGAATCCGGACCAGGTGCACTTCCTTGTCCGGCGTGGCGATGTTCTTTTGCGCGTCTTTCGGATAGGCCAGCTCGTGCAACGGCACGCTGCCGTTGGTGCAAAGCGGCATGTCGTATTGCGAGATTTGATAATTCTTGGGCATGTCCGGATAAAAATAATTTTTGCGATCGAATTTGCAGATTGGCGCGATGTCGCAATCCAACATCAGCCCGGTCAGAACCGTCATGCGTAATGCTTCGTGATTCATCACCGGCAACGCTCCAGGCAAGCCAAGGCAAACCGGGCAGGTGTGCGTGTTCGGCGCCGCGCCGAATTCCACCGGCGACGCGCAAAACATTTTCGAGCACGTCTTTAGCTGGACGTGAACTTCCAGTCCAATGGT
>CAZFZG010000046.1:0-3356 GCA_964523205.1 uncultured Chthoniobacteraceae bacterium | reverse complement strand
CACTGCGTAATCCAGCGCGGCGACTACGTCGAACTTCTTCAGGCGTGCTCGCAAGTCCGGATCGTTCGCTGCGTCGATGATGCGCGGATCCTGAATCAGATCAAGCAAGCGACCTTGCGCAGCCATTTGGGTAATTTCCTGATCGTTGCGCAAGGCGATGATTTTGGGATGCTCACTCAGCTCGCGTGCACCCGGATATTCCAAAAATCGTTCGGCGTATTGAGGGTTTGCCGCGATCGCGCCGACCTTCTCGATCAAGTCGTAAGTCTTTTGGGGGACGACGTCGACTTTCTTGACCGCGTTGCCGATAACTCCCATTTCGAGGGAGTTTTTTAAACGGGCTAGCGAGGTTGTCAGCGGCGCCTCGTCTTCACTGGCCTCTCCTAAATATCGACGCCGCACATCGACCGCGTGAAGCACGCTCGACTCGTTCCCCCGCTCGCGAACCTCCGCGTTTGCGACAGAACCGATCGATCGGACCGCGACGACGATGAGCCAGACCAAGAATAATCCGAAAAAAGCGCCGAGGACCGCGCCGGTCGAGCCATAAAGTATACGCACGATCAGCGAATCATGCTGATTTGTTCGCCGAAAGAGGGCCGAACCGATCCCGCTGATCAGCGCGTAGATAATGAGGGCAAACAGCGCGCCGGCGAGGATCGACAGCAATGCGTCGGGCATTCTGAAAAACATGCCGAGGAGCGGTCCGAAAAATTTGGCGGCAAACCAACCCGCGAAATAAGCGGCGATGAGCGCGCCCAACCGGGCCACCTGGCGGGGCAAACCGCGCCGCCAGCCGCGCAGAATCTCAAACAAAACCAAAATGACCGCGAACGAAACAAACACAATTTGCCAAAGCGGCGATCCGGGCGCGGCCTGCACTTGCGACATCATTTGTCCGAAAGATTAATCGCGCGCTGCCGCAGGGCGTGATCGCATAGAACGAGCGCAGCCATCGCTTCGACCATCGGTACCGCGCGCGGCAGCACGCACGGATCATGACGCCCGCGGGATGCGATTTTCGTTTGTTCGCGCGATGCAGTCACAGTTTGTTGTTCGCGGGCGATGGTCGCGGTCGGCTTGAACGCCACTCGAAAATAAATTTCTTCGCCGTTTGAAATTCCGCCCTGGATGCCGCCGGAATAATTCGTCGATGTTCGAATTTTGCCGCCACGCATCTCAAACGGATCGTTGTGCACCGAACCGCGCATCCGCGTCGCGGAAAAACCGGAACCAATCTCGAAACCCTTAGTCGCCGGCAGACTGAGCATCGCTTTCGCCAGATCGGCTTCCAATTTGTCGAAGACCGGTTCGCCAAGCCCGACCGGGGCGTTTCGCACGACACATTCGATCACGCCACCTAATGAATCGCCTTCGGCGCGCGTGCTTTCGATCAACGAAATCATTTTCCTGGCTGCCGCCTTGTCCGGGCAACGGACAACGTTGGCATCGACATCGCCCATTTTCACCTTCGACTTGTCGATCTCGGCCGTCAGCTCGTGGACTTGCGCGACATAAGCGACGATGTCGATTTTCGGATAAAGCGAACAAAGAATTTTGCGCGCAACTGCTCCGGCGGCGACGCGGCCAATTGTCTCGCGCGCGGACGCACGCCCCCCACCCTGCCAGTTTCGGATTCCGTACTTGGCTTCGTAAGTAAAATCGGCGTGCGACGGACGAAATTTCTTGGCGACTTCCGAATAATCCTGTGGTCGAGCGTCTTTGTTTCGAACGACGATGCCGAGCGGAGTGCCGAGCGTCTTGCCTTCAAAAACGCCCGACAAAATTTCGCAGCGATCTTCTTCCTGTCGTTGAGTCGTAATTTTGCTTTGACCCGGGCGCCGCCGATCCAACTCACGTTGAATCTCAGTTTCCGAGATGGCAATCTTCGGCGGGCAACCGTCGATCACCACGCCAATCCCGCCGCCGTGCGATTCGCCGAAGGTCGTGATCCGAAGAAGTTGACCGAATGTATTACCCATCGAGCGGGCAAAATAAATCCATCCTGCACAATCACAACGCGCAATCGCGCTTCATTAACACCTGGCTTTAGCCAGGTGGCCTGGTGAGGAGCGGTCGCAGCCGCTTTAACGGCTTCACGGGACAGTGAGCTTCATAAAAAACCGTTGAAACGGTTCGTGCGTGATTAATCGACGCATCACACCTGACTGAAGTCAGGTGTGAGTGAGATAATTTAGATCGCTTCGAAAGCGAATTGCAGATCGTCGATGAGATCGCGCAAGTCCTCGACGCCGACTGATAGCCGAACAAGCGAATCGCCGACGCCGAGCATTTCTCGTTTTTCCTTCGGCACCGACGCGTGGGTCATGAGCGCCGGATGATTGATGAGGCTTTCGACACCGCCCAAACTTTCGGCGAGCGCGAAGAGGTGGGTGTTTTCCAGGAACCGTTTTGTTCCCGCGAGATCTGTTTTCAAGACGATCGATACCATTCCGCCAAACCCGCGCATCTGGGTTCGGGCGAGATCGTGCTGCGGATGCGACTTCAAGCCGGGATACATTACTTTTTCGACTTGTGGTTGTTCTTCCAACCAGCGGGCCAGCTCGAGCGCGTTCGCGCAATGCCGTTCCATCCGCAGCGCAAGCGTTTTCAAACTGCGCAGAACGAGAAAACTGTCGAACGCGCCGGCGATTGCGCCGACTGAGTTTTGCAGGAACCACATTCGATCACCGAGTTCTTTGTTGTCGCCGACAACGGCAACCCCGCTGACCAGATCGGAATGTCCGTTCAAATATTTCGTCGCTGAGTGCACCACGATGTCGAAGCCGAACTCGATCGGTCGCTGGATCCACGGCGTAGCGAAAGTGTTATCGGAGACAGAAAGAATTTTGTGTTCACGGGCGACCTTCGCTATGGCTTCCAGGTCGATGATTTTGAGGAGCGGATTGCTTGGCGTTTCGATCCAAACCATACGCGTGTTTTCTTTGATGGCGGATTCGAGCCGCGACGCGTCGGTAAGATCGACATAAGTGAACTCGAGATTCGCTGATTGTCTGCGCACTTTGTCGAACAAACGAAATGTGCCGCCGTAGAGATCGTCGCTGACGACGACGTGTGAACCGCTGGCGAGGAGTTCGAGCACGGTCGCCATCGCGGCGAGCCCGGACGCGAACGCGAAACCGCGCGTGCCACCTTCCAGATCGGCGATGCATTTTTCGTAAGCGAGCCGGGTCGGGTTAATCGAGCGGGCGTAATCGAAGCCCTTGTGTTTGCCGGGACTTTCCTGAACGTAGGTCGATGTCGCGTAAATCGGCGTCATCACCGCGCCAGTGGTTGGGTCCGGTTCCTGGCCGGCGTGAATCGCGCGGGTGGCAAATTCGTGTTGTCGTTTCATG
>CAZFZG010000045.1:9837-16349 GCA_964523205.1 uncultured Chthoniobacteraceae bacterium | reverse complement strand
TTCTGCGCTCAAGCACGCGCAAAAGCTCGGCGCCTACGGCTCCGGTCGCGCCAGCGATTGCAATGTGATACTGTTTTTTCACCGCTGGCGAATTCTAAGGCCGGTCCTTATCGATGCAAAGTCCACGAACCAAGATCGACATCTCGATTCGAGATCAGCAGCTCACGCTGACCCGGGATGGAGAAAGGCTCCGGTCGTATCCTATTTCCAGCTCGCGTTTCGGAATCGGGGCCGAAGAAGGCAGTTTTAAAACGCCGACTGGCAATTTTCGCATCGCCCATAAAATCGGCGGCGATATGCCGAGCGGAACGATTTTCCGAAGTCGGGTGCCGCTGGGTCCAGAGGATCCGCTTCCATCGACCGAGGATTTAGTCATGTCTCGCATTCTCTGGCTGGATGGCCTCGATGACGACAATGCCAATACGCGCGATCGATTCATTTATATTCATGGGACCAAGCACGAGGACAAGATCGGGACGCCGGCGAGCCATGGTTGTATTCGGATGCGGAACGACGACGTGGTCGAATTATTTGAACTGGTAGATGAAACCACGTCGGTGGTCATCCGCGAATAAATAGAGCAAGCAAGCGCCTTTTCAAAAAAGGCGTTGCGTCAAATATGTTCATCGCCTAGAACGTCGAAGCAACCAGCACGGAAAGGAGGCGAAACTAGATTGAAACTATTAAAAGCGATCATGATCATGGCCGTTTTGGCCGGGGCTTTAAGTTTGGGAGCGTGCGCTCAACACAAGGAAGCAGCCACCACAACGACCGGAGCAAGCACGACGCATTACGGCAAATAACCCCTTTGTCCGAGTTGTCCGATTATGGGACGGCTTTGACAAAAAGGCCGGGTCGCTTTTGCGGCCTGGCCTTTTTATTTTACGCTCAAATAGGATGTGGAACGTGAATATGAAATTCGCCGTGACCTTTGTCACCGGTGTTTCCTTTGGGCTTTCTGTTTTCGGCCAGGACGAAAAATCGATTTACGACCTGCGCAATGCGCTCATCGCACTTTCGCCGCGCACTGTCGATCCGCGCGAAGCCGAGCTGCTATCGACGACCGTGCATGTCACGTCGCGGCAGCTTGCCCGTGAATACGGTGTCATTGGTGACCCCGCGTTTCACAATTATTTGATCAACATTGGCCTGAAGAAGAAAGGCATCTGCGCCGATTATACGCGCGATATTGGCGCAAGATTGCGAGACCTGGGGTTCAAGACGCTCGTTCTTCATTGGGGCTCCGCATGGGTCAAAGAGTCGGAGGAGAATAACGCGCTTGTTATAACCGCGAGAAATCAGCCCTTTCTCGATGGAATTGTCCTCGACGGTTGGCGTCGCGCCGGTCGACTCTTCTGGTGCCCCATCAGAGATGACGCCGAATACGAAGCGGGACGTCACGGCTACCTCGGTCACTTGGGAGGACGTGCCCGGACCGGAATCACTGCCTGGAAAGAAGATCTGCACGAAACTGCCGCACTCCAACCGCCCCTACTCCCGGCGCCGAAACCGCATTCCGGTCACAAGAAAGTCGCCGAACGCTAGCCGCCTTTCATTTACCCGACTTGTCGCTAAGATCGAGATCGATGGAATTAAGCGGCCAGCCGTTATCGTTGTCGGAAATCACTGCCGTCGCCCACGGCAATGCGCGAGTTCAAATCGCGTCAGGCGCCAGAAAGCGAATGGCCGCGTCTCGAAAGGTCATTGACGATATCGTCGCGCGCGACGCGGTCGTTTACGGCGTAAACACCGGCTTTGGCAAACTCGCCGATGTGCGGATTCCGCATCAAGAGATTGGCGCGCTTCAACTGAACCTTGTTCGCAGTCACGCTTGCGGTATCGGTTCACCGCTGTCTGAACCGGAAGTGCGCGCGATGATGTTGCTTCGTGCAAACGTTCTGGCTCTTGGTCTAAGCGGCATTCGACTGGAAGTGGTGGAGCTGCTCTGCGAGATGTTGAACCATCGCGTGCATCCGCTCGTGCCCGAGAAGGGTTCGGTCGGTGCCAGTGGCGACCTCGCGCCGCTCGCGCATCTCGCCCTGAGCCTGATCGGCGAAGGCGAAGCGTTTCTCGATGGCAAACGAAAGCAGAGCGCCGAAGCGCTCAAGCGTGTCAAGTTGAAACCGCTGAAGCTGGCGGCCAAGGAAGGGCTCGCGCTTCTCAATGGAACCCAGGCGATGCACGCTGTCGGTGGATTGTCGCTCTGGCGCGCGCAACGTTTGGCGAATTTGGCCGACGTAGCCGGCGCCATGACCTTAGAAGGGTTGCGCGATACGCCTGCCGCGTTCGATTCGCGATTGCAGGACGCGCGACCGCATGCTGGACAGAAAGCAGCGGCTGCTCACTTACGTTCACTCTTGAAAAGCAGCGAGATTCGCGAATCGCATCGCAAAAACGATCCACGGGTGCAGGACGCTTATAGCATTCGGTGTATGCCGCAAGTCCACGGCGCGGTGCGCGACGTTCTCGCGCATTGTGAGCGGGTTTTGGAGATTGAATCGGCCTCCGCCACCGATAATCCACTGGTGTTTGCCGAAAGCGGTGACGTCATTTCGGGCGGAAATTTTCACGGGGCACCGCTCGCCTTCGCTCTCGATTACGCCGCGATCGCGCTGACGGATCTGATGAACATCAGCGAGCGGCGCATCGATCGCCTTACCAATCCTGACAAGAGCGAAGGGCTCCCGGCATTTCTCGCCCCCAAACCGGGCGTTGAATCCGGTTTCATGATTGCGCAGGTGGCGGCGGCGTCTTTGGTGAACGAAGCCCGTGTGCTCGCCCATCCCGCGAGCGCGGATAATGTGACGACTTCGGGCGGAAAAGAAGACCACGTTTCGATGGGTATGACGAGTGCCCTCAAACTGCGCTCGATCGTCGATCTTGCAGAGAATCTGTTGGCGATCGAACTGCTCGCCGGCGCGGAGGCGCTTGAGCATCGGCATCCCTTGCGTGCGGGCAAGGGCGTCGAGCGGGCGTTTGAGATCGTTAGGCAAGTGGCGCGGCCTCTGACGGGCGATCGTGCATTATCCGCCGACATAGCGCGGGTGGCCGAACTGATTCGTGCGGGTAAATTCGATGACTTATGAGCGGTAAACGGACCGTGCATGCGCCGCAGGGTCGCGAGTTAAGCTGCAAAGGTTGGCATCAGGAAGCCGCCATGCGGATGTTGATGAACAATCTCGATCCCGATGTTGCCGAGGATCCGGATCAACTGATTATCTATGGCGGAACTGGTCGGGCTGCTCGAAGCTGGGAGGCATTCGATGCGATCGTGCGTTCGCTGCGCGAATTGGAAAATGACGAATCGCTTCTGGTTCAATCCGGCAAGCCGGTTGGAAAATTTCGGACGCACGAGGAGGCACCGCGGGTTTTGATTGCGAACTCGAATCTCGTCGGCCATTGGAACAATTACGCCGAGTTCAATCGTCTCGAGCGTCTCGGCCTGACGATGTATGGTCAAATGACCGCCGGTTCCTGGATTTACATAGGCAGCCAGGGAATCGTGCAAGGGACGTTTGAAACGTTCGCCGCCGCGGGCCGAAAACACTTTGGCGGTTCGCTTGAGGGAAAATTCGTTTTGACCGGTGGCCTGGGCGGAATGGGAGGCGCCCAACCGCTCGCTGCGACGATGAACGGCGCGGTCTTTCTAGGCGTAGAAGTCGATCCGGCGCGGATCGAGAAACGGCTGAAAAGCGGTTACTGCGACGGGATTGCGCGCTCGCTTGATGAAGCGCTTAAAATGATCGACCAGGCGCGAAAAGATCGACAACCACTGTCGATCGGACTCGTTGGAAACTGCGCGGACGTTTTGCCAGAACTAGTGAAGCGCGGTCTGGTTCCCGATCTTCTAACGGATCAAACTAGCGCCCACGACGCGCTGAATGGTTATGTGCCAAACGGAATGCCGCTGGAAGCTGCGCTGGCCCTGCGGCGAAAAAATCCGGACGAATACATCCAGCGCTCGATGCAAGCGATGGCGACACATGTCGAAGCCATGCTTGCGTTGCAGAAGAAAGGCGCGGTCACCTTCGATTACGGCAACAACATTCGCGCCCAGGCACATAAGGCCGGCTTGAAAAACGCTTTCGACATTCCCGGGTTCGTTCCGGAGTATATTCGTCCGCTCTTCTGCGAAGGACGCGGCCCCTTTCGCTGGGTCGCGTTGAGCGGCGAGCCGGAGGACATCGCGCGTACGGATCAGCTCGCGCTCGAATTATTTCCGGAAAACAAAACTCTTTCGCGTTGGATGAAACTCGCGAAAGAGCGCATCCATTATCAAGGTCTGCCGGCGCGAATTTGTTGGCTGGGCTTCGGCGAACGGGCCCAGTTCGGTGTGGCCATGAACGACCTCGTCAAACGCGGCGAGATCAAGGCGCCAATTGTCATCGGTCGCGATCATCTGGATGCCGGTTCGGTCGCATCGCCGAATCGCGAGACCGAAGGAATGATCGATGGTAGCGACGCCATCGCTGACTGGCCGCTGCTCAACGCGTTGATCAACACCGCGGCCGGCGCGTCCTGGATTTCAATTCATAACGGCGGCGGTGTCGGAATCGGCTTCTCCCAACACGCGGGAATGGTCGTAGTCGCCGACGGCACCGACAATTCGAAACGAAGATTGGAGCGCGTTCTCACCAGCGATCCGGGAATGGGCGTGCTTCGTCACGTCGACGCTGGTTACTCGCGCGCAATCGATTTCGCCGCAAAAAAGAAGATCGACATCCCGATGCAGCCCAAGCCACGCGATTGAGCATGCAAAAGCTGATCGAGTGCGTGCCGAATTTTTCGGAGGGGCGCGACGAAAAAATAATCCGGCAAATCACGGAAGCGATTAAGTCGACCGATGGCGTTTCGCTACTGGATGTCGACCCTGGGGCGACAACGAACCGGACGGTGGTCACTTTTGTTGGAAGTCTCGACGCTGCCGTCGAAGCTGCGTTTCGCGGAATCAGGAAAGCAGCGGAAGCAATCGACATGCGGAAACACAAGGGCGCCCATCCGCGGATGGGGGCGACCGATGTTTGCCCGTTCATTCCGGTGAGCAATGTCAGCTGGGAGGAAGCGATTGAGTGCGCGAACAAATTGGGAAGGCGTGTCGGCGATGAATTGGGAATTCCCGTTTATCTCTACGAAAAGGCGGCGAAGAACAGATCGCGATCGAACTTGGCGTTGATTCGCGCCGGCGAATACGAAGGCTTCGCCGAGAAAATTAAGAAGCCGGAATGGAAACCGGATTTCGGACCGGCTAAATTGAACGAGAAGGCGGGCGCCACGGTGATCGGTGCGCGGGAGTTTCTGGTCGCCTACAACGCCAACCTGAATACGAAATCGGTCCGGCGCGCGAATTCAGTCGCGTTCGATGTGCGCGAGCAGGGGAGGTTCAAGACGCAAGATGGCACTCCGAGCGGCAAAAAGGTTCTCGACGAAAAAGGGGAGCCAGTCCGAATTCCTGGAATGTTAAAGCACGTGAAAGCGATTGGATGGTTTGTGAAAGAGTACGGGATCGCCCAGGTTTCGATGAACCTGACGAACATCGAGGAGACGCCGTTGCACGTCGCGTTCGACGCCTGCGTTGAGTCGGCGATCAAACGCGGGCTGCGGGTTACTGGCTCGGAAATTGTCGGAATGGTTCCGAAGAAATGTCTGACCGATGCCGGCCGTTACTTTTTGCGGAAACAACAATGGTCGGAAGGCGCGTCGGAGGAGGAGTTGATCGACATCGCCGTGAAATCGATGGGCTTGAGCGAACTCAAACCTTTCGATCCCACAGAAAAAGTGATTGAGTTGAAGATCCAGAGCGATTCGAAATCGCTGTCAAAAATGAATCTGCGCGAATTTTGCAACGAAACGTTGAGCGATTCGCCCGCGCCCGGCGGCGGATCGGTTGCCGCGTTGATGGGCGCGCTTGGCGCGTCGCTTGGCGGAATGGTCGCGAATCTTTCCGCCGGCAAACGCGGCTGGGACGACAAGCTCCAATATTTTTCGGATTGGGCGGTCAAAGCGCAGAAGCTCAAGGATGAACTGCTCGCGCTCGTCGATGAAGACACCAACGCGTTCAACAAAGTGATGGACGCGTTTGGGCTTCCGAAAGGATCGGACGAAGAAAAGAAAGCGCGCGGGGCGGCCATTGAATCGGCGACGAAATATGCGGCCGAAATTCCACTCAAGGTCATGGAGACCGCCTCGAAATCGTACGAATTGCTCGCAGGAATGGCGGAGAAAGGAAATCCCGCCTCGATTTCCGATGTCGGCGTTGGCGCACTCGCGACGCGGGCCTGCGTTGAAGGCGCGGCGTTGAACGTCCGCATCAATCTGGCCAATCTGAAGGATGAGAAATTTAAGTCCGCGTTGCAAGAGAAAGTGGGAAAGATTCAGGTGGATTCGGAATCTCAATTTAAAAGGATCGATCAGATCGTGCAGGCTAAAATTAGCGGAGCCGGTTAGCCTATCGTTGTCAGTTGAGCGAAGCGAAACATCTCTGACTTTGCCCGAAAGAAATGTTCAGAGATTCT
>CAZFZG010000045.1:0-9737 GCA_964523205.1 uncultured Chthoniobacteraceae bacterium | reverse complement strand
GTTGAGCGAAGCGAAACATCTCTGACTTTGCCCGAAAGAAATGTTCAGAGATTCTTCGCTCCGCTCAGAATGACAATATGAGCTCGCTCGCTTTTCTTCACGCGTCACAGCTGGTCACGCTTGCGGGGCCAGAACGCCCACGAGTCGGTAAGGAATTGTCAGAGCTCGGAATCATTCGCGACGGCGGAATCCTGATTCGCGACGGCAAGATCAATATGGTCGGACCGAGCGATGAAATTGAGAGAAACTTGAATGCAATAAGCATTCAAGTTTCAGGGGAGTCTCGGAATGTTGACATCGTTGATCTTCGAGGGCGCGTCGTACTTCCAGGATTTGTCGACGCGCATACGCATTTGGTTTTTGGCGGAAATCGCTTGGACGACTTCGAGCGGCGCGCGAAAGGCGAGACGTATGAGCAAATCGCCAAAGCAGGCGGTGGAATTTGGTCGACGGTCGAAAACACGCGGACCGCAAGCGAGGAAGAGCTTTTCAAGCTGGCGAAGAAGCGAATCGATTGGTTTCTAAAATGCGGAACGACGACGGTGGAAGCGAAGTCGGGTTACGGACTGACGTTGGAGGATGAGCTCAAGATTTTGCGCGTGCTGCGTCGATTGCACGGCGAAACCCCGCTGGAAATCGTTCCCACATTTTTGGGCGCGCACGCGATTCCGCGCGGTCAATCAGCAGACGATTATGTCGATCTTCTGATCCACCAAATGTTGCCGCGGGTCGAGAAGGAAAAGCTGGCCGAGTTTTGCGACGTGTTTTGCGAGCGTGGTTACTTCGACATCGAGCAATCGCGAAAAATTTTGACTGCGGCCAAGAAACTGGGACTGAAATTGCGCGGCCATGTCGATCAACTTTCAAACTCTGGCGGCGCGGAGTTAATGGCCGAGCTCGGGGCGACAACGGCGGATCATTTGGAGAAAACAGACCAGCTGGGGATTGCGGCGTTGAAGAAAGCAAATGTGCAGCCCGTTTTGCTTCCAGGCTCTGTTTACGCCCTTGGATCGACATCGTATCCGCGGGGGCGGGAAATGATCGAAGCCGGGCTCGCGGTTGTTCTCGCGACCGATTTCAATCCCGGCTCGTCGCCGACGCCTTCCATGCCGATGGTCCTCTCGTTTGCATGTACGCAAATGAAAATGTCGCCGGCGGAAGCGATCATCGCCGCAACCATCAATGCGGCATATTCGCTAAATCGCGGCGAGAAGATCGGCTCACTCGAACCTGGAAAAATCGCTAACATCGCGGTGTTCGATTGCGGAGATTATCGAGAGATCGCGTATTGGTTTGGCATTTCGCAGGCCCACGCGGTTTACGTGCGAGGCGAACGAATATGAAACGACTGCTTACGTTAGCAACGTTGGCGCTTACAATCTCGTGTCAGATGAAAAGCAATCAGGTAGAGCAGGAACTTTTAAAGTGGGAAAAGGATTTTGCGAGCGCGGTAGTGAGTAACGATGCTGATGCGATCGGTAAATTTCTGGCGGACGACTGGGTCATCGTCGACCCCGACGGCGGCATCATCGACCGGTCACGTTTTCTCGGGGTGATCAAATCCGGACAGTTGACCCATCAGTTGATGGAGTCCGACGACGTAAAAGTTCGAAGTTATGGAGATAGCGCCGTAGTCACAGCTTTGACGAAGACGAAGGCGAAATTCGCCGGGCAAGAGTTTACGACATTGGAGCGTGCGACGGACGTTTTCGCGAAGCGCGATGGGCGGTGGCAGTGCGTGTTTTCGCAGCTGACGCGATTTAATAAAAAGTAAGCAACCGAGGCGGTTGCCCCGCAGTTGCGCGCGAGGTAGCGTGGCTGCTCTGATGAAGGTTCAAGTTGAGAAAAAGCCGGAATCGGTTTCGACATTGAAGATCGAATTGCCCGCGGAGGAAGTGTCAAAGGAGTGGGACGCGATCGCGAACAGTTTTGCGCGCTTTGCTAAGATTCCCGGATATCGGCCGGGCAAAGCGCCGCGGGTAGTCATCGATAAGCGTTTTCGGAAAGAAATTCAGGAAGAGGTCACTAAAAAGCTCGTCTCGAAGAGCTATCGCGAGGCGATCGAAGAGAAGAAGTTGCGGGTCGCTTCGCTGAGGAATCTCGAAAATGTCCAGTTTGGGGAAGACAAGTCGATGCGCTTCGAGGCCACGATAGTGACTGCGCCGGAATTCAAGTTGCCGGATTACAAAAACATTTCAGTGCAATTGCCGGATACAAAAATTACCGAACCAGAAATCCAGGCGACGCTGGAACGATTACGAGATCAAACAGCGGACTTTGTCGATGCTCCAGATCGCCCCGCCCAGATGGAAGACTTCGTGGTGATCGATTTCGAGGGAACGGTCGAGAGCAAGCCGATCAGCGAGATCGCACCAAACGCAAGCAAGAATTTGCAGGGCGGCAAAAAATTCTGGCTCCACCTCGCGCCTGACAACTTCCTTCCAAAGTTTTGCGAGCAGATGGTCGGCCAGAAAAAAGGCGAAACGCGGACAGTTACTGTTGATTTCCCGTCGGATTTTCTGGTCAAAGAGCTGGCGGAGAAGCAAGCGAGCTACAACGTCACGCTGCGGGAGATCAAAGAGAAGGTGCTTCCGGCAGTGGACGATGCGTTCGCTGCCAAATTATTGCCGGGGAAAACCCTGGATGATCTTCGGCGCGAGATTGAACACGATCTGGAGCACGAAAAAGAACACCAGATCGAGCACGCGAAAGAGGAGCAGATCATCAAATCGTTGCACGAGAAGACAAAGTTCGATGTACCGCCGCCCTTGTTGCGAAATGAAACGAAGCGGGCGCTGGCGGAGTTGGTTCAGCGCAATCGTGCGCGCGGGATTCCGGACGAAATGTTGAAGGAAAAAGAAAAGGAGTTAATCGAAACTGCGGCAAGCGTGGCGCACCACCGTTTGAAAACGAATTTCATTCTGGAGCGAATCGCCGAGCAGGAAAAGATCCAAGTGAGCCGGGAGGATGTCGATCTTCGGATCCGGCAGGAAGCGCAGCGCTACAATGTTACGGCCGACAAAATGCGCAAGGAACTCGAAGAGCACGATGGACTTAACGCGCTCGCGGAACAGATTCTGCTCGGTAAGACTCTTGATTTCCTAAAGGCGAATGTTAGCGTCCAACCGGTTTCGGAAGAGCAAAAGAAATCATGAGTGAATTTAGCGAAAATCGTTCGCAGTCGGTGCTGGTCCCGATGGTGGTCGAGCAAACCGGCCGCGGCGAGCGCAGCTACGATATTTATTCGCGGCTGCTCAAGGACCGGATCGTTTTCATCGGCACCCCCATCGACGATCACATCGCGAACCTGGTGATCGCGCAGTTGCTGTTCCTCCAAATGGAGGATTCGAAGAAGGACATCAACGTCTACATCAATTCGCCGGGAGGAAATGTCACTTCGGGTCTCGCGGTTTACGACACGATGCAGTTTCTCACCTGCGACGTGACGACCTACTGTCTTGGCATGGCTGCTAGCATGGCCGCCGTGCTGCTTTGCGCCGGAACCAAGGGCAAACGCTTCGCGCTGCCGAATTCCGACATCATGATCCACCAGGTTTCGGGCGGCGCGCAAGGCGCAGCCAGCGACGTGGAGCGCCAGGTCGATTACATGTTCAAGTTAAAGAAACGCCTGATCAAAATCATTTCGCAACATACCGGGAAACCGGAGGAACAGGTGCGGATCGATTCGGACCGCGATTATTACATGTCGGCCCAGGAGGCGAAGGCTTACGGATTGGTCGATGAAGTGATCAAGTCTCGCAAAGAAGTGAAAGGGCTCGACGGCGCGCATTCGAGCGAGCAGTCTGAGCGCGGCGGCAGAAAATCGGAGGAATAGAAGCTGCTCCCTTAGGGCGAAATATGGCGCGCGCGACCAACCTCACGATGTGCTCGTTCTGTGGCAAAAGCCACGCCGAGGTACGCAAACTCATTGCCGGACCAGGCGTTTACATCTGCGACAGCTGCATCAATGTCTGCAAAAGCATTCTCGACAAGGAACTAAACGAGGACGCGCGGCGGCAATCATCGAACATTCGCGTGCCAAAGCCGGCGGAGATCCGGCGCTCTCTCGATCAATACGTGATCGGCCAGGAAATCGCGAAGAAAACGCTTTCGGTGGCGGTTCATAATCATTTCAAACGCGTTCTGCAAACCTCCGCGCCGGCCGATTCGTCGGCGGCGTTTCAACCCGACCCGCTCGCCGATGTCGAGATCGAGAAGAGCAACATTCTTTTGATCGGACCGACCGGTTCCGGAAAAACGCTGCTGGCCAAGACACTCGCGCGAATTCTCGATGTTCCGTTTTGTATCGCCGACGCGACCACGCTCACCGAGGCCGGTTACGTCGGTGAAGACGTCGAGAACATCATCTTGCGGTTGCTGCAAAACGCCGACTACGACGTGAAGCGGGCTGAGATCGGGATTGTTTACATCGACGAGATCGACAAGATTGGCCGCAAAACCGACAACGTCTCGATCACGCGCGACGTTTCGGGCGAAGGCGTGCAGCAGGCACTGCTGAAAATCCTTGAAGGATCGACCTGCAATGTTCCGCCACAGGGCGGTCGCAAGCATCCCCACCAGGAATACATTCAGGTCAACACCGAGAAAATCTTGTTCATCTGTGGCGGCGCGTTTATCGGGCTGGATAAAATTATTCAGAAACGAATCGGCCAAAAAGTAATGGGCTTTGGCAGTCCTACGCTCGAAGTCGAAGAGGCCGCTCGCAAAGAAGCGATCCGGCATGTCGAGCCGGAAGACTTGCTCTCGTTCGGGATGATTCCTGAATTCATCGGGCGATTGCCGGTTGTCGCGTCTCTCGACGCGCTCACCGAAGAAGAGATGGTCGCGATTCTAACCGAAACCAAGAACGCGATGATCAAGCAATACACCAAGCTCTTCTCGATGGAAGGCGTGCGTTTGACGGTCACGAAAGACGCATTGCGAGCGCTGGCCGGGCAGTCGGTCACCAAAGGAACGGGCGCGCGCGCTCTGCGTTCGATGCTCGAGCGAATCATGCTCGATATCATGTACGACGTGCCCAGCCGCGAGGATATTGCCGAAGTCACGATCAATCGCGCGGTGGTCGAAGGCAAAAAGCTGCCGTTGATCCGGAAGAAGCAGGACAAGGACGCAGCGTAATTCGCGGAAAAACGCCGAACGCCGAACATCGAACGCCGAATTTCGAATTCGGCAGTCTGACTTCGACATTGGACGTTGGGCGTTCGACGTTGGACGTTTCTTTCGGTTATGCGCGCGGTCCTTCTCAACACTGGCACAGAGCTTTTAGCAGGGGACGTCCACGACACGCACCTTGCCTTCATCGCGCGGGAGATTTTTGCGCAGGGCCTTCGCATTGAAGAGCGGCGAACGGTCGGCGACGGCGCCGCGATTGGCGAAACGCTTAAGGAATTGTTTCGGCGCGCCGAAATCATTTTCGTCACCGGCGGACTGGGGCCGACCAGCGACGACATCACCCGCGATGTCGCTGCTGAACTCCTGCGATTGAAATTGAGGGAGAATGCTGAGCTGCTCGCGTCATTGAGGGAGCGATTGCGGGTGCGTGGAATCAGATGGGTTTCAAGCATCGCACGGCAGGCTCAAGTTCCGGAGGGCGCGCAGATCCTTCCAAATGAAAACGGCAGCGCGTCTGGACTGTACTTGGAGGCGAACATCAATCCGCAGATTCGTTCGCCCCACATTTTTCTGTTGCCCGGTCCGCCGCGCGAACTCCAGCCGATGTTTCGCGAGTACGCGGTGCCGATCTTGCGTTCGATCGTGAAAGGCCCGCCGCCGGTTGAGCGCCGATTCTACAAGGTCGCAGTGATAGGCGAATCTGTGATCGAAGAAAAGATCGGTAAGAAGATTCTCGCCATTCCAGGGGTCGAGCTTGGTTACTGTGCGCGGCCCGGTGAAGTCGACGTAAGGATCATCGGCGGCCGCGAAGCGCTGGATCAGGCTGATCAAATTGTTCGTGCTGAGCTTGGCGACGTGATTTTCACTGTCAGTGACAAAACGCTTGAAGAAGTTTTGGTGGAACTGTTGGAGGGAAGAGAAGGAACTCTGGCAATCGCGGAGTCGTGCACCGGCGGCTTGCTTGCGAATCGAATTACAAACGTCTCCGGCTCGTCAACCGTTCTGCTCGCCGGCTACGTTTGCTATGCGAACGAGGCGAAGATCGACATCCTTGGCGTCGACCCGAAACTGATCGAGAGACATGGCGCGGTCAGCGAGGAAGTCGCGCGGGCAATGGCCGAAGGCGCGCGCAAGCGGGCAAGATCGACGTACGGGCTGGCGACGACTGGAATTGCGGGGCCGAGTGGGGGAACACAGGAAAAACCGGTTGGGACGGTTTACGTCGCGCTCGCGGACGAAAAGGAAACGAAGATCAAGAAATTATTTTTTCCGAGCGATCGCGAGACGTTCAAGCAACTGGTGGCGCAAGTTGCGTTCGAAATGCTCCGGCGAAAATTGATTTAGAAATCGCCCACGTCGACCGGCGTGCCGACTTTGGCGTGATTGTAAAAAAGAAGCGCGCCTTCGGGCGATTCGCGCACGCATCCGTGCGACGCTGGATACCCAGGCAGGATGCCTATATGCATTCCCACACCTTCGCCCGTGAGGCGCAAGAACCACTTCATCGACGCGCCGGCAAAGTGCGTTCCGCTGGGCGCGGAATCAATATGCGCGCTAACGCCCGCGCGTACGACTCGACCGCGACCGTCCACGAAATCGCCATAGAGACTCGAATGATGGTTCGGATCTTTCTCCATGACAGTGAAGTGACCGTGCGGAGTTTCGTGTCCGCGTTTGCCGGATGAAATTGGTCCATCGGCAACGATTTGCTCGCCAATCATCAAGTAAGCGCGCTGGTTCGGAATCGATACCACAATGTGAGTATTGTCGGCCGTAGCTTGTGCGAGCAAGGCCTGGTTCACTTTTAACAGCGCTTGTTTCGAAATCAGCTCGTTTGGCTTTTTCATTTTCGGTCCGAACAACTGTGCCTGAACAAGGTCAACCACCGCCAGTACCAGCGCGACCATCCAGAGTTTATTCAAGCGAAGCTGTTTCATAAATTTTGGCGATAGGTGCGGACGCGGTTCAACCAGCCGGGAAGCCAGCGGGCCTCGTGCCGTTCCGGTGGCGAATTCTGCACGCGGCGGCGCAGAATTGCAGCCGCAGAATTAGCAAATTCGTTGGTTGCACCAGCCCCGGCTCCCGTTCCGTGCATTTCTTCGAGCACTTGGAGCAATCCCCAACCTTCACCGCGATAACGTTCGGTCTGGAGCACCCCTTCGCCTTTGAAGTTCACGTAATCGACCAACCCATAGCAGCCGTGCGGGGTGCTGGCCACGCGCGCGAATTGACGCTCGACGTTGGGACGATCATTGGGCGCGGCTTCATCGAGCATTTTGGCAAGGGATTGTTGCAGTCGCGCAACCAGGAACTGGGCCTGAAGATCGACCGTGCGCGCAAGAAACTCCCGCAACTCGCGCATTTGAGCCGAGTTCGCGGCCCGTTGAAATTCAGCTCGCGAGCTCCACGGACAGAAGGTCGCTTGATTGAGCCAGACCGGAACCGTGACGTTCCGCTCGTGAGCAAACTCGAGGAACTTAGGAAAGCTCTCTTCAAATGGACCGCGCATGCCTTTGGGATACCAAATGAAATGGCCGATTCCAAGGGAAGCGAAATCTTCGCCCGAGTTCCAGGAAGTAAGGCCCGCGATTGTACCGTTGCATTCGTTTTGCCAGATCCGCTTTCCGATTCGACGGGCGTCGGCTTCAGAAATGTGGACCGGGGCCGCAGCTCGAGCGATTGCGGCGACCGAAAACAGGAGCAGGCAGACCGCCGGAAGGCGGAAGGTAGTGAGCTGATTTGACGAGCGCTGTTTCTCCACTAGCGTTGCAAACTTCTGCGCTGTTCCAGATTAAAGCGCAACCACATTTACAACCTCATTTTATGAAATTCACCGTTTTCGGCATAATTGCTCTCGGCCTCGCGGCCGCTGTTGTCGCGGAGGAAAAACCGGCACAACTGAAGGATCTGAAAGACAAAGTCAGCTACGCGTTCGGGCTCAATGTTGGCTTTAATCTCAAGCGGCAAAACATCGAGCTAAATCAGGATGTTTTCACTGCCGGAATGAAAGATGCCCTAGCTGGGAGAAAACCTCTTCTTAGTGATCAGGAAGTTCGGGAATCAATGATGGCATTCCAAAAAGACATGCAGGAAAAAGAAGCCGAGGCCGGGAAGAAAAACAACGCTGAGTCCGAGAAATTCCTCGCTCAGAACAAGACTAAAGACGGCGTGAAAACGACAGCCAGCGGTTTGCAATATAAAGTCTTGAAGGAAGGCAATGGGGCGCTGCCGAAAGTAAGCGAGAGCGTGACGGTGAATTATCGCGGTACGTTGATCGACGGCACTGAGTTCGATAGTTCGTTTAAGCGCGGTCAGCCGGCCAGTTTTCCGGTCGGCGGTGTGATCAAAGGTTGGACCGAAGCGCTCCAGCTCATGAAAGTTGGTTCCAAGTATCAGCTCTTTATTCCACCCAATCTGGCGTATGGCGATCACCCTCCGGGGCCGCCTATTCAGCCCGGTTCAGCCTTGATTTTCGAGGTCGAGCTACTGGACGTGAAGCCAGGGAACATGTTTGTGCCACCGTCAGCGTCGCCGCCGCCGAGCCCGAACGCGAAATAGTTGCAAAGCAAAGATTAGCGCGTTGCGGTCGCTGTTTCCCACGCGACCCGCGGCGCGTCGCCCCACAAATCTTCCAGGCTGTAAAACGCGCGTTTATCGCGGTGGAAGATGTGGACGACTACCTCTAGATAATCCAGAACGATCCACTGGCTCGCCGGAAAACCATCGATGGCGGCGGCGCGTCGCCCCTGTTCTTCCCGTAGTCGCATCTCAATCTCGCCGGCGATCGCTTTCAGCTGCGGCTCGGAAGTTCCTGAACAAATCACGAAGAAGTCAGTGAAGCTGGAAATGCCGGCCAAATCCAGCACGACGATGTCTTCAGCCTTTTTGTCGGAGGCGAGCTCCGCGCAGGCCGTGGCTAACTGTTTCGCGGTCAGGTCCCAGACTCCCGGTAAAGTTTTTCGCGGCGGATAATCTCTTCCACGGCCCGAGGTACGAGATAGCGGATGGAACGCCCGGACGCAACTCGCTTTCGAATTTCCGTCGCCGAGATGTCGATGTTGCGTTGCACGATCAAATAGGGTGACTTCAATTCGCTGACGGCGCGGTCGAGCACGACAAATTTCACCAGCTTGTTCAAATCTTCGAACCGATGCCAGGTGCTCAATCGGTCCACATTGTCGGCGCCGATCAACCAGAACAGTTCCGCTTCCGGTTCGTGCTCACGAAGCAACAGGACGGTGTCGAAGCTGTAACTCGGCGGCGGTCTTCGCAGCTCGCAATCGTTCACCGTAAACATCAATTCGCCTTCGATCGCTGCCCGCAACATCAACAGCCGCGCCTCGCCGCTCGCGTGCGTCGCCTTTTTGAATGGCGAAAGCGCTGCCGGAACAAAAATCAGGCGATCAAGCCCGAGTTCTTCGCACGCTTGGCGGCCAAGAATCAAGTGCGCGTGATGAATCGGATCGAACGTTCCGCCGTAAATACCTATTTTCAACGCTCAACGCTTAACGCTCAATGCTCAACGTTCAACTACTTTACCTGTCATGTTGAGCAGAGCGAAACATCTCTGACTCTGGTCTGCTCAGAAGAAATGGCCAGAGATT
>CAZFZG010000044.1:2703-16613 GCA_964523205.1 uncultured Chthoniobacteraceae bacterium | reverse complement strand
GAGCTACGTCTGGCGAAGCAGGTATGGCGACCCTAACGGGATTCGAACCCGTGTTACCGCCGTGAAAGGGCGATGTCCTAGGCCTCTAGACGATAGGGTCACTGAAGAGCCGCCCAATATTCCATTCGATTGTCACAAGGCAACCTGCCTGGGTTCAGGCGGCCTTTGCCAGGTCGACAATCACCTGTGCAGCTCGCGCTGTCGCTCCACGATGACTTTCCAAGACCTGGCGCGCGTTCTCGACCATCTTCTCGCGCTCCTCGGGGTTTGCGAGCAGATGCGCGATTGTCCGGCGCAATTCGGTCGGTGAATCTACTCGGACAGCTCCGCCTTGGACCACGAGCGATTCTGCCAATGCCGCAAAATTCTCCATGTGCGAACCAAAAACTACCGGTTTGCCCGCGAGAATGGCTTCGGCGGGGTTTTGCCCACCGCGCGCCAGCAGACTTTTCCCGATAAACACGAGCGTGGCAGCGCCGTACCAATCACGCAATTCCCCCGTGGTATCGATCAGTAGGCAATTCAGAAATGGGTCAGCAGCGGGTGGCTGACTTCGCAAGGCAACTTGGAACCCCATTTCCTTTAGCTCGTGTTGAATTTCGGCGGTTCGCTCGGTGTGGCGGGGCGCCACAACCAGCAAGAGATCGACAAAGTCTCGGCCCAAACCGCGAAAGACTTCGCCCAAAATCCTTTCTTCGCCAGCATGGGTGCTGCCGCCGAAAATCACCGTGCGATTTCCCAATCCAAATCCGGCCAGAACCTCATGCGCGAGTTTTGGATCAATCCGTACGTTCTCGGGATCGTATTTGATGCTGCCAACGTGACTGATTTTAGCTTGGTCCACGCCGAGCGCACTCCACTTCCCGATGTCCTCGGGGTTTTGCACGCAAACCCTATCGAGCAGGCGAAAAGTCGGTGCGATGAAATGGCGAAATGTGCGAAAGCGTTTTTCGGAGCGCGGTGACAGGCGGGCGTTAACCAGAGCGATCGGGATTCTGCGCGCGTCTGCTTCGGCAACCATGTTCGGCCAGATTTCTGCTTCGACCAGGGCGATCTTTGTCGGTTTGATCGCTTCGAATGCGCGGCGCATGATCGGCCAGAAATCGAGCGGGCTGTACATGACATCGATCCACTCGGGAGCGTTCTTATTTGCGAAAGCGAATCCTGTGGTGGTGGTGGTGGTCAGCACAAAATGCTGGTCGGCCTGTAAACAGCGAATCTGCTTCGCGAGCTTTATTGCAATCGTCACCTCGCCCACGCTGACCGCGTGCAGCCAAATCGGTTTCTTCCAGTAGAGGCGAGCGCAAAGGTGACGATCATAAATTCCGAGACGCTGCCCGAATTTTTCATGGTAGCCGCCACGGCGGACCATTTTAACGAGGTAACCGGGCAAGAACAGCAAAAGACCGATCGGCCAAAGTAGATTGTAGATGAAGCGAATCACGGAATTTCGGACTTTGGATCTTGGATTGCGGAAAGAAAGAGAACCTCCGTTGCGCCGTAGGTCTTTTGCCGATCAACCTGCCAGAGTCTTGTACCTGAGAGTTCTTCGCCCGGCCGTTTCTCCAAGACGAAAACGCCGCCTGCTTCAAGCAAGCCCGGGAGCGCTTCGTCGCCCAAAAGTCTTTCGATGAAGCGTTGGCCAGACTTCATTTTCTCGTAGGGTGGATCGGCAAAAATAATTCGGAACTTCTCGGCGCCGGCGCCTTTCAAATAACTGAAAACCTCTTGTTGGCGAATCCGGCCTTTGAATCCCGTTTTCTGAAGATTTTTCTCGATCGCCGAGATCGATTGTCGATGTTCTTCGACAAACAGGGCCGACTCTGCCCCGCGACTGAGCGCTTCAATTCCCAGCGCGCCGGTCCCGGCAAAAAGGTCAAGAACGCGAGCGCTAATCACCATCTCGCCGAGGCTGGAAAAAATCGCTGCCTTAACCCGATCCATGGTCGGCCGAGTGCCGGTCTTCGGCGAAACAAGCTGAACGCCGCCGGCGCGGCCGGCGATCACTCTCATGGCGAGCCGGCCGGAGTGGGCGCGGCAGAAGGCTTGTTCTCGTCGGGGCCTATTGGCGGCGTGGCCTCGTCAATATCCGCCTTCGTTCCTTTCTTCTTCTTAGGCTTCTCGCTCTTTCCGCCACCCAGCCAGCTGTTTACGAGATCCTTCAGATCGCGGCCGACAACCTTTTCGAGGAGGTTGGTCTTCGGTCGGTCAAGCGTTCCCCCGATCTCGAAATCTACCGCCGAGTAACCAGGCTCGTCCGTCGGCTGAAAATTTGCTCGAAGCGGTTTGAACAATTGCCCCCGAACCTTCTCGTCAATGGCGAGTCGGGAGTTTAAATGGAGTTTGCCACGGAAGGTAACAGTGCCGGTGGCCGAAAGCCGAATGTTGGCCGAACGCAAAACCAACTCGTCGATATTCACAACTCCTGGAGCGAGGCGATACTTCGCGTTGGCCTGTTCGAGATGGAGTTGGGTCAGCTCTTCAATTTGGAAAATCTGACCGAGCGCGACGAGGAGGCTGTACTGCCGCAACTGACCGTTGTGTAAAGCGACTTCGCCGGTTCCAGCGAGCGCATCCGGGTCGGTTGTTTTTCCATCCGCGGTGAGAGTGCCTTCCAGTTTCCCTTGAAGGGTGCCGCCCGGCCCTCCCGCTTCCATAATAATTTGGTCCGCCTCCACGTTGCGAAATTTCATTTCCACATGAAACGGCGACTCGGCCGTCTCAGGCTGGATGGAAAAGCGTGCCTTGATGTCCCCGCCGCCGGTGTGCGCCGAGACTTGGGAGAGATCCAGACCGTTGTCGTCGTATCGCACCGGAGATTTGAATTGCTGCAGAAAAAAACGGTCGCGCAGCGAAACTTTGGCAACCCGCGCATTTCCGTGCAGGGCCGAGGCGCTGCTGACGCTGGCGCGAAATCCGACGCCCTCGAAGTTTGCGACTGGGTTGTTGGAGCGGTCGAGAAAACGAAAAGTGCCATCGATCAGGCTGATCTTGTGGATTTCAGAAGCAAACTCGGTCGGCGATTTCGTTTTCTTTTCAGGTGGCATGACCGGCGGCGGAAGCGGTTGGGTGCTGAATCCAACTGGTCCGTTTTCCTTTTCCGCCTGGGGCGAAGGCGTTTCGACGCCAGCCGCCGCCCCTGCAGGTTTTCCTTCGGCTCGCGGCTCTGATCGCAAATCTGGTAACCTCCACTTGCCATCGGCGTTCTGCGGCCAAACCACCTTTGGTCTGACCAGCGAAACCTCTTTGAACACCAACCGTTTCGAAAAAAGCGACAGAAACGCGATCCGTAGTCCGAAGTTTTCGGCTTCGAGGAAATTGCCGCCAGCCGCCCCTTGGGCAATGGTGATGCCGCTAAGTTTTAATCCGTTCCAGGGAGTAACACTGATTCGTCCAATGTTTAAATTGGCGCCGAAACGCTGACGCAGTTCTCGCTGAATCCGTGCTTGAGTCCCCTGCGATTGCACATACAAATTGACGGCGAGGAGAACGACCGCACCGAGGATCGACAATCCCCCGATCAGAATCAGGACCAGGCGGCCCAGTTTTTGCATCCGGAGACGTTACCCAAGCCATGTTTGAAGAAAAGATGAAACCGGAATTGCCGGCCAATGAGTAGCACACTGATTATTTTGAACCCGGCCGCCGACGGCGAGCGTGCCTTGCGCAAACAAGCTCGTGTTGAGTCACTCGCCCGCGACTGTGTGGTGTGTGCCACGACCTATACTGGTGAAGCGGAGGCCATGGCGCGGCGCGGTGTTGCAGAAGGTTTCGAGAAAATCGTGGCGGCTGGCGGCGACGGTACGATCAATGAAGTGGTCAACGGCCTGGCCGGCACAGGTGCCATTCTCGGTCTGTTGCCGATAGGCACGATGAATGTTTTTGCAACTGAGCTTGGCCTGCCGGTGCACGATCTCGACCTTTGCTGGGACATCGTGAGAGGCGACAGCACACGGGCCGTCGACTTGCCGAAAGCCAACCAGAAATTTTTTGTTCAACTGGCCGGCGTCGGACTTGATGCGCAAGTGGTCAAGGAAACGAGCAGCCAGCTAAAGCGAAATTTCGGGCCGCTCAGTTATCTGATTTCAGCCGTGCAGATCGCGGCCCGAAAACCGCCGAAGCTTTTCATTCAATCGGAAGATGCTTCGATTGATGAAGGCTCGTTCGTTCTGGTCGGCAATGGGCGGTTGTACGGTGGACCGTTTCCGTTTTTCAAACACGCCGTGCTCGATGACGGTCTCCTCGATGTCATTGTCTTCAAGCGCCTCGGTTATCTCGAAATCATCAAATACTTGCAGGACGTCGTGTTTAGTTCGGAGATTCGCGTCCCAGAGATCGAATATTTTCAAACCGGACGGCTGCGGGTGGAAAGCGACCAGACCGTCCCGGTCGAGCTGGACGGCGAACTGGTGGGTAATTGCCCGGTGGAATTTAGCCTCCAGGAACGTTCGCTCCGGGTTCTGGTTCCGAAATAGGATCGACATCGCCCGGCCACGCCGGACTTGGAATTCTGCTGACAAAAAAATCGCATTGCGATACCCTTCTATCCGTGCGGCTGTCGAGGGGGAAACCATGGTTATTTGCGCGGCCGTGGCAGGATAACAGACGAGTTGTCCTGCTCGCGTTGATCGGCATTAACGTCGTTGCCTTCTTTGCCGAACTCTTTCTCGATTTGGCCGCGCCCGGCTTCGTCCACGATTATTTGGCGCTGAGCAAAAACGGGGTTCGGGACGCCTACTCGTGGGAATTCGTAACCTCGATATTGGTCTTCGGCGGACCGTTGCATTTTCTCGGCAGCACGCTGGCCTTGTACGTCCTCGGACGCGATATCGAATCGATCGTTGGCCAGCGGCATTTTCTCTATTTGTTCCTGAGCGGCGCGATTGGCGGCGAGCTTGGGCATTTGTTTCTGATGCCGGCGGACACGCTCTTGTACGCGGCGAGCGGCGGCGTTGCTGCCGTGACCAGCGCCTATGCGACCATCCTCCCGGAACTTGATCTGATCGCGTGGCGTCTTCGTGTTTTCCCGCTGCAGATAAAAGCTAAACATCTTGCTTACGCGCTAACCTTCGTAAGCCTGGTGATGCTGATGGTCGATCGCCACGGAGCGGTGATTCATAGTGCAATTCCGGGCGGTCTCGTCGCCGGCTGGCTTTATACCCATCTGCTCGGGTTCGGGCATCCGTCTTGGTTGCAGCGAAAGTTGGCGCGGCGCCGGGACGCCGCGCAACGGCTGCAACGGATGAGCCGCGAAGATTTCATTCAGCAGGAACTCGATCCGGTACTCGAAAAAATCTCTCGCCGAGGAATGAATAGCTTAACGCGCGGAGAACGCCGCATTCTGGCGCAGGCGCGGGAGAAATTCATTGCCACTGATTCTAATTAACACCGCGCTACAGCGCGGTGTTTGAAGCATTGGGCTAGCTGATGAACCGCTTGAGCGGTTTCTCGAGGTGAAACCGTTGAAACGGTTTGAGTACGCTCTTCATCTTTGATCACTCAGCTGAGGCTGGGTGTTAATGAGATCGCTAAGTAAACGTGTATCTTTCGGCTCATGGGAGGAACGGGCTGGATCAAAAAGAAATCTGTCGGCTCGTTGTATCCGGCACAGGTCGAAACCACCCTGATCCAACTGAATGCCGGGTGGCCATCGGACGCACCCACACTAGAAGAGACGATTGCGACGTTCCCGCTGGGCGAAGAAGCCGTGCTTCGTCTGTTTGCCCTATCGAGTATTTGTGGAGCACGAATCATCCGGGTGCCGGAGCTTCTGCTTTGGCTATCGGAGCCTGAAGTTTGCGGCCGCGGCCGCGGCCGCGCGGAAATGGCGGCGGCGCTTGACCGTCTAGTCGAAGATGACGTCGGGGCTGACAACTTTCGAGGGTTGCGCCGGTGGAAGAATCAGGAAATGACGCGGATCGCGCTTCGCGAACTGGCGGACGCCGACCTCGAGGAAACAACTGCTGAATTGTCGCAGGTAGCCGAGATCTGCATCCGCGAAGTCCTGGCTCATTGGAACGCGAAATCGCGCGAGTCGCTTGGCTCGCCCGCGGCTGAGTTCGCGATTCTCGCTCTGGGAAAACTGGGCGGCCGCGAGCTCAACCACAGCTCTGATGTCGATCTTATCTTTCTCTACACAGAAGAGGGCGAAGTTTCGCCGCGGCTCTCGAATCATCAATGGTTCAACCGGCTGGCCGAGAAAATTCTGGAAACATTTTCCACCCCCGATCCTGAAGGGGCGCTCTTCCGAATTGATCTTCGATTGCGGCCGGAAGGTTCAGCGGGTCCGCTCGCGCGATCGCTTGAGAGTATGGAAAATTACTACGCCGGGTTCGGTGAGACTTGGGAGCGGATCGCCTTGATCAAGGCGCGCGGGATCGCCGGCAGCCGCGAGCTGGCCTACGAGTTCCTGCGTCAGCATCAGCCATTCATTTATCCACGCAGCCCAACGCCCGATCTGCTGGACGAAATCGCAAAAATCAAACGACGGATCGAACACGATCTGATTGGCGACGTGGAACGCGACGTTAAACTCGGACATGGCGGCATTCGTGAAATCGAATTCGTGGTTCAAACCCTCCAGTTCGTTCACGGAGGTCGCCACACTTTTCTGCAGGAAACGAACACGCTGAACGCGCTGGGTTCACTGGCGCGATTGGAACTTATTCCGCACAGAGAAGTTCTCGATCTCGATCGCGCATACCGCTTTCTCCGTCAGGTCGAACACCGCTTGCAAATCGAAGCCGAACAACAAACTCACACCATCCCGGAGGAGGCTGCCACGCTCGACCGTCTTGCGCGCGGCCTCGGGTTCGACTCGAGCCAGCAATTCAGCACAACACTCGGAAAGACGATGCAGAATGTTCGATCGGTGTTCGACCGCGTCGTCACCACGACGCCGGCGGATGCCACCGCGCCCGATTTAAAACTATTCAAAGAAGAAAAGGCGGCCACCCGCGCGCTGGCCGACTTGTTAAAACCGACATCCGCGTCTCATGTGGCGCCCCGGACAAAACAGGTTTTTGGCAAACTGCGTCCGAATCTGCTCTCGCAGATCACGCAGACGGCCGATTCGGACGCGACCTTGAAACAATTCGTGCGCTTCGTCGAAGCCTACGGGCTGCGTGGTCTGCTTTTTGAATTGTTGGCAACAAATCCAACGTTGCTCGAATTGGTCATCAAAACGCTAGATCGTAGCCGGTTCGCCGGCGATCTCCTCATTCGCCGTCCGCAATTGCTCGAAGAAATCACGCGGGACAAGAGCTTCAACAAGCCCAGATCGATCGATGAGCATCTGGGCCGGCTTGAATCTTTCAATCCGACGGCGTCAAACCTTGATCCGATTCGTTCCTATCGGCAAAGGCAAACGCTGCGTATCATCATGCGCGACGTTCTCGAAGTTGCTGAACCGTCGGTCATTTTTTCGGAACTATCCGACCTTGCCGAAGCCTGCCTTGTATTTACGAACAAACTGCTCGGGGGCGAAAATTTGACCATTGTTGCGCTTGGGAAATTTGGAGGTCGCGAGTTAAGTTATGGCGCCGATCTGGATGTGGTGTTCATCGGTGAAGATACCCGAGCGGCGCAAAACCTGATTACCGCGATGACGCAACCGAGCGCCGAAGGCGTGATCGCTTCGCTCGACGCGAGACTTCGACCTGATGGAGAGAAGGGCCCGCTCGTCGCGCCGCTCGCCGCCTACGAATCGTACTACAGGGAGCGCGCTCAACTCTGGGAAATCCACGCGCTAACACGTGCCAGGGCAATCAGTGGACCCCTCCAATTCGCCTACCTCGAGATCGCGCAAGACGTTTGGCGAGCGATCGGCAGACAGGCGGATCTTTTTGTAAAGATCGACAACATGCTCGAGCGGATCCGACGCGACCGCGGCAGCGGTTCCGATTTTCTCGATTTCAAAACCGGCCATGGTGGGATGATTGAAGCCGAATTTCTGGTCCAGGCGCTCCAGATGCGCGCCGGAAATTGGGAGCCGAATTGGGAGAACGCGGTGGTAGATTTGCAAAAAGGTCAGGTCATTTCCTATACAGACACCGATAGAACGATTAAAGCTTACTACAGGCTTCGCCGAATCGAGATGGCTCTGCGTCGATTTGAAAATAAGAATGTTTCTAACTTGCCGGCTACGCCCGAAGAACAGGCAAAACTCGCGAAGCGACTCGACTACAAAGACCTCGAAGATTTTGCAAATGAGTACCGAGCCGCGCGAGAAACAATTGACGCGTCCTACGCGCAGTACATCAAATCGAAAATCGGCTAAGCGCCCGAAATCGATTTAGCCGTCTCATACAGGATTAGGAGTGTTGCGAGGACTCCGGTAACGATCACGAAAATGACCAAACCGAGAACTGTGCCCACGAAAATCTTATCACCGGTGGTGGAGCGTCGCGGCGTTTCCAGATGTTGGCGAAGTAATTCGTAATTGCGCGTGTTCGCGGTAAACCAGAAAGCAAAAACAGATCCAACGATTGGAATGATGCCGACGATTTCGTTGATGAGAACATTGAGCGCCATGCGGCCGAGGAGAATCTTCGGAATGCCGCGCCTGATGCCATAGATAAGCACTGAAAGGGAAACCGAAGCTGCCGCGATGTCACCAAAACCGGGAACAAGATCGAGGATCGGATTGAGACCAAGACGCTTTTTCACCCCGGGAATCCGGATCAAGCGATCCATGATTAGTGCGACCCATTTAAAGATGGGCTCAACTGATTTTTGCCGATGTCGATCTTCCGGCGGAAGAACTTCCCACTCGACCTCGCGTAGGTGCTGAGCGCTCACTGCAACCCGCCGCTCGAATTAGCCCGGGATTTCTTTTAACATCTGCGTGTTCGTCGGGAATTTTTTGACGAACATCAGCAGACGCTGGATCGCCTCTTCGGGTTTGTGACCGGCGAGACCGCGGCGGATGAGATTGATTTTCTCCAGCTCCCACGGCTGAAGCAGTAGTTCCTCCCGCCGCGTGCCGGAAAGGAAGATGTCGATGGCCGGATAAATGCGCTGATCGCTGATCTTGCGATCGAGCACCATTTCCATGTTACCGGTGCCTTTGAACTCCTGAAAAATCAGTTCGTCCATCCGGCTGCCGGTTTCGATCAGCGCGGTCGCCACAATAGTGAGCGAGCCGGCTTCCTCGGTATTGCGCGCGGCCGCGAAGATTTTTCGTGGAATTTCCATCGCGCGAGCATCGATACCGCCGCTCATGGTGCGACCGCCGCCTGACATCGCGTTGTTAAAGGCGCGGGCCGTGCGGGTGATCGAGTCCAGCAGAATGAAAACATTCTGGCCGGCTTCGACCAAACGCTTGGCGCGCTCGATAGCGAGCTGGGCGATACGGGTGTGACTCTTGATATCACTGTCGTTCGAGCTGGCGATAATCTCAGCTTTCGGATGCGAGCGTTTAAAATCCGTGACTTCCTCCGGGCGCTCATCGACCAGAAGAATAATGAGCTTCATGTCCGAATGATTCTTGGTCACCGCGTCGGCGATGTGGTGAAGTAGAGTTGTTTTGCCAGTGCGCGGCGGTGCGACAATCAAACCGCGCTGTCCCATGCCGAGCGGCGTCATCAAATCCATGATTCGCGTGGTATAGCGATCGGGAACGGTCTCCAACTTGATCCGTTTGTTTGGATTGATAGTGGTCAGTTCCTCGAACGGGCGGAGGCCCTGATATTTGGCCGGATCTTCACCGTTGATGGTCAGCAACTTGATCAATTGTGGGCCGCGACTGCCTCGCCGGGTCTCGCCATAAATCCACATGCCGTCGCGGAGCGCGAAGCGGCGCACGATTTCGGGCGTGACGAAAATGTCCTGCGGGGTTTGAACGAAATTCCGTTTCGGATCGCGCAGGAACCCGAACCCTTTGCCCGAGATCTCGATGATTCCTTCGCCGAACTCCGGTTCACGTTCGACCTGGTCGCCTTCGGAAGCGCCTTCCATTGTTTCAGTGGCAACGGGATCGCCGCTTGCCGAACCAGGCGCGTCGTTGCGCGACTCGTTATAGGGTTCGTTGAAATTGTCGTTTCGGTCGCCGCGGTTGTAATAACGCCGGCGGCCGTAGCGGCGTCGCCCACGAGGGCGACGTTGCTCGGATGGAGCGGCCGTCGATCCGGTTTCCAGCGGCGGCTGGTTTTCGTTTTGTTCGTTCATAAAATTTGAATTGCTCGCCGCGGCGAACGCACTGCCAAGATTCAGCGAAAGGAAATTACTTTTTCAGGCTGGCAACTTGGCCAGCATTTGGTCGGGAATATCTAGATTCGAGTAGACGTTCTGCACGTCATCGTCCTCTTCGAGGGCATCACACAAACGCAGCACCTGCCGGGCCACGTCCTCATTGGCCACCGGGACAGTGTTATCGGGAATGAAGGTAAACTTTTGCCCATCAGTCGTAACGTTCGCTTTCTTGAGTGCGTCAGCTACAGCGTAGAGCCGATCGTGCGAAGTAGTTATAACATACTGATCTTCCTCGGTTGTCAACTCTTCAGCTCCGGCGTCTAAAACGAGCTCCAGGAGCCGGTCTTCATCGATCGAATTGCACGGAACCATGATTTGCCCCTTCCGGTGAAACATGTATGAAACACTGCCGGCGCTGCCGAGGTTGCCATTATTCTTGGCGAAAATGCTGCGCACTTCCGCGGCCGTGCGGTTTTTGTTGTCCGTGGCCGCTTCGACAATGATCGCGACTCCGCCCGGACCGTAACCCTCATAGATAATTTCCTCATAGTTTGCTGCCTCGACGCCCTCGCCGGTGCCGCGTTTGATCGCGCGCTCGATATTATCGTTCGGCATGCTTTGGTCGCGCGCGGCTTGGATCGCACTGCGAAGACGCGGATTGCCGTTAGGATCGCCACCGCCGGTTTTCGCGGCAATGGTGATCTCCTTTGACAACTTGCTGAAGATCTGACCGCGTTTCGCGTCGATCGCACCTTTGAAACGCTTGACTTTCGACCACTTGCTATGTCCCGCCATTTCGGGTTTTCCGGATAGAGATTTCCTTACGAGTAAGATTCCAACGAGCACGCCGCGAACTGCGGACATGTAGAATTACCAAGGCGTACTGAAGCCGCACCGGCTGCTTTGTCAATCCAACTAAGCGGCCCGATTGGCCGCTCGTTTGCGGGCCGTGGCGTCGAGAATTCGCTTCCGCAAGCGCAAAGACTTGGGAGTGGCTTCGACATACTCGTCGATGTCGACGTATTCGAGTGCCCGCTCCACACTCATGCGGAAAGGCGTTTCCAACTGAATCCCTTTGCCTTCTCCCTGGCTGCGCATGTTGGTCAGATGCTTCGCTTTGCAGGGATTGACCGGCAAATCTTCCGGGCGCGCATTTTCGCCGACAATCATGCCTTCATAAATGTTTTCCTGCGGTCCTACGAAGAGCCGGCCGCGCTCCTGAATGCTGTTCAGCGCGTAGGCTGTGCTCGTGCCCGATTCCATGGAAACGAGAACGCCGCGGCCGCGGTTCGCGATCTCGCCCTTAAACGGTGCGTATTCGCGGAAAAGATGGCTCATCAAACCCTCGCCCCGAGTCAAGTTAATCAGGTCCGTCTCCAGGCCGATCAATCCACGTGTTGGAATGACCGCTTCAATCGAAACCCGCGCTCCATGATGATGGACGCCGGTGACGTCGCCTTTGCGATTGGCAAGGGACTGCAGAACGTCGCCTAGATTTTCCTTTGGAAGATCGAGATACAGGTTTTCGAGCGGCTCGAGCACATTGCCCAAATCGTCGCGATGGAAAATGACTTCCGGCCGCGAAATCATCATTTCGAACCCTTCGCGCCGCATCTGCTCGACCAGAATCGCGATCTGCATTTCGCCGCGGGCATGAATTTCAAACGCGCCGGCAGTGTCGGTATCGTTGACCTGCAAAGAAACATTCGTTCGCGTTTCGCGGCTCAACCGGTCCTTCAAATGGCGCGCGGTAACAAATTTTCCATCCCGACCGGCGAATGGCGAATCGTTGACCAGAATCCGCATCCGGATCGTCGGCGGATCGATATCCACGAACTGAAGTGGTTGTCGATCTTCGGAATCGGTCAGGGTTTCCCCGATTCGAATTTCCTCGAAGCCGGTGAGCCCGATGATGTCACCGGCCAACGCCTCTTTGATCTGAATTTGTTCCAAACCCGAGTAGGTAAAGATCGCAGTGACAGTAGCGCGTTCAGCTTGGCCAGCGTGATGAAGACAAACGATCGAGTCGCCGACAGTCACTTTACCGCTGACAATCCTTCCGAGTGCAATCCGGCCGAGATAATCGCTGTAGTCGAGATTCGAGACCAGCATCTGAAAAAACGGTTCGCTGGAAACCTGCGGTGGCGGGACCGATTGAACAATCGCCTCGAAAAGCGGCGTCATGTCCGCGCTGTCATCCGTCAGCTCGCGTTTGGCGAAGCCTTCTTTCGCGCTGGCGTAGATAATCGGGAAGTCGAGTTGCTCGTTGGTCGCTTTTAGCTCCACAAAGAGATCGAAGACAAGATCGAGAACCTCGTGCGGGCGGGCGTGTTCGCGATCGATCTTGTTGATTACGACGATTGGTTTGAGATGGTTTTCGAACGCCTTGCGCAACACGAATCGGGTCTGGGCCTGCGGACCGTCGTGGGCATCGACCACCAGCAGAACGCCATCCACCATCTTCATGATCCGCTCGACCTCTCCACCGAAATCAGCGTGGCCCGGAGTATCGACAATGTTGATCCGATAACCATTCCAGTGAAACGCGGCATTTTTGGCGCGAATCGTAATCCCTTTTTCGCGTTCCAGGTCCATCGAATCCATCACGCGTTCTTCGATTCTTTGGTTCGCCCGAAACGTTCCGGACTGCCGCAAAAGCTGATCGACCAGCGTCGTCTTGCCGTGGTCGACGTGTGCAATAATGGCGATGTTACGGATTGTTTCCATGGCTCCCAAAACGCCGCTGCATCGGCGTTCCCGCGCGGTTCGGGCCATCACCGCCCGAAACGATAAATCGAGGGCGCAGAATATGGCGCGGCCCGCCGAAAAATCAACCGCCGTGAAAAGAAAATGGGCGGGACAGTTAACCCGTCCCGCCCATCAATTCGGAATCAGCTTTTAAGGTCGGTAGAGTGGGAGTCTCCAGGCACTGAGACCATGGGTCGCGGCCCAGAGGAAACCCGCGTTTGGATCGATCGTGAGTTTCGGCACCTCAACCAATGGCATACCACGCCCGGCCACATCCCAAACCATCTGGCCATTCTGCTGGCCAGCCTTCAGCCGGAAGACGATGAAGTCCGAGCTTGCATAGAGGTCTCCCTTCACAGGATCGAAGACCACCGAAGTAAGCGGAATGTCCGGCAGGTTGTTGCTGATGTTAGTGAAGGTTGCCGTGCCAGCGCCGGGCCAGGTCACGCTGAAGATGTGTCCGGGCTGGCCGGGCGTAACGGCGCTATACCCCGAGTAGGTGACCCAGGCGTGGAACACATTGGCTGGGTCAATTGCGACACCCGTCACCACGCGCGTCGGGCTACCAGCGGCCGTGCCAGCACCAGCACCATCCAAGCGGTTCCAGATGACGTTGCCGGAAGGATTAGTGTCCACATTATTGCTGATGAAGAGGCGGCCAGCAGTACTGCCTGCCCAAGCCGTAAACGTATTGCTCGTGGTGCGCTCGATGACGTTAACAACTCCGCCGGTCCGGCTGGTTCCGTAGAATGTGCCTTCCAAGTCACCGGCGTTGTTAAGTCCGGGTGCACCGCCCAGTCGGACGAAGTCACCGCAGGCGGGGTTCGCCCCGGAAGTAGTAAACTCTGGACAGTTGGTTTCTAGGAAGGCCTGGCTGCCACCCCAGTCCTGCGTTCTCCAAATGCCACGTGATCCTTCGTAGATCGTGGAGCCTGCCGCCGGATGCGGATCGGCAATCATCGGCGGCTCAA
>CAZFZG010000044.1:0-2603 GCA_964523205.1 uncultured Chthoniobacteraceae bacterium | reverse complement strand
TCGTAGATCGTGGAGCCTGCCGCCGGATGCGGATCGGCAATCATCGGCGGCTCAAAGTTGGAGCCTTCCGGACTGGCAGCGATCGGTCCGCCTATGACCACCCAGTCATCCGGATCACCGTTTTGGAAGTTAGCGTCGTGCAACTGGAAAAAGAAGGTATTGAAGTGCCGGTTCGAGTTGATGACGCTAAATCCGGACTGGCCACCATCACCGTAGATTTCTTGAGCCCAGGTGAAGGAGCCAAAGGTCTGGAACGTGCCGTTGTCTTGCGTGCCGCCTTGCACGTGGAACGGATTGTTCGACGCGACCGACAAGCTGTTGAATTGAAGCGTGCCGAGTCCGTCATTCAGGCTCGCAATAAAGTTCGGCACAGCTAGAAGCAGCTGCTGGCAGAGCTGTAACTGCGCCAAGGTAAAGATCGTCACTCCGATGCGGGCCGTGCACTGCGACGTGATATCGCTGTAACCACTGTCTGAACGCACCAGTCCGCCGTCCGATCCCGCGAAAAAGAATGTCGGGATGCCAGGCAACGTGACCAGCGCATGCGAATCCGGGTGCATGCCGTTAGGCGCAACCGCGTTCGGTTGGCAACAGCTACCCGGCGGTGTCGGATTGGTGGTCGCATCCCAGGTGAAGTCGAACCAGGAATTTCCAAAACTGTCGGAAGCAATGACAGCACGTCCGTTGGTCGAACCGCCGTATGAGCCATACGAGTAGGAGCCACCGACATAGACGATGTTGTTAGCCTCAGGCGGGATGACCACATAATTGTCATACCAGCATTGGCCGGTGCAATAATCGTCACTCTGTCCAGCTGGGCTCTCCGCTGCGGTCAGATCGAAAGTGCCCGGTACACCCGTCTGAGCAGGGAAAACCTGGAACACGTGAGCGGTTGGCGCCTGAACGTTGCCAACGGCAGCGATGATAAGCGTGTTGGGCCCAAAGGTGGTTACGTCAAATGCCGTGCGATCCGTGCTTTGAGCGGAGCTTCGGGCAGGCAGGATCTGGAACCAGGTCACACCCGAATCGTTCGAACGCCAGAGGCCGCCGCTGCCGGCCGCGCCGCTAGGGAACGTCGACGCGTAAACTATAGTATTATCGTTCGGATCAAGTTTCATGTCCGGGACACCGCGAATGGATGCAAGCGCATTGGTTCCATTGCAATTTCCCGGGCAACCGTTCCCGCCGTCCCACATGAAGCTGAAGTGGTTACCAGCATCGGTCGACTTGAATAACCCGAACGGAGGCCGCGGTTTCGGCGGGTTTGAGGTCGGACCGCCATAAGTGGAATCGATACCACGAACACCACGGGCCGACGAAACATACAGAATGTTGGCGTTGAATGGATCGACAACAATCTTGCTAATCGATCGACCGAAGAACGCGTTGCCAGTGTAGGTGCCGTTATTTGGAAACGCACCAGCCGAGCCAGGCGAATGCGACGTAATCGGTCCGACTTGGCAGGGCAGTGGCTTCCAGGTATCGCCGCCATCGGTCGATTTGAAAATTCCCAAGCCCGCTTCAGAGTCCGCAGACGCGTTCGGTTCGCCAGTACCGACGTAAAGCACTCCATTGGCGTTATCGTAGGTAATGGTGCCGATCGCATTGGTCGAGAAGTTAAGCGAGGTCAGGAAGGTCCACGTGGGCGGGCTAGCAAGCGCGTTTTCCGTTCGCCAGATGCCGCCTCCAGCCGCACCAACCCAAAGCCGACAGAAAAAGAAGTCGCACCCCGAAGCCCGATCAACCGCCAGGGCGGTGATACGGCCTGAAGTGTCATACGGTGCTCCGGAAAAGGTCAGGATATCAGGAAACTGCGAAACATTGGGACCGATGAACGACCAGATATTGAACCGCGGAGTCTCAGGAGGCGATCTCCGGCTTTTCTTGGTAGGCGTTCCTTTTGTCGGGCTCGGTGTGGGAGTGGCCGCGCTCGCCGATATTGCCATAAATCTCTTGACCCCGACGATCGCATTCATAGTGGCATCGAGCGAAACGCTGTTTTCAGGAAATGCGCGCTTGGAATATTCTTCGATTTCCGAATTGGCAGAAATTCCGAGAGAACCATCCTTCTCGGAAAGTTCGCTGCCTGCGCCGCCGCGACTATCCTGAGCTGTTGATTTCAGCACAGGCCGGTGAGGCGTTGTCGCCGTGCTGTCACTTGGCGTTGACGTCGTTGCTGCGACGAGAGTGAACGCCGCTGCGGCGGCGAAGAATGCGCTGCTGGCAGCGAAGCGCAGATAAGTAACGACACGATTTCTTTTTGTTTGAGCAGTTTTCATTGGAGTTTGGGTTAGAGTACGAGTGGGTTTGGGTAACGGCGCGAGGCTGCCCGATTTTGCCATGGGTGGTCAAGAACTAATTTCACGTTCTAAAAAAATCGGAACCCTTCGACCGCAGATGTTCATTTGCAGCAGAAAATCCGCCAGGCGCGAATGTTTTTTGCTCGAAGCGAATCGGCCAAACAATCGGATATCGAATCTTGCGCAAACAGAACAGCCAGTGCGCGATGGTTCGCCCGGTTTCTCAAAAACTAACGTGATGACATAACCGGTCAGCGAACCGACAGATTCCGTGCCAACACCTTGGCCGATGTAATTCGGAGC
>CAZFZG010000043.1:15190-16721 GCA_964523205.1 uncultured Chthoniobacteraceae bacterium | reverse complement strand
TCAATTGTTTCGCACCGCTCCCCGAAGTGATGGCGATGATCGGGCCCTTGCGCGCTTTGACTTGCTCAATGTTGTTCAGATTTTTTGAAAATACAGCGTCGTCCGGAGCGATAAAGATAGAAGGCAAGTCTGGCCTAACGAGCGCGATGATTCCGTGTTTCAACTCCGCGCTCGGATGTCCTTCCGCGAAAAGGTAAGTGATCTCCTTCAGTTTGAGAGCACCTTCGAGCGCGATCGGGTAATTGAATTGCCTGCCGAAAAAGAGCATGCCGTTCGCGCCAGCATATTTCTTCGCAATCGATTTAATCTGGTCGCTTAGCTTCAGCACTTCCTCGATCTGGCCCGGCAATGCCTCGAGGCCATCAATCCTTCGTTTTCCTTCGGCGGTGGAAAGTTGGCGCATCCGGCCGAGAAGAAGTCCGATCAGATTGAGAATCACCAGCTGCGAGGTGAAAGATTTGGTCGCGGCGACGCCGATCTCCGGCCCGGCGTGCATGTAAACACCGCCATCGCTTTCACGAGCGATGGTACTCGCCACATTGTTACAAATTCCCAAGGTTCGATATCCTTTGCGCTTGCTTTCACGTAACGCACCGAGAGTATCGGCAGTTTCGCCGCTCTGACTGATCGCGAAGACGAGCGTGTGTTCGGTCGGCGGCGTATTGCGATGCCGATACTCGCTCGAAAAATCGACATCGACGGGAATGTTGGCGAGCTGCTCGATGATGTATTCGCCAACTCGGGCGGCATGGAGCGCAGTGCCGCATCCAGTCAAAACCACTCGCGCTACATCCCGCAGCTCGGCTGGATTCATATCGAGGCCGCCGAGTTTCGCCGTGCACTCTTCATAAGTAAGCCGGCCACGCATCGCGTCGCGTACAGTGTCCGGTTGCTCGCAGATCTCCTTGAGCATGTAGTGCGGGTAATCGCCCTTCTTGATGTCTTCAGCGCTGAACTCGACTTTGCTGACCGCGTGCTCCCCGACCGCACCGTCGATTGAACTGATCTCGAATTTGTCCTGCTCGACCGCGACCAGATCGAAATCGTTCAAGTAAACCGCGTCCCGAGTGTGGGCGACGATTGCACTCACATCGCTCGCGAGAAAATTTTCATCTTTACCGACACCAAGCACAAGGGGGCTGCCACGCCGAGCGCCAACGATAAAATTGGGAATGTCGGCGTGCACAACCGCGATGCCGTAAGTGCCGATGACTTGTTTGAGCGCCGCGCGAGTCGCGTTCACGAGACGGCCTTTTGAGTCTTTCCCGTCGAGTCTCCGGTAAATGTTTCCGATCAGGTGGGCCAACACTTCAGTGTCGGTATCGGAGCGAAAATTTGTATCGCCGTCCTGAATGAGCTGTTCCTTGAGCGCCCGGTAATTTTCGATCACGCCGTTGTGGACGAGAGCGATCTTGCCAGTGGCATCGAAATGCGGATGCGCATTCTCGTCGTTGACTTTTCCGTGGGTGGCCCAGCGAGTGTGGCTGATCCCGTACGATCCGGTGGCCGGTTTTTGGCCGATGAGTTTGGC
>CAZFZG010000043.1:2493-15090 GCA_964523205.1 uncultured Chthoniobacteraceae bacterium | reverse complement strand
CGCTTATTTCCCTTAACGAAGGACCGATCGAAACCAGCGGTGCCGCTCGGAGGAAAATATCGCATCGTTGATATTCCGATCAGCAATTGCCTCAATTCCGGACTGCGCTCGATCTATGTGCTGACGCAGTTCAACAGCATGTCGCTGCATCGACATATTCAAGCGAGCTACAAGTTCGACAATTTTTCGCGCAGCTTCATCGAAATTCTTGCGGCCCAGCAAACGCCGGAAGGCGCCCAATGGTACCAAGGCACGGCCGACGCCGTCCGCCAGAACATGCGCTATTTTCTGGAGCGACCGTTTGATTATTTTCTCATCCTTAGCGGCGACCAGCTTTATCGGATGGATTTTCGCACCTTGCTGCATCAGCACATTCAAACCGGAGCCGACATCACGCTTGCGACAAAACCGGTTACGCGGGAACAGGTCACTGAGTTCGGAATCATGCAATGCGGCCTCAATCGCCGTATCACCCGCTTTGTCGAAAAACCGAAGGACGAGAATTTACTCCACGGCATGGAGATGAGCGCTGAGCTTGCGGCGGCGACCGATTCGCCGCCGGAGACTGAACTGTATCAGGCGTCAATGGGTATTTATTTGTTCAATCGTGAAATCCTGGTGCGCTGTCTGGATAATAACCTGGTCGACTTCGGCCGGGACGTTATTCCGCATTCGATCAAGGACCGAGACGTTAGCGCGTTTATTTTTAACGGTTATTGGGAAGACATCGGAACCATTCGCGCATTTTACGAGGCCAACCTCGATCTGACCGACATCGTCCCAGAATACAGTTTCTTTGAGGCCGACACGCCGATCTACACGCATCCGCGGTTCTTGCCGGGCAGCAAAGTCAATGGCGCGACCCTACGGCAAGCCCTGATCTCCGACGGCTGCATTATTTCCGATGCGCACATCGAGCGCAGCGTGATTGGGATTCGTAGCATTATCGAAAGCGGGGCGACGATTAGAAACAGCGTTATTATGGGGGCCGATTTTTTCGAGGAAGATCGACAATCAGACAGCCAGGTGCCGCCAATTGGCATTGGGCGCAATTGTGTGATCGACCGAGCGATCATCGACAAGAACGCCCGGATCGCCGCCGGCGCTGTGATTACGCCGGAAGGAAAACCGTCGGAAGTGGACGCGGATAGTTATTTTATTCGCGACGGCATCGTGGTTGTTCCAAAAAATGCCGTTATTCCAGCGGGCGTTTGGATTTAGCCGGCCGCGCTTAGCGGTGATCGGTCATGTTAGCGAACTGGCTGCCGGTCTCCCATTTCTCCTGTTTGTTCCAGGGCAGTGTGCCCTCCTGTTTCGCATCCGGATCGTTGACCAACGCGACACGCTCTTTTTGACTGGCGCATGACGCGAGAATCGTGGTCGCCGCCAATAACAAAACAGCTACAATCTTTCTTTCCTGCTTACGAATTTGAGCCAGCATAAATGACAATGTCTCCCGGTTGCACCCGGACGCCACGCGCCAGGGTGCTGGTAATTATATCACCGATGGCGGTGGCCGGTTCAACTGAAGAAATGCGAATTTTTCCAATGTAGGTGCCATCTCGCACAATCAGCATTTCGGAGTGGGGCTCCACCCCGTTGCGCCCCCCGAGATTAAGGACCACAAAATTGTAGGCCTGATTAACCGCGAGGATGGTGCCACGGACGCCGACGTTTCGGCGCACGACTGCACGCCGCTTTTTCTCATCCTCCAGTTGCGCTGAGCGCTCTTTTATTGCCTGCATTTTCTCGGAGAGAAGACTTTTTTCACGCTCGGCGCTATCGAGCTGCTGCCGTGCGTCATCGAGCTGCGCCTGCAATTCGATGACGGTTGGCGCGCCTGGGTTGGCGGAAAACGGCTGTTTCTCTTCGATTTGCCGTTGCAACGCCGAAATCTCGTTCTCCTTATCCTGAAGTTTGGCTTCGAGTTGTTTCTTTTCGTTAAGAATTTGGGCAAGCTGCCCCTCCGAAGCTTTCCGGTCTCGCTCCTTCAGTTCCGCCTGAGCTGCGACAATGGCTGCCTCGCGGGCTTTCAGTTCATTTTCTTTTCTGACACGGGATTGCTCGGCGCTTTCGAGCGCAGTGACGACCTTTGTTGTGGTCAGACGAAGAGCTTTAACTTTCGACACGTTCACCGCACCAAGAACCGCGGCGAGCGCCAGCAGAACAATGGAACTGGCGAGCAATCTTCTCGGGGTCGGCGCAAGAGTATCGGCTAGGGGGAACACACACCAATTGTTTAATTAATCAGCCGCCGAAAATGCAATCCTCGATTTCATGGTGCCGGGGATTGCTTGCGGCGTTGGTGCTTCCAGCATATAAGAAGAGCGTGGGCCAACAGCATCGTGCTCGAGCGAAGCGAAAGCGTCGCAAAGCATATTTGAAGCGAAAAAAAGCGGCGAAGCGTTCGAAAAAGACGGAGTCTATCCGCGTTCGCGCGAAAAAAGAAACGCCGGCGGCTTAGGAGGCGATTATCGAACGACTGGCGTGCAAACATGCCTTCGATTCGACGTTACGATTGCGACTTCGGATTTGTTGGACTGCAACGGTGAGCGCGTGCGATGCGGCATGCGTTTTTGCCTGAAGGATTGTGCGAACTCCGTGGAACGGCGCGCAAGCGGCTGGTCAAGCTGCGCCCGCCAGGACCGGCTGTTGGCCATTTGGGGCGGTGCGTTTGCGCTGCTGACAGGTAGCGAGGACCCGAGCTAGGACGCAGTAGAGTTGTTCGATGGGAAGATTCTTGCTGACGTAACCGTTTGCGCCCGCACGCAAAGCCGAATGCATTTGTTCCTCATCATAGCCGACGCCCGTGAAGACCACGATCGGCAGGGCCGGATTCATTTCCCGCATGAAAGAGATCAGTGAAATGCCATCCACCTTCGGCATCTTGAGATCGACAATCGCGACTTCGCAGTCGTGGTCTGAGAGCCAGGAGGCGGTTTCAAACCCGTCGGTTAGGGCGTGGCAAGTGTGCCCGCGCTGACGAAGATAGGTGACGAGGAATTTCGCGATGCCGGGGTCATCATCGATGATGAGAAACTGGGAATATTCACGTTTTGGCGAGCTCATTCGCTATAATTTCTATAACGACTAAAGCATCTCCCTTGCCACGGCGATGCTCGGCTCAGTCTTTCTGACCGGCTTCCGGTCTGGCCGATAACTTTACAGCCCCAGCTTTTTCTCGATCGCCTTGATCCGCTCGAACAGCTTCCCGAGCCGGTGAATCCAGGCAATTTGCCGCTTGGCCTGTGACAACGGCACGGCGGGAGAGCCGAACCACGCGCCACCCGGAAGGTCTTTGGAAATCCCACTTTGAGCGGCGATAACCGTGTCGTCCTCGATCGTTAGATGCCCGATAACGCCGACCTGACCGGCCATCTTCACATTTTCACCAATCCGCGTGCTACCCGAAATTCCGGTTTGGGCCGCGATAATCGAATTTTTTCCAACGATCACGTTGTGCGCGATCTGCACAAGGTTGTCGATCTTTACCCCTTCCTGAATCCAAGTCCGGCCGAATCGGGCACGATCGATGGTTGTGTTGGCGCCGATCTCCACGTCGTCGTCAATTTGAACAATTCCGATTTGCGGAATCTTTTTGTGCTTTCCTTCAACGAACTCGAATCCGAAACCGTCAGCGCCGATGACCGCGCCGCCATGAACGATGACCCGTGCGCCAATACGTGTTCGTTCACGAATGGTCACATTCGGGTAAATTAGACACGATGGGCCGATCGCGGTCTGATGGCCGACGTAGCTGCCGGCGCCGATCACCGTGTTATCCCCGACTGTTACGTTGGCTGCGATTACCGCGTGAGGCTGAATCGAAACGTCGCGCCCAAGCTTCGCGCTCGGATCGACAACCGCTGTCGGATGGATTCCCGACGCGAACTGAACTGGCTCCGGCGCCAGCTTTAATACAACTTGCTCGAACGACTTCGAAGGATTTACCACGCGGATTTGTGCGGCCGCCGTCTGCTCGGAAAAATTGAGAGGAACAAAAATCGCCGAAGCGCGGGTCTTATGCAGGCGCGCCAGGTAACGCGGATCGCCATAAAAGCTGACTTCGCCTGGAACCGCTTCGGAAAGCGAGGCCGCGCCGCTGATCCTTTGAGCTGGATCGCCTCCTCGCAACTCTCCACCGGAGAAGGCCGCAAGCTCCTGGAGCGTGAACGTCACGTTTTCCTTCTAAATTGTAGAGGCGCTTGTGCCAAGCACCCACTGGCGCACTCTGTGAGTTGGCAATAGTCGGCTTAAGTATTCGATGCGTCGAAAATGCTCTGAATGGATTTATCGAGCACGGCATTGAACTCAGCGTCAGATTGCTGGGCCGTCAGCCCTTCAACTAGCGCACGGGAAAAGCTGGCGACCACGCCATGCTGTTTGCGCAGACGATTGTTTGCTTCCTCTCGCGAATAGCCGCCGGACAGGGCAACCACCCTCACGACCCTGGGGTGTTTGACAAAGTCGGCGTAAAAGTCGTCCTGTTCCGGCAGCGTAAGCTTGAGCATGACGAACTGACCAGCCGGCAATTCGTTGAGCTTTTCGAGGATGGCTGCTTTGAGTAACTGCTCCGCTTTCGCCTTTTCCGGGCAGCGAATATCAATTTCCGGTTCGAGGATCGGCACGAAATCCGCGGAGATAATCTCATCGCCGATTTCGAACTGCTGGAGCACGATGTCCTTGATACCCGCTTGGTCGGCTTGTTTGATCACTGAGCGCATCTTGGTTCCGAAGATGCGGTTCGTCCTGGCTTTCTCGAGGAGCGCGCCCAACGTTGGCATGGGCTTCATCAATTGAACGCCGTCTTTCTCAGCGGCAAGGCCTTTATCCACCTTTAGAACTGGTACGACCCGTTTCACGTTCCAAAGATAGTCCGCCGTGGGTTGCCCTTCGATTTCCCGCTCCATCGTGTTCTCGAACAGGATGGCACCGATAATCCGCTGCCCGTTGAAGGCGGGACTGGTAATGATACGGGTCCGCATCTGATGCACGATGGTGAACATCTCTTCATCGTTAGACCACGCATTCTCTTGAATTCCATACTGACCCAGAGCTTTCGGAGTGCTGCCGCCGCTCTGATCCAGCGCCGCGACAAAACCCGGACTGGTCTTTATTTTTTGCAATTGTTCTTCGTTAACGGCGATAGATTTCATGATGTCTCCTTCAATTGCCGGTAGTAATTAGTTTAATCACGTTATTCGTGCCGCCCCGACGGCGAACTTCTTGTAAGCTAATTGGTAAGCTGTCGGGTGGTAACGATCAGAAAAAGTTCGGTGGTTCGCCGAAGCCTTAAATCGCGAGGCACAAATCGCAACTCGAAATTTCGCTAATCGGTCGCCGCGCCCGTCGCCGGCAGGACCACGCTGACTTGCGTTCCTTTAGGCGTCGAATCGACTTCAACTCGTCCGTGATGATCGAACACGGTGCGTTTGACGATTGGAAGGCCGAGGCCCATCCCGCGCGGCTTGGTCGTGCAGAATGGCGAGAAAATTTTATCCCTTATCTCAGGGTCGATGCCTCGGCCGTTGTCTCGCACTGTGACCACCACTGCGGACGGGTGCCGGCCTTCCCGGATGGATTTCGCCGAAAGCGTGATCCGAGGTTTGTTGCGATCAACGCTGGCTTCGGCCGCGTTGGCGACTAGATGCGCAAAAGCTTCAGCGAGCGCCTTCTCGTCCCCTAAAACTCGAGGAAGATCGCTAGGCAGAGAGGTTTCGACCTCAAGCTTGCCGTTAACCCCAAAACGCGACCGCGCAATTTCCAACCCCTTTTTTACCGGTGTTCGAACGTCTATTGACTTCAACACCAGCTCAGGCGGATGGGCGAAGTTATTGATCTGGGTGATGATTTTATCCAGCCGATCAATTTCCTGGACGACAATCTGATTGAATTCCTTGCGAAAATCAGCGTCGTCGAAGCGCTCGGGCAGAAGTTGAGCAAAGGTCTTGATAGCCACGAGCGGATTACGGATTTCGTGAGACATGCTTGCGGCCAGGTCAGTCCAAAAAGCAGCCCGATCGACCAGGGCCTGTTTCTCGCGCAACGTTTCTTGCGCGGTGAGGTCGTTGATCACCACGACTGCGCCCAGGGGCGCTCCATTACTTACTAACTGCCGCGCTTCTACCGAAAGCGATCGCCGCGTATTGGTGTCCACCCAGTGTTGCGGTGGCGGCGAGGTTTTCGATTCCAGCGCTTCTCGAAGCAAACTCGCCAGTTTGTTGCCGACCTTTTCCACGGGCTTGTTCAGCGCATCGGCACTGGAAAGGCCGAGGATTCTTTCCGCGCGTGGATTAAACCAGCGAATAATTGCATCGGTGTCGATGGCAACGATGCCCGGCGGAATCGACTTCAGCAGCGTTTCGGCGAGCGTCTTTTGCATCGTCGCGTCCGTATAAAGAAGCGCGTTCTCGAGGATCGTCGAGACATGCTCGCCCAGCGTGGTCAAACCTTCGAGTTCCCAGTCCTCGAGAGCCTTCCCGGTCACATGATGTCCAAAAAAAATCCAGCCAATGACATTCCCACTCGCGTTCAGCGGGACAATCGCTTCGGCCCCGAACATGTCGAGGGCACGGCGCATCATGGTACGTTGCCGCTGGTCACGCGTTTGCAGCAGATGAAAACGTGAAATTAAGTGGGCATTTAACTCGAACCAGCGCACCAGCAAATCGCGTTCGGTAAATTCAAGTTGGTCGGTTTCGGGCAAGCAGCGCAAGCCCCCGACAAGACGGTACGGATCGCCTTTTCGGGTTTGCGCAAAAAGGCCCACTCGGCTGACGCCACTGGCCTCAGCTACGGCTTCGACCATCGATTCGACAAGGGCGTCAAGATTGTCCAAACGACGCAGAACGCGTGGGAAGCGCAGCAGCGGCAAGCTTCTGCCACCGTCGCCAGCTGGCCGCCGGGACTCGGTTTTTAGGAAATGCTCTCCACTCATTGTCGAGGTTTCGCGAAGGTCGCGGTTCTCCTGGAGAATTCTTTGATAATCGAAGGCGCGTTCGACCAGCGCCTGAAAACGTCCCCTTTCCAGGCCCAGATCCTCTGCCGCGTAAATTCCAAGCTCCTCTGCGTCGCGCAGTGGTTCTGATTTGGCGACCCCGAGCGCGATGATTAGGACATCCGGTTGTCCATGGCGGATTTGATCGAGCAATTCGCGCGATTCCTTTGCCCTTAAGTCCATCACTAAGACCGCCGGTCCGGTTTGCTGAAGAACCGGCTCGAGGCGACCGGCATCGGTCACATGCCGTACCTGCGAGTGGGCACGCAAGAAGGCGCGAGTCCTGCGAGCCAGATCGGCGTCTTGAGTGTATAGAACCGAAACCGAAGTGGGATTCATGCAGCGGCCACCTTGCTATCGAACCGTACTAACGGCAGCAAAATATGAAACACTGTTCCCTTTTGCAGCTCGCTCTCAACTTCGATTTGGCCCCCATGCTCCTGAACGATTCCGTGAACCACCGATAAACCCAACCCTGTGCCGTAATCTTTGGTTGTAAAAAATGGATCAAACACGTGGGCGAGATCTTCGGGCTTAATCCCTTCCCCGGTATCGCGAATGCTGATCAGCAAAGCCTCGGGCGCGTCGCCAGCTCCGTTGCTCTCGCCGTTACCATATGCGCGCGGATTCAGCCAGTGCTCGCCCGCCCGAATCTCGGTTTGGACCGTCAATTCGCCTTGAGTCTTCATCGCATCCATCGCGTTGAGGAAAAAGTTTAGAAAAACTTGCTCCAACTGGTCCGCATCGCCATGAATAGTATCGACCTCGGCCTGCCACGAACGCTGCAATTTAATGTCTTTTTGATAAAGCCGATGACCGACGAGCGTTAACGCTTTCTCCAGGATTTCGTGCGCATGCAACGGCTTGAGAATCGGTTTCGCTGGACGTGCGAAACGAAGCAACTGATTCACCAGTGAGTCAATTCGGTCGATTTCGTGTCCGATCAAATTCGAGAAGGTGTCACGAAAGTCCGAATCCTGATAACGTTCAGGCAGCAGTTGGGCGAAGGTCTTTAGCGATACTAGCGGATTCTTGATTTCATGCGCCATGCCGGCCGAAAGCGTGCCGAGGCTGGCCAGACGGTCGCTGCGTCGGACCTGGTGTTCGAGGCGTTTGATTGCGGTGATGTCGGTCAACACCATTAGCGCTCCAAGGACTTGTCGATCCTGTCCGTGAAAGATCGACGTGCTGGCACGAATGATCACATCTGCGCTGTCGACGTGCAGGCTTACCTCGCAATCTTGCTGACTCTCGCCGGTCTGCAGAGTTGCAACCAGGGGATCCGCTAACTCCATCGGCAACACGTCGAGCTGACGGTCGAGCATCTCTTTGGAGTTCAATCCAGTGATTTGCCCAGCTTCATTATTGAAAACAGTAATGCGGCCGTCGGTGCTGGCCGCGATTACCCCGCTGGTCAGGTTTTGGAGCAGAGTTTCGTTATAAACTTTTGCGTTCTGTACTTCAGTGAACAACTCTGCATTCTCAATTGCTACCGCCAGTTGTCCGCACAAAACCTGAAGCGCGCCTTGCTCCGCGGCGCCGTAGATTCTGCCAGATCGTCGAACACCGAGCAGCAAGACGCCGGCAAGGTGATCGCGCGAAAAAATTCCCATGGCCAGCGCGATTTGCAGCGAATCCAATTGTCGCATGACACGCTGCAGTTGGGCAGTCTGTCTAGCGCGATGGAGCTCATCGAGCACAATAGGTTCACGGCTCGATTCTAATTGAGTAATCGTCGCTTGATCGCCAGTCATCTCCAAAAACTGACGTGCGCCCGGCTCGACCGCTGGATAGCGCTGCGAGAAACCATGTTTGTGCGCCATTAGAATGAAAACCCGGTCGGTGCCGACTGCTTCGGCGACGTTGTTGGCAAAGCGATCCAGCAGATCGCGCAAGGTGGTGACCGATGCCAGGATTTTGGCGGCCTTGCTTACCGTAGCCCGAAAATCGAGTTGACGTGATCCAATGAAAAGCCGTTCTGCCAACCGTTGGGACAGACCGCGGGCGGGCGCCATTGCAAACGCGATTGCGATCGCTGCCGCTACGTGCGCGACGGTATGGGCGTCGGCGAGCGACGAGTGTAAGGCGGCCACTATTAACCACCAAACAGAAGTATACAGCGCGAGCAGATACCCGCACAGCAGGGTGTAAGAGATGATGCGGCGCAGAAGAACGTTGACATCCATGATCTTCTGCGTGGCGATACCGTATGCGACGATCGCGCTGAAGATGACGACTCGAAACGGAGCGAACCAGAGCATGCGCGAGAAACCAAGAAAACGCTCGATAACGAATCCGAGCAGAACACCTAAAACTATTGCCGCAATCCCACCGGCCAAAATGAACGACAGCTCGGCGTGAGGACCGCCAGTTGTCTTTCTTAGACTACGCCAATAAGCAACAACTAGAACTGCCAGCGCCAGGAGGGCGTAACCGGCATATATATAGACGCCGGGACCATACACTGGACTCGGAGCGCCTACCCCAGGTTGCGCTGGCATCTTTGCACCCAACAAAAAAAACTTCGTCTGGCAGAGCAGGACCACTGCGACGGTGATAAGCAGCCAAAGCCGCGATCGGGAAAGAACATCACTCCAGCGCTGTTGTTTTTGGCCGACCGACAAACGCAGAAGGTTTAGCACTGCGAGGTAGAGGACGCCGGTAGCCGAAGCTTCTCGAATAGCGAACTCTGCAATGCGTGGGCTGTGCGCGACGAATGCCAGATACAGACTTCCTAGCCACGAGCTAATTACCAACGAAAGAAACAGAAAGCATTGATTTGAGATTCGCTTTGAGTTGGCTTGAAAGACCGCGAACCCAAGCGCGAGTTGGATAACGATCGCCGTGACCGTCGGCGTTGTGGCGCTGTTCATTAGTTCACAACCCGATTGATTACCATGCTGCTAGCACTTCCCCCGAGGCCTCGAACATTGAGCAACGCACAGTCCACCTTCAATTTTCTAGGTTTGGTTTGAACAATATCCAAGTCGCAGGTGGGATCGGGAATCTCGCAGTTTGTGGTCGGCGGAATCATATTGTCGCGCACGCTCAGTGCGCCGGCCACCAGTTGAAAGCAACCGCCGGCAGCCAATGGATTTCCAGTGACGCCTTTTATTGAAATAACGGGAACCTCATAAGCACGCTGGCCAAACGCGCGTTTGATCATGCTGATTTCAACCGCATCGAGCATCGGATGGCCCGGGCCGTAGGCAGAAATGTAATCAATGTCTTCCAGATCACGCTGCGAATTCGCTATCGCCATCTTCATGGAATGTTCCAGTCCGGACGCGGGCGCGGCCGGATCGCGATCTCGTTGTTTGCTGTAACCGCCGATCTCGATATAAGCGCGGGCACCGCGGCTCTCGGCACGCTCCAAATCTTCAACAATAAAAACGCCCGCCCCCTCTGAGATGACGCCCGAGTCACGCGAAATATCGAAAGGTCGGTCCGCTTTCTCTGGCTCGGTGTTTCGATAAGAGCTGAGACCGCAAGCAACGAAACTGGCAATACCAAGCGGGGTGATCGGCGAGTCCGCGCCGCCGGCAATCGCTATTTCAGCCTGACCGGAACGAATTAAAGCTGCGGCATCGACAACGGCGTCTAATCCGGAAGGACAGGCCGAGGAAACAGTTGTTGCCTGTGCCGCAACACCGACGCGGTCCGCGACGATATTCGCCGGAGCCTGAGGCTGACAGTTGACGACAACACCGGGGCTGACTGCCTGCGGACCGCGCTCGGTCAGATCTCGAAAGCCCCGTTCGAGGACGTCCATCGCGCTTGTGCTGACACCGATTATGACGGGCGTGGGACTCGGCAGATCGAGGTGACGGACATCAAGCCCCGCATCTTCCAAAGCCATCATCGATGCGGCATAGGCGAGTTGAGTGTGCCGGGCCCAGCGTTTCGGTTTGAGTTCCGGCTCGATATAATCGAGGGGATCGAAATTTTTTACTTCGCCAGCGATCCGACTCTTGAGGTCACTGGCATCGAAAAGGGTAATCGGCCCGACTCCACTTTGGCCCGCGAGAAGCGATTCCCAAAACGCTTCTAAACCGGTTCCGTTCGGCGCGAGAATACCCATTCCGGTAATGACGACACGATTTCGGTTCATCGTTTTTTCCGTCGTTCTGCAGAACACTGAGGCCTGAAGAAAATTCTGGTGTATCCCGCCCGGGAGTCTGAGGGTTTGGCGGTTAACTGACTGTCGATCTGATCAACCACGAACCAATCACCCGGGATTGTAAACGCTACATTAAGTCCAGTCATTATATTTTTTGCGCCCAAAATAGGCACTACTCCGCCCGACCCCAGAAACTCATTCACAAGTTGCACCTTGCGTGCCACCGATTTCTACTTAAACGTTCGCCCGGCGAAGCTAGATGAATTGGCGCGGCCTTTTTTTGTGTTTCCATCCCGTCTGCGGCATGCCCCTAGCTTCACTTGCCGCTGACGCACTATGACCGCAGGCACCGAACGCCCCCAGATTCTTGTCATTGATGATGAAATCGGACCGCGCGAAAGCTTGCGCATGCTCCTGAAGCCAAACTACCAGGTGCACACCGCCGATTGCGTCGAAGCCGGCATCAAATTGCTCAAAGAGAAGCAGCCCGATACCATCGTCATGGATATCCGAATGCCGGGAGTCAGCGGAATCGAAGGACTTCGTCAGATCCGCCAAATCGATCCGCATCTGTCGGTCATTATGCTGACTGGTTTTGGCGCACTCGACACCGCCAAAGAAGCGCTTCGGCTTGGGGCCAACGATTATATCAGCAAGCCGTTCGACGCTCATGAAATGCAACAAGTCATTGATCGCAGCGTCGAACGAACCCGGATTCACCGGGCGAGCGAACAAGCATCCGGCGAGATCAAAGAACTGAACAACCGCCTGCTCCAGCAACTGGCACAGAAAGAACGATTGGCCGCGCTGGGTCAAGCTTCGGCGGAATTCGTGCATGACCTTGGAAATCCTCTTACGATCGTTTGGGGTTATGTGCAATTGCTCTCCCGACGTCTGGAAAAATCGGAAACGGGGGAAGACCCCGGTTCGGTGAAAGAACTAAAAATCATCGAACAACATGTTCGCACCTGTCGCGAATTGCTCACCATGTGGCAGGGATATGGCAACGTAGAGGCTTCACCGCCAAAACCGATCTCGGTTTCGGCCACGGTTACGGAAATTCTCAAGGGCATCACATCAGTGGCTGAGCAAAACGGGATCGCCTTTCAAGTATCGATTTGTGAAGACCCGTGCGTGTTGCTGGGCGATGCGTTACAACTCAACCGAGCGATTCAAAATGTTATCCTCAATGCCATCCAGGCCTGTGCCGGCAAAAAGGGAGTCGTTACTGTCACCTGCACCCAGAAGGATTTTTATGTCGATCTTCGAATCGAGGACACCGGTGCAGGCATCCAGCCTTCGCAGATAAACCGAATTTTCGATCCCTATTTTACCACCAAGCAAGCCCAGAGCGGCACCGGCTTGGGCCTCTATATCACGAAAAAGGTAGTCGAAGATCACAACGGTTCGATCAAGGTGGAGAGCACGCCCGGCGTCGGCACTGTCTTCACTATTCGCCTGCCGTTGCAGACCACTTAGC
>CAZFZG010000043.1:0-2393 GCA_964523205.1 uncultured Chthoniobacteraceae bacterium | reverse complement strand
GAAACTTTTCTCGAGCGATGGACTGCACATGCTGCGGCTGCTGCCATGAATGCTGACCCGGAAGTGAAGCCGAATATCGAAGTTCCGGCGCTCGAGCCTTACGCATTCGAAATTCTATGTGACGACGTCGCGAAATGGCCGTCGAGTCCCGTGCGCGATAAGTGGTTATCGATCTTGCAGCCGATCGCTGAGTTGCCAAAGAAATTCGCAACCGAAAGCTCAACCGAATCTCGGATCGAAATTATGGAAGAAGCCAGTCGGCGATTTACCGAGCTAGGCGCCTCGCGGCAATCAACGCGTTTTCTTTACGCTGCTACCAATCCGATCGGCGAAGAGTGCCTGCGCGAATCGAATCTCGAGATCGACCAGCCTTTGATCGACGAAGTTGCAACTGAAGCTGCCCCCTGGATCGATCTTTGGCGGGACAATTATGCGTTCGTGGCCCACCGGATCGCAGTGGCGCTACGCGGGATTTTGGAAAAGATGGACAGCCGCATCCCGGCCTTGCCGTCCTTCTTGGCCGCTTGCGAAGACGCGAATCTTCCTCTCACCGGTGCGGGAATAGTTGCCCTGGCGCACATGGCCTTTCAAGAAGTCAAAGCTTTGTTTCGAAAGCGCATGGAAGGGCATGCCGACAACGCAGAGTACGATCTTACCGTTGAAGATTGCCGATTCGTTAGGCAAAACTTAGACTACCCGAAATTCGACGATTACACTTATCCTTCAGCCGACTTGCAGCTGGCCTCGCCATCATCTGATGCAGTCGCGCGCGGTGATTATCAGTGGATTCTGGCCGAGCTCCATCCGCCGGTGGCTATGTTACATCACGGTTTCTACTGGGGCTGCCCGGACAAAGCTTCCTTGTCCCAACACCTTGCCACCACGGTGTTCGGCAAACCGAATTTTCACTACGGGTTTTTTGCCGCCGATTTTACCGCGACAACCACGGTTCGTTTCTTTGATGCCTTGCCGAATCTCACTTGGTTCGTCGCGCCGCAGCGCGGAAATCCGAAGTGGCAAACCGTTCGTCCTTCTGACGCCGAAGTTTATGTCGATTCAAACGGCGACGTTTGTTTGCGCAGGATCGGCGATCACCGGCATCTTGGCTCCTTTACTCGCAACTGGATCATCCCACTCGGATTTCATCCCTTTTCTTTTTCATGCGGTAGACACACGCCGCGATTGCGGTGCGGAAACGTGATCGTACAACGGCGCGCCTGGGTGATCGCGCTCGATGAATTGCCGCGCGGAGATTACACCGGTATTTCGCGTGATCTCGTTCTTGCGGTCGAACAGCTGCGTGCCAAACGCGATCTGCCGCGTTTCGTCTACATCCGCCCAACCGAACAAGCCCTCCGCCGTAGTGGCGCCGAAGGCCGCGACAAAGATACGAAGCCGGTTTTTGTCGATCTTGAGAGTTATTTGTTTCTGGAAATTTTTCACCGCTGGCTGACCAAGGCCGGTGAGCTTGAAGTCACCGAAATGTTGCCGACGCCCGACCAGCTACTCTGGAAGGAGCTCGACGGCCGCCGCACCTTTGAGTTGCGCACCCTGATTGTCCCTGGCTCATGAAGATCATCGCGATTGCCAACCAAAAGGGCGGAGTCGGTAAAACGACCACGGCCGTGAATCTTGGTGTAGCCCTCGCCGAAAAAAAGCTGCGGATTTTGTTAATCGACCTCGATCCGCAAGCAAATGCGACGAGCGCGCTCGGCATGCAGGAAGTCGAAGGCGAGAGCATCTACGAATCGCTCCTCAGCGGCGCGTCCATTGACAGCAAGATTTTGCCCACGCGGATGGACAACATGTTCATCATTCCGGCCAATCTCGATCTTGCCGGCGCGGAAGTGGAGATCGCCCGAATGCCCGACCATCTCACGCGACTCGCCACGACGTTGTCAACGTTTCGGTCGGATGAAACCTTTGATCTCGTGCTTTTGGATTGCCCGCCCTCGTTGGGCGTTCTCATGACCAATGCGCTCGCGGCCGCCGACGAGCTTCTGACGCCGATTCAGTGCGAATATTTCGCGCTCGAAGGCTTGGTGAAAATCGTTCGCGTGGTCGAGCAGGTGCGCGATTCCGGCGCGAACGATCAGATCGAGATCGGCGGAATCGTCATGACCATGTTCGACAGCCGGACGAACTTGAGCGAGCAAGTCATGAGCGAAGTTCGACAACATTTCGGTGAACGCGTTTATCGAACCGTTATTCCACGAACCGTCCGCCTGAGCGAAGCGCCGAGCTTCGGCAAATCCATTCTTGAATACGATTCGAGTGGCGCCGGTGCCGCCGCTTACCGCGCGCTGGCCCGGGAGTTTATCAAGCGCCACCGATTTTTTTCCAGCGCTCCGAACTCATTGCCAAGACCTGCGTCGGAAATCCTTTAAACGTCG
>CAZFZG010000042.1:14137-17593 GCA_964523205.1 uncultured Chthoniobacteraceae bacterium | reverse complement strand
AATCGGACGCGGATATCGGCGAGAAGATGATTCTCAATATGGGTCCGTCGCACCCGGCGACCCACGGCGTGTTGCGACTGGTGCTGGAACTCGACGGCGAGATTATCACCAAAGCAATGCCCGACGTCGGCTATCTGCATCGCGGCGACGAAAAAATCGCCGAGAACATGCAATACAACCAGTTCGTTCCCTATACTGACCGCCTCGATTATCTTGCGCCGCTGTCGAACAACGTGGCTTACGCGCTTGCGGTTGAGAAATTGATGAATTGGGAAGTTCCGCCGCGCGGCAAAGCGATCCGGGTGATCTGTTGCGAGCTCTCGCGGATCTCGTCCCATTTGATGGGAGTCGGCGCGATGGCGCTCGATCTCGGCGCGATGACGGTTTTTCTCTACTCATTCATCCAGCGCGAAAAAATTTACGATCTGAGTGAGTTGCTCAGCGGCGCGCGGTTCACCACCTCCTACACTCGTGTGGGCGGCCAGATTCGGGATCTGCCGGAGAAGTTTATTCCGATGTTGCGCGATTTTCTCGATCAATTTGGGCCGGCGCTGGACGAAATGGATCGGCTACTCACCAGAAACAAAATTTTCGTGGATCGAACCAGAGACATTGGCGTGATCACAAAGGAACGCGCGATTGCCTACGCGCTTTCCGGTCCGAACTTGCGTGGCAGCGGGGTCGAGCACGATTTGCGGCGCAAACATCCCTATCTCGATTACGAGCATTACGACTTCGACGTCGTAGTTGGTAGCGCGGGCGACTGTTACGATCGTTATCTGGTGCGAATCGAGGAAATGCGGCAAAGCGCGAAGATCTTGCAACAAGTCATCCAAAATTTGCCGAGCGGCCCGATCAACGTCGCCGATTGGAAAAATATGACGCCGCCGAAATCGCACGTGATGACCAAAATGGAGGAATTAATCCATCATTTTATCGTCGTGACTGAAGGGCTCGACGCGCCACCCGGCGAAATTTATTTCGCGGCCGAAAACCCTAAGGGGGAACTCGGCTTTTACATCAACAGCCGTGGCGGTGGCGTTCCGTATCGTCTGAAAATTCGGGCGCCGTCGTTTGTGAACCTGAGCATCCTTCCCGAGCTGCTCCCCGGATGCATGGTCAGCGACGTTCCGGCCGTGCTCGGAAGTCTGGACTTTGTCATGGGCGAGTGCGACAGATGACGAGAATGACGAAGCTCGAATGTCGAATGTCGAATTGGACGTCGATCTTGCGACGGGCCCCGCATTTCGTGCTCGTGATCTTGCTCGTGATCGTGATCAGTGGTTGCGTCGGCCGTCGCATTACCAAAGCGAACGTGGACGAAGTGGCCGAAGGAATGTCGAAAAAACAGGTGGAATCGATCCTTGGCCCGCCCACCGAGCTCGACAACAAGGATTTCGTGATCCTGAAAAGAACGACTTATGTCTACCGGCAGGGCAAAGACACCGTCACGATCGTTTTCAAAGACGATAGACTTGTAGAGAAGCAGAGCACGCTAACCGATTGATCACGTTTCACCGTGGACTCGACGAGCACAGACGTTCCCGCCGAGTTGGCGCGAAAGATGGACGAAGCGATCGGGCATTATCCGCCCGATCAAAAACGAAGCGCTTCCCTGCCACTTCTCCATCTTTGGCAGGAGCATTTTGGGTTCATCAACGATGACGCGGTAAGGTGGATCGCGGCGCGACTCGGCCTGCAACCGATCAACATTCTCGAGCTGGTCACGTTTTACCCGATGCTGCGGGAGAAGCGGCCAGGCAAGACGCACATCCGGGTTTGCCGGACCCTAAGCTGCGCCATGGCGGGAAGTTACCAAGTGATGGAGAACGTTTGCGCGGCCACCGGGATTAAACGCGAAGGTCACGGTGACCCGATCTCAGGCAGCGCAGACGGAAATTACAGCATCGAGTTCGTGGAATGTCTCGCTAGTTGCGGCACGGCGCCGGTCTGCATGGTCAATGACGAACTGCATGAGAATGTTTCGCCGGATTCTCCAGCAAACATTCTCTCAAACCCAAAATCCAAAATCCGAAATCCGAAATCCGTCCATCCGCTCGAATACAGGCTCATATTCAAAAACATCGGCCGCAAGAATTGGAAGACCGACATAGACACCTATCTCGAAGCGGGCGGCTACGACGATTTGAAGAAAGCGCTGAAAATGTCGCGGACTGAGATCGTGAATGAAGTCAAAACTTCAGGAGTTCGCGGCCGCGGCGGCGCCGGATTCCCATGCGGAGTGAAATGGAGCTTCGTCAAGCCAGACGAAAAGAAGCCGGTCTATCTGATTTGTAACGCTGACGAATCCGAGCCGGGCACGTTCAAAGACCGCTACATCATTCACGAAGACCCGCACCAGTTGTTGGAAGGAATCGCGATTTCCTGCTACGCCCTCAATGCCCGGACGGCGTACATATATATAAGAGGCGAATTCCCGGAGGGTGCGAAAATCCTCGAACGCGCAATCGAAGAAGCACGCCAGCACAGGTTCTTGGGAAACGACATCCTCGGCTCCGGGTTCGATGTCGATGTTTACATTTATCGCGGCGCCGGTGCTTACATTTGCGGCGAGGAAACGGGATTGATCGAATCCCTCGAGGGCAAGCGCGCCTATCCGCGGATCAAGCCACCGTATTTTCCCGCCGTGCTCGGGCTCTACATGTGCCCGACCATCGTGAACAACGTCGAGACCCTTTGCGCCGTGAAACACATCATCGCCATGGGCGGCGCGAAATACGCGCAGCTCGGCCGGCCTAACAACACCGGCACGCGCATCGTTTGCGTGAGCGGTGACGTGCAGCGTCCAGGTTATTTCGAGGTTGAAGTCGGCGCGGTAACGATGGGCCAGCTGATCTACGACATGGCCGGCGGAATGAAATCGGGCCGAACATTGAAAGCGGTCATTCCCGGCGGCAGCTCGGCCAAGGTTTTGCGCGCGGACGAGCGATTCAACATCAAACAGAAACAGCCGGACGGATCGACAATCGATGTTGAGATGTCGATCGACGACTTGCCAATGGATTTCGACACGCTCGCGGCCGCGGGATCGATGGCTGGATCCGGCGGCGTGATCGTGCTGGACGATTCGCGCGACATGGTCTGGGTGCTCAATAACATCAACGAATTTTATGCCCACGAATCGTGCGGCCAATGCACACCGTGTCGTGAAGGATCGCTTTGGATGAAAAAGATCACCGACCGGATGTTGGCCGGCGGCGGCGTTATGGAAGATCCGCGCACGTTGAAAACGATCGGCGACAACATCGCCGGCCGGACAATTTGTGCATTTGGGGAAGCGTGCGCGTGGCCGACTCAAAGTTTCGTCGAAAAGTTTCCGGAAGATTTTGCACGCCAGGCTCGGAAATCAGTTCCGCCACCGTTGCCGCCGGAATACACGCCGAAAGAATTGGTCGAGCGCCAACAAGTCCCGACCGCTCCCCTCGCTCACGATCC
>CAZFZG010000042.1:9217-14037 GCA_964523205.1 uncultured Chthoniobacteraceae bacterium | reverse complement strand
TCCTGCGTTCCTGCTTTCCTGAGCTATGTCTGAGCCGCTTCCGATGGTCAACGTCCAGATCGATGGTGCGTGGCACCAGTTTCCCAAGGGCACGCGCGTCATCGAAGCATGCGCGCAAGTTGGCCTGTATGTGCCGCGCTATTGCTACCACAAGAAACTCAGTTCGCCGGGAAATTGCCGGATGTGTCTGATCGAGATGGGAATGCCGCGAATGGGGCCGGACCGAAAGCCGGACCTTGGCGCCGATGGCAAACCGATCATCAATTGGATGCCGCGTCCGCAAATTTGTTGCGCGCAAGACGTCGCCGAGGGAATGGGCGTGCGCACAAATTCGCCGCTAGCGCAAGATTGTCGAAAAGGTGTCATGGAATTTCTGCTGATCAATCATCCGCTCGATTGCCCGATCTGTGACCAGGCCGGCGAGTGCGAGCTCCAAGAGTTCAGCGTTGAGTACGGCGCGACTGGCTCCCGCTTTCTCGAGAACAAAGTGAAAAAGCCGAAAGCGGTGCAGCTTGGCCCGCGGGTGACGTTGGACGATGAGCGCTGCATTCTTTGCTCGCGCTGCATCCGTTTTTGCAACGAAATCGCGCACGATGACGTTCTTGGCTTCGTCAATCGTGGAAGTCACACCGTGCTGACCGCGCATCCGGGCAAGCGTCTGGAAAACAATTATTCGCTCAACACTGTCGACATCTGTCCGGTCGGCGCGCTCACTTCGACTGATTTCCGTTTCAAAATGCGGGTGTGGTTTTTGAAGGAGACCAAAAGCATTTGCACCAGTTGCGCCACCGGCTGCAACACAATCATCGGTAGTCGCGAAGACATCGTTTATCGGCAAACGCCGCGCGAGAACGATCAGGTGAACTCCTGTTGGATGTGCGATTACGGGCGTTTGAACTTCAAATATCTCGAAGCCGAAAACCGGCTGCTGGAACCGCACGTTTTGAGCGGCAATAAGCTCGGGCCGGCAGATTGGAAGGACGCTATTGCGCAGGCCGCGTTGCAGTTGCGACAATTCAGCGGTTGGAACGTTGCCGTCATCGCGTCCGCACGAATGACCAACGAAGAGCTCTGGCTTACTCGCAAAATCGCCGACCTTCTCCAAGTTCGTTACATCGACGTCGTCCCGCGATTCGGCGAAAGCGACGAAATCCTGCTGAGCGACGATCGCAACCCGAACGTGAACGGCGCGAAATTGATTTTGAATTTGGAGTCGCAACCGGGCGCGAGACTGTCCGCCATCGCTGACGGCATGAAATCGGGCGAAATCAGAGCGCTGCTCGCCCTAGGGGAAGACCCCACGAAGTTCGGAATTGCGATCGAGCAGCTGGCCAACATTTCCACGTTTGTTGTAATGGATATTTTGTCGAACGCCGCAACTGAACATGCGACCGTTGTTCTACCGGCGTCGGGTTTTGCCGAAAAACGCGGGTCGATGATCAATGGCAAAGGCCGGTTGCAGCGCTTGAACCGCGCAGTGCGCCCGCCTGGAAACGCGCGCGACGATTGGGAAATCTTGCGCGATCTGTTGCAGGCTCTCGGCGGAAGCAACGGACTCTTTTCGATCGAAGATGTATTCCGGCAAATCAGCGCCGAGATTCCGGAGCTTGCCCATCTGACGCTGAACAAAATCAGCGATCTCGGCGTTCACGTGATGAATGTAGACGAATCGCCACCACCACCCTTTGATCAGAAGTCGAAAGACATTGAACGGGCTGAGGAGAAACGCCCTGCACGCCGATAGCGAGATCGACAATGGACCTTTTTTTCATTGGCACATCGCTCCTGAAAATCATCGCAATGATTTTCGTGGTCATTCTACCGATGGTTTCCTACGCCGTTTACGCCGAGCGCCGCGTCAGCGCCCTGATCCAGGACCGGCTCGGGCCGAATCGGGTGGGACCAGCCGGCCTTTTTCAACCGATCGCCGACGCCGCGAAATTCTTGCTCAAGGAAGATTTCACCCCGGCAACGGTGAACACGTTTTACTACTGGCTCGCTCCCTGTCTCGCGATGATCCCGGCAATCTTGACCATCGCGGTAGTTCCATTCGGCAGCACCTTGTTCGGCGTGCCGATGGTGATTGCCGATATTAATGTCGGGATCCTCTACGTCTTTGCGATCGCCTCGTTAGGCGTCTATGGAATCGTCCTCGGCGGGTGGGCTTCCAATTCAAAGTATCCGTTTCTCGGCGGCATCCGCTCTAGTTCGCAAATGATTTCCTACGAACTTTCGCTTGGGCTCGCTGTCATCCCGGTGTTCATGCTGGTTGGGAATTTGCGCCTGACCAGGGTTGTCCAATACCAAATCGATCACGGCTGGTTGATCGCACCATTCGTCGGCGACTGGAGCAACGGCGCAAAATGGGTGCTAGCGATTCCGATGATCATTTCGTTCGCCGTCTTTCTGGTTGCCATCTTTGCCGAGACGAATCGGTTGCCGTTCGATTTGCCGGAAGCTGAACAGGAGCTGGCCGGCGGCTACCACACCGAGTACGGGTCGATGAAATTCGCTCTCTTTTTTCTCGGCGAGTACGCGGCGATGATCACCGGATCGGCAATTGTGGTCACTTTATTTCTTGGCGGGTGGCATTTTCCCGGAATTCCGGACGGGTCCCATGGCTGGATTTTTGGACTAATCAACATCGCCGTCTTCTTCACCAAGGTAGGGGCGCTGATTCTCTTCATGATGTGGGTGCGCTGGACCCTGCCGCGTTTTCGTTGGGACCAACTGATGCGACTGGGATGGCTGTTTTTCTTCGAGATTGCCCTGGTAAACATTTTCTTGGTCGCGATTATCCTGGTCTATTTCCCTCAATAAATCTTCCTCTTCCTCTTAATCTTACTCTTCTCCTCCCATGTCTTTTCATTACGAAAAACTAACCGTGTATCAGCGGGCGTTAGAATTCGCACGCTGGTCGCAAGACTTGATCGATTCGCTGGCGAAGAATGTTTCCACTCGGGATCAATTATCTCGAGCGGGTGATAGCATTCCGTTGAACATCGCTGAAGGAAATGGCAAATTTTCCCAGAAAGATCGTGCACGATTCTTTCAAATCGCGCACGGATCTGCCTTGGAATCAGCTGCGTGTCTGGATCTTCTGGTGGCACGCCGATGCTGCTCAAGTGACGCCATTGTAAAAGGTAAAGAAATCTTGGAAGAAATTGTGCGCATGCTTTTTACGATGCTGGACAAGCTCGGATGCCGAATTGCCGAGGAATCGCCCGTCTACGAAGGCAAAGAGGAAGAGGGAGAGGAAGATTAGCAATGGCGATCACGGTTCCACGACCAAACTTGAATTGGCGCGAACGATTGTATTTGCCCGCTATTGCCGCCGGTCTTGCCATCACCATCAAGCATCTCAAGAACATGATCTTTCGTCGCACGAAAGTAACGATGCAGTATCCGGACGAAAAATGGGACCCGCATTTGCCGGATCATTATCGTGGCGCGCCGGCGTTGGTTCGGGACGCTGACGGCCGGGTCCGTTGCGTCGCCTGTCAGCTCTGCGAATTCATTTGTCCGCCACGGGCCATTAAAATCATTCCAGGCGAAATTTCGCGCACGGATCGTTTCGCCAAAGTCGAAAAGTATCCGGACGAGTTCGACATTGACATGGTCCGCTGCATTTACTGCGGAATGTGCGAGGAAGTTTGTCCCGAGCAGGCGATTTTCCTCCGAAAGGATTACGCCATCACCGGGTTCACTCGCGAAGAGATGGTGCATCACAAGGACAAATTGCTAGAAATCGGCGGCGTGATGCACGGAGTAGTCTTGAAATGGAACACGAAGAAATGAGTGACGGGTGGCGAGTGACGAGTGACGAGTTGGCCTGGATTCAGACTCAACGCCGGGTTCGTTTCTCATCACTCCTCACCTGTCACTCATCACTCTGACATGTCTCCTTTCCTCTTCTGGAGTTTCGCGTCGCTGATGCTGGTGTTCGGCGCCGCCGTGATCATTAACCGCAACCCAGTCGCGAGCGCGCTCAGTCTGGTCGTTTCCTTTCTTGGCCTGGCCGCGCTTTTTATGTCCCTCGACGCCTACTTCATCGGCATCATTCAGGTCCTTGTCTATGCCGGCGCCATCATGGTGTTGTTTCTGTTTATCATCATGCTCCTCGATTTGCGCGCCGAGAAATTGCGCAAGATCAACTGGATTGCCTCGGCTGGCGGCCTCGCCGTCGCGCTCGCGCTAATGGTTCAGATTTTTTCGGTCGTCGGAAGATTCGGCAATGCCAACGAACCATTTCCAGAGTTAACAAGATCGACATCAGACGATGTGCACCGAATCGGTTTGTTGCTTTTCAACAACTATAACCTGCCCTTCCAGGTTATCGGCGTCGTCATTCTGGTTGCGACCGTCGGTGTGGTTGTCTTGAGCCGGCGCGAAACCCGTTAACATGGTCACGCTCGGAGATTATCTCATCGTTAGCGGAATCCTGTTCACGATCGGCTTTGCCGGCGTCATGTTGCGACGCAACATCATCATCATTTTGATGGCCCTGGAGTTGATGTTGAACTCAGCGAATCTGTCGCTCGTTGCGTTCTCACGGTTTCATGTCGATGTCACCGGCGCGCCGAACTACAACGCGCAGGTGTTCGTTTTCTTCATCATCACCGTGGCCGCGGCCGAAGTCGCGGTTGGTCTCGCTATCGTCGTCGCTCTATTCCGGCTACGACAGACGACGCACGTCGAAGACATCACTAGTTTGAAATTTTGAGCCCGCGAAGCACGCCAATCCACGCGAATCAATGACAGAGCTAATCTACAAAAAAGAAAGTTACGCGATCATCGGCGCCTGTTTTGAAGTTTATAAC
>CAZFZG010000042.1:7063-9117 GCA_964523205.1 uncultured Chthoniobacteraceae bacterium | reverse complement strand
ACAATCCAGACTTCATTCGTTATCAGAAAATCGTTCTCGAGCTCAAAACAGTTTCAAAATTGATCGACGAGCATTGCGCGCAGTTACTGAATTATCTAAATGCAACCGGCTTTGAGCTTGGTCTGGTAGTGAACTTCGGACACTACCCGGGGCTGGAATACGAACGCATTGCCAGGACACAACGATTGAAATCAAAAGAGGATACTTCAGATGTTGTTCTGTAACATCCGGGTCCATTAGCGTGATTCGCGGGCAACAATGAAATTTACTACTAACACTTTACTTCCCTGGTGCGTATTGCTGCTGCCGCTGGTTTCGGCCGCGACAATCACGTTGTTCACGCGTCGGTATAAAACTGTCAGCGCTGCAATTTCGGTGGCAGCGGTCGTCGGAAGTTTCCTCTGCAGTTGCGCTATCTTTACCAGGATCGACATCTCGACGCCCGAGGTCACGTGGATCGACCTCCGAGGGACGTTGCAGGTCTCGCTCGGATTCGTTCTCGACGATCTCAGCCGGCTGATGCTGCTGGTTGTTTCCGGCGTCGGATCGCTCATTCACATTTACTCGCTAGGCTACATGCGCGACGACTCGGGGAAATCGCGGTACTTCGCCGCGCTGTCTCTTTTCATGTTCGCCATGCTCGGAATCGTGCTGGCCAACAACTTCGTGATGCTTTTCATTTTTTGGGAACTGGTCGGCTTCACTTCCTACGTGCTGATCGGTCACTGGTTCGAACGCGACACTGCGGCCAAAGCGGCCAACAAAGCGTTCATCACCACACGGGTGGGTGATTTCGGATTCATGATCGGTATTTTGATGATCTGGATCGCGACCGGTTCGGTCGTTTTCGACGACATCGTTGCGCATCTTTCCAAGGTTACGAGCAATCCAACTTATCTCACCGTCGCCGCGCTCCTGATTTTTTGCGGCGCCGTCGGCAAGTCTGCGCAGTTTCCGCTTCACGTTTGGTTGCCGGACGCGATGGAAGGTCCGACACCGGTCTCGGCGTTGATTCACGCGGCAACGATGGTGGCCGCCGGCGTTTATCTGCTCGTCCGGGTCGCTTTTTTAATTCAAGCCACACCCACCGCACTTCTCGTCATCGCCTGGATAGGGACGATCACCGCCTTGGTCGGCGCGTTACTGGCCACGCAGCAATTCGATATCAAACGAATCCTGGCCTACTCCACGATCTCCCAGCTGGGCTACATGGTGATGGCGGTGGGCCTGACATCGAACGAGGCGGCGATGTTTCACCTGTTCACTCACGCGTTTTTCAAAGCGCTTCTCTTTCTCGCTGCCGGCTCGATCATTGTCAGCCTTCATCACGAACAGAACATCTGGAACATGGGTGGGCTGGCCCGGAGTCTGAAAATCACGTTCATTACATTTTTCATCGGCGCGCTGGCATTGATCGGTTGCCCGCCATTTAGCGGGTTTTTTAGCAAAGACGCGATCCTCGCGCTCGCTTTCCAAAACAACACGCCGATCTTTGTGGTCGGCTTGACAACTGCGTTCCTGACCGCGTTTTACGTCTCGCGAGCGGTCGTGGTCGTATTCTTTGGAAAGCCGCGAAGCGATCACGCACGCGGGGGCGCGGAATCGCCACTAGTAATGACGGGTCCGCTAGTTATTCTCGCGGCCCTTGCCTTAATCGGAGGCTGGCCACTATTCGCCAAAAACTTTCTGGTAGTGCCGCACGAAAAAGAAAGCGTGTTAACTGTTCCCACTCTGGCGCTGATCGGATTGATTTCAGGCGCCGGTATCGCCCTCTGGCTTTATCGCAACCGCGCGCAGGAACCGTTGCGGGTCGATTTTATTCAACGCCGCTTTTACATCGATGAGTTCTATCAATGGCTCATTGGCATAACGCAGGAATTTTTTGCGCGGGTAGCCGCGTTCTTCGACCGCTGGATTATTGATGGCGCCGCAGTGCGCGGCGCTAGCCGCCTCACGTTTGGATTCGGATCGCTATTGCGATTGTTTCAAATCGGAAACCTCCAGGCCTACGCCTTTCTCTTTGGATTGGGAATCGTCGCCCTCATTTACTTCAC
>CAZFZG010000042.1:4196-6963 GCA_964523205.1 uncultured Chthoniobacteraceae bacterium | reverse complement strand
CTCTGTTCATCGAGTTCGACCGATCAGCCGCGGGATTTCAATTCGTCAGCTCGTTAGTGGCTTCGGCCGATTGGGGCATTCATCTTGCCTTTGGCGTGGACGGCTTGAGCCTGCTCATGCTCTTGCTCGCCGCTATCGTTACCGTCGCCGCGATCTGGTTTACCGGTAAGGTCGACAACCACGAAAATGCGTTTTACGCCTGTCTTCTGCTCATTTCCGCCGGCGCGATTGGCGCGTTCGCTTCAATCGATCTGTTTTTCTTTTACGCTTTCCACGAGCTAGCACTGATTCCGACGTTTCTGCTCATCGGAATTTGGGGAACGGGTAACCGAACCCGCGCCGCCTGGAAAATCACCATCTACCTTACCGTTGGCAGTTTTATTTTGCTGATCGGACTCATTCTTCTCTACCAAAGTTTGCCACCTAGCGCGCGAAGCTTCGATCTCCGAGGCCTGCAGTCGGTAATTGCCGCCAACAAAATCGCGCCGGCTGCTCAACGCGACATTTACATTTTGCTGCTGGTCGGTTTCGGGATTCCGATTTCGCTTTTTCCATTTCACTCCTGGGCGCCGGAAGCTTACGCGTCCGCGCCCGCGCCGGCGGCGATGCTTCATGCCGGGGTGCTGAAAAAATTCGGTCTTTACGGTTTGCTTCGTTTGGCGATTCCGATGCTGCCCGATGGCGCGCAATATTGGTCTCAGCTCTTGGTAATTTTGTTGCTCGGCAACATTATTTTCATCGGGTTGGTCGCGATCGCGCAGAAGGAGCTCGATTGGATGCTGGGTTACTCGAGCGTGATGCACATGGGCTACGTTTTTCTCGGCATCGCCAGCGCCAATGCCATCGGGACGGTCGGCGCGGCTACCCTGATCTTTGCTCATGGACTTTCGATCGCGCTGCTCTTCGCAGTGGCCGGCCAAATCCGCGAGCGCACGGGCACACTAGTGTTCGACGATCTCGGCGGCCTGGCCAAGGTCATGCCGTTCGCCGGTCTCGCTTTTGGATTTGCTGCGTTCGCTGCGATTGGTCTTCCGGGTTTCGCGAATTTCGCTTCCGAAATCATGATTTTCTTCGGCGCGTTCCGGCACGGTTGGGAAATGCAACGCTTCCATCTCTTTCAAATCGGGACTGCGCTCGCGCTTTGGGGCGTGGTTATTTCCACTATTTACATGCTGCGCGCTTATCGCGCGACGTTTTGGGGCGCAATGCCGGAGCGCTGGAACAATGTCGTCGATCTTGGACGCGGTTTGCGGATTCCGGTTGCCATTCTGATCGCCGGTCTCATTGGCGTCGGTTTCTTCCCGCAAACCGTCGTGAACCTCATCACGCCTGTCATTCGAACTTACTTCGTCGCTGCTAAATGATCGGGATTCCCGCGCCTCATCTTGAAATCGACGTGCTCGTGCTCGGCATGGCCATCCTGCTTTGCGAAACCTTCGCCTCGAAGATCGACAAGAAGGTCTTTGCCTACACCGGCATCGTTGGTCTGACGCTTGTCTTGGTCGCGACCTTTTTTCTTGCGCCCAGTCCATCAGCACACGACGCGACCGGTTTGTGGAATTTCTACGCGGGAGATATGCTGGCCATTTTCTTCAAACGCTTCACCCTGGTCACGACGATCATCGTGCTCATCATGATGATCGATTATGCCCCGGTCGTGCGCGGGGCGATCGATCGGGCCGGCTCCAATCTCGGGGAATTTTTCTCTCTCCCGCTCCTGACCTGCGCCGGCCTGATGTATCTGGTCTCGGCCGTCGATTTGATTTTCATTTTCGTATCACTCGAGCTGGTGTCGATCTCGTTCCTGGTGCTGGTTAGCTTTACCAGAAGAAATCCGGTCTCTCTCGAGGCCGGTGTGAAATATCTCATTCTCGGCGGAGTCTCCGCCGCTTTCCTCGTTTACGGGATCACCTGGATTTTCGGCGCCACGGGCGAAACAAATCTTCAACGGATCACCGCGAGCTTTGCCACCGGCAAGATCGACAACTACGCCGCTACCTTTGGCGCGGTGCTGATAATTGTCGGCCTCGGTTTCAAAATTGCCGCCGTTCCATTTCAAATCTGGGTCCCGGATGTTTATCAGGGAGCGCCGACGCCGGTGACCGCGTTTCTGTCGGTCGGGTCCAAGGCCGCCGGCTTTGTTGTTCTTATCCGCGTCCTGCGACCCTTTCTGATGCTGCCAAAGATGCAGCCACTGGTTGTAGTTTTGGCGTTGCTCACCGTGGTTTACGGAAATCTCGCTGCGCTACCGCAGAATAATCTCAAACGTCTACTTGGCTACTCTAGCATCGCCCACGCTGGCTATTTGCTCATTGGGATTGCCTGTTTTGATGGACCGGCGGTCACCTTTTATCTGGTGGCGTATCTACTGATGACGCTCCTGAGCTTTGCCGTCTTGATAATTGTTGCCCGGCACACCAGCGATGAGATCTCGGTTTTCGACGGTTTGGCCAAGCGCGCCCCGTTTCTCGCTTTCGCCATGCTCATTGCCATGGCGTCGCTTGCTGGTCTCCCGTTCACAGCCGGCTTTTTCGGAAAATTTTTGATTTTCTTTGCCGCGATTGACAAAGGCCAAAGCACGCTGGTCATCGTCGGAATCGTGACCGTGGCATGCGGATTTTATTATTATCTAAAAGTGGTTCGGGCGATGTATTGGCAGCCCAGCGCCAGTGGCGACCCGATTCCGGTCAGTAATTTATCGCGCGCAACGATGATTGCTCTGATCGCAGCTACGATTGGGCTCGGCGTTTATCCGCAGCCAATTTTG
>CAZFZG010000042.1:2435-4096 GCA_964523205.1 uncultured Chthoniobacteraceae bacterium | reverse complement strand
ACTGAGTCAAACCCTACGCTTGGGCGAGGACTGAGGCTTTCTTATCAAGAACAGCCATAGCCTGTTGCAGCTCGTCGAAGTCGAACGGTTTGGACATCATCATGTCTACATTCAGATCTTCGTACGCCTGAATATCCTCGTCGGAGAGATAAGCCGACAGAACGAGAATCTTGCCGCCAAAATTTTGCTTCCGTAACTGACGCACGAATTGAAGGCCAGTCATGCGCGGCATTCGGTGGTCAGTGATAACAACATCAAAAGGTCGGGCCGTAGCGCCAATTTTAATAAGTGCTTCCCAGCCACTCCTTGCGCTAATCACTGTTGATGCCGGACCTCCGAGCACCGTTGCAATCATGTGCGCAACCGCTTTTTCATCTTCCACAACCAGAATCTGCATAAATCCAGAAATTTAGTTAGCAGGACGCGGGCCTTCGTCGCGCCGGAATTGGGCTACGGCCTCGCAGGCGGGCCGAAGTACGGCCTGAGTATTTCTCGTAGATCAAGCGTACTACCTACTCTGACAAAACGCTTTACGGACCGCCCCGGCCCGGGCGCTGGCCGGCCGCTTTTTTCATAAAATTGCCGGGAAATCGTTTTTTGTCGTCGGGAGCTGCGCCTGCGGCAAGGCCAAGACCCTGTTCCTCCGCCGGGAGGAATTGTTTAAACCGGTTCTTATCGATCGCTTTCATGAACGCCTCGTGCGGAGTCACGGTCCCATCTTGGAGTAGCGCGAAGATCGCGTCGTCCATGAACTGCATCCCCTGCGCTTTTCCGGAAACGATCACATCCTGAAGTTTTTGGGTCGCGCCTTCGCGAATGATCGCGGACACGGGGGCGTTGGCGACCAGGATTTCGTTCACGGCCACCCGGCCGGAGCCATCGGCTTTTTTCAGCAGCAGTTGGGCGACCACGCCGCGCAGGGAATTAGCCAGCATCGCCCGCGCTTGGGATTGTTTCGCGGCCGGAAAAACATCGACGATTCGGTCGACCGTCTTGCGCGCGTTGTTGGTGTGCAGCGTTCCGAAAACGAGCAGGCCAGTCTCCGCGGCGGTAAGCGCAAGCGAAACCGTTTCCAAATCGCGCATCTCTCCGACCAGCACGATGTCAGCGTCTTCGCGGAGCGCGGCTTTCAACGCCACCGGAAACGATTCCGAGTCGCTCGGAATCTCGCGCTGGGTGATGATGCTGCGCTTGTTGCCGTGCACGAACTCGATCGGCTCCTCGATCGTGACGATGTGCCGGGAGAAATTAGCGTTGATGTAATCAATCAGTGCAGCCAGTGTCGTCGATTTTCCAGAACCCGTCGGGCCGGTTACGAGCACCAGCCCGCCGCGTAGATGGGCGAATTCTTTCACCACCAGCGGAATTCCGAGCTCTTCAAGCGACGCGATTTTGGTCGGGATCAATCGAAAGACCGCGCCGTACCCGTGAGTTTGTTTCAAATAATTGCAGCGAAAGCGCGAGGCCCCGTCCATTTCGTAGGCGAAATCGAGATCGCCGCGCTCTTCGAAAATCTCCCAGTTCCTGTCGCCGCAAACCTCGCGCAACATCGACATCGTCTCATCGCGCAGGAGCGGCTTCTCACGAATCGGCGCGACGTCGCCATGTTTGCGCATCTTCGGCGGCTGACCTTCGCCAATGTGCAAATCCGAGCCGCCTTC
>CAZFZG010000042.1:0-2335 GCA_964523205.1 uncultured Chthoniobacteraceae bacterium | reverse complement strand
GCCAGTGCTTCCTCGGCGGTGATGAGTCCACGCTTGTGCAGCTCCGTTAATGCGTCGTCCATCAGCTGCATCCCTTGTTTTTTCCCGGTCTGAATGATTCCGGGAAGCATATAGGTTTTTGCTTCGCGGATTACGTTGGCGACCGCCGGCGTGTTGGTGAGAATTTCCAAGGCGATTACACGACCCTTTCCATCTGCCCGGGGGATGAGCTGCTGGCTGATTACGCCACGCAAGGATTCGCTCACCATGATCCGGATTTGTTCCTGTTGATCCGGCGGGAAAACATCGAGCAACCGGTCGAGCGTGCGCGACGCGTTGCCGGTATGCAGCGTTCCCAAAACCAGATGGCCGGTCTCGGCGGCGGTGATCGCGAGCGAGATCGTTTCCAAATCGCGCATCTCTCCGACCATGATCACGTCTGGATCTTCGCGGAGCGCGCCGCGTAACGCGGCGGCAAACGAACGCGTATGGGTGCGCACTTCGCGTTGGGTGATGTGGCAGCCTTTCGGCTCCAAGACGTACTCGATTGGGTCTTCCAGGGTGATGATGTGCTCGCGGCGCTCCCCATTAACTTGCTCGACCAAAGCCGCCAGGGCGGTCGATTTTCCGCAGCCGACCGAGCCCGTGACCAGAATCAATCCGTTTTGATAGCGGGTCAGAAGTTTCAACTGCTCGGGCAAACCGAGCTCATCCATCGTGCGCACCTTGGTGTTGATGATGCGAAACACGAGATCGACCCCGAGGCGTTGACGGACGACGCTGGTGCGGTAGCGACCAAAAGAATTCGCATAGGCGAAGTCAGCGTCGCCACGCTCGTTCAATTGGGTCTTGTGCAGCTTCGAGAGAAAACCCTCCGCCAGAGCAAGGGTCTGGTCAGACGTGAAACGCGGTGTCTCGGGCCAGATTGGTTGAAGCGTTCCGTGCAATCGCCAGAGCGGCGGCGCGTTTACTCCCAGGTGAACATCCGAGGCGCCGGCGTTCTGCCCGATAGCCAGATAATCATCGACGTGCGAAAATGGATAGGGCGCGGGCATGGGGGGACCCAGCGATTGTTACGCAGCGCGCCAGCGCCCGTAAACTCAAAAACCTTTCTTATCGGAACGGCCGCGCGAAGCGTAGCTGCCAAGTTGCTTCTCAAGAAAACCCACGACGATCGGTTTGACGAGACTGGCCACAATCCGGGTCACGCCTAAAAGAAACCCGGCTTCCAACAAGCCGGTTCCGGCTTTGCCCGGACCCTTTGGAGTGACGTAGACTTTTTTCTTTCGAGTAACAATAGCTGTGACAAGCAAACCGAACGCGATCGCTCCGACAATCCACGGCACCGGTTCACGGCGGACTGAGCGGCGAATTTTCCGCGGCACATCAGCTTCTTCGCGAACGCGAACAAGCCGTTGCTCCAAGTGTTCGCGCGAGCGCGCAATCTCCTGTCTCAGGTCCGCGGTTGATTTGCTTCCAGATTTTTTAGCCATTCTCGATCTTTTTTTAACTCCTCCGCCGTTACGCGGAACATCGGCCGCTTAATTCCCGTTCCGGCGACCGCCAAAAAAATGATTGCGATCACAAAATGCAGGCCGGCAGCGCCCAGCGCCACCCACAACCACGACAGGTTCGCCATCCGCGCAACCGCGACCACGACTGTCGCCAGTAAAAAAATGTAGCCAAAAGCGAAAAACAAAACCGCGCCAAGCACACAGACCGCGGCGACCAAAAGCTGAACCAGCGCCGCTTTCGATTCTGTCGCCAGTAACGCGGCGCGACTTTCGAAGAAACCGGCCAGCGCGCTGGCGAGCGCCACCAAACTACCGATGAAACCGGTCTGGCGCGGTCGACTTCGCGCCGGCGCAGGGTCCATTCAGCAAATAGCGATTCAACGCCGGAAAATCAGCCCGAGGACGAAGCCCACGCCGAGCGCGGTGAAGATCGCCTTGGTCGGATTTTCGCGAACGTACTGTTCGGCATCGTCCTGAAACGTTCGCGCGCGAGTGCGGGCGTCGTCCCATGCTTCCTCAGCTCGACCGCGGGCGTCGGTCCAAGCCTTCTCCGCCTTGCCGCGGGCGTCGTTCCAGGCTTGCTCGGCCTTGCCGCGATACTCGCCGGCAATCGCTCCGGCCGCATCCCTTAAATCCTCAGCCGCTTTGCGTGCGTGCATTTTGCTGCTCTCGAATTTGTCTTGCGGCTCTGCCGCGCCAGGCGCTCGATGTGATTTGTTGTTCTCAGCCATGATGTTCTCCAGTTAAATTTCCTAACTATCCGCGCGCTTGCGATTCTGAGCAAATCCTACGCCGGATGCCAGTAAGTTGTAGCCACGGCCCTGTGGGCCGTCCTCCGTTTT
>CAZFZG010000041.1:13681-17879 GCA_964523205.1 uncultured Chthoniobacteraceae bacterium | reverse complement strand
CGGCGGAAGTCGTAGGCAAACGACGAAAACTGATTAGCTTTCCGGTCATGCGCGACAATTATCTGGAAGAATATTTCACCTTTCTGCGGTTTCCGAGCGTTTCCACGGACGAAAAATTTGCGGGCAAAGTTCGGGAGTGCGCAGATTGGCTGTCCAAAAAACTCGGAACAATCGGGTTGGAATCGAAAGTCGTTCCGACCAAAGGCCATCCAATTGTTTGGGCGCGCAGCGAACACAAGAAAAATCGTCCGACCGTTTTGCTTTACGGCCACTATGACGTTCAGCCGCCAGATCCGCTGGAGTTGTGGGAATCTCCGCCGTTCGAGCCGGTTTTGAAAAACGGTTACGTTTTTGCCCGGGGCGCGACCGACAACAAAGGGCAGATTCTTTCCCACGTGATCGGAATTCAGGAAACGCTGCAGAAAAACGGTGATCTGCCGGTGAATCTCGATCTTGTGGTTGAGGGTGAAGAGGAAGTCGGTAGCCAGAATCTTGGGAAATTCCTGACCGACAATCGCGATGCGTTGAAATGCGACGTCGTGCTGGTGTCCGACACCGGAATGATAGCCCCGCGCACGCCGACGATGAGCTACGGACTTCGCGGAGTCGCGGCGTTGGAAATTAAAGTCACCGGACCGAAAATCGATCTGCACTCTGGGATCTTCGGCGGGGCCGTCGCAAATCCGGCGGCGGCGCTGGCCAAATTGCTCGCAAGCCTCCACGACAAAAACGGACACATCGCAGTCGATGGCTTTTATGACGACGTAGTGCCATTGCAGGATTGGGAACGCGACGCTTGGAAAAAATTACCGGTCGATGCCGATGCCGAAATAATGGGTGAATCAGGCGCGCCTGCACTTTTTGGCGAAGCCGGCTTCAGTACGCTGGAACGGATTTGGGCGCGGCCAACCGCCGAAATCAACGGGATGGGCAGCGGTTATCAAGGACCCGGAACGAAAACCGTTCTGCCAAGTTACGCCATGGCTAAGCTGACGTTCCGTTTAGTTCCAAATCAAAATGGCGATAAGGTCGTCGAACTTGTGAAGAAACATTTTCAAAAGAATCTGCCACCGGGCGTGACCGTGGAAATGGTCAGTGGCCATTCCGGTCCCTGGTATTTGACGGATCCGAACAACAAATTCGGCAAAGCAGCGCAGCGAGCCTTGAAAAAGGCGTTTAGTAAGGAGCCAGCCCTCATTCGTGAAGGCGGCAGCATTCCGATCGTGTCCGACTTCCGAAAAATTCTCGGTGTTGAAACATTGCTGCTAGGATTAGCGCTCGCGAATTGTCGCGCGCATTCGCCGAACGAAAATTTTCCGCTAGAAAATTTCGAGGCCGGTATTCGAATGAATCAGGCTGTCCTGCAGGAGCTTGCCAGCTGAAGTATCATTGGTCGGGTGAGGAGAAAGTCGCGTTTCCTTTTATTAGTTGCGACAGCAATCGTGCTGAGCGTCGGCGTCGCTCGCGCAACGCCAGAACAAGAGCCAACTCTCTATGAAAGGTTCAAGAGCCTCTTTTCTCGTCCAACACCGACGCCGACTCCGAAGCGTCACAAAAGAAAGAAAACGACTCCGACGCCAGCGATCTCGCCAAAGCCAACCGAGTCGCCAAGCGCAACACCACCGGCTTCTCCAGCTGAAACTCCGATCACTTCGCTGGCCACCTCGCCAGGGCCGAGCGAAGCGCCGTCCGCCGCCGCTACTGCAGGCTCTGCAATTGGAACTCAAACGCCATCACGATCCGAGCGGGTCCAACCGCAATATTTTGAAGCGGTCCGGCCGATCAGCCCCGGACCGCGTTCCCGAACACGCCGAGCGTCCAGGAAAATGCGCGAACAACCAACGCCGCCACCGAGTGGGACGCCGATTTCCGAAATTCCCGTAGCGGCTGAAGGGATGCCGGAGTCGAGACCGATGCCGAGTTTGCCGCCAATGATTTCGCCTTCGCCACCACCGGCCAAGGTTGCAACAACATCTGCGATGCCACCGGCGGCCACACCGCTCGCGAAAAAAACTGAAGAGCCGAAGCCGATCATCTCAATCGAACAGATTGCTGAATCTCCGAGTTATCCGGGGCAAGTCCGAAAGGTTGTCGATCTTGCGGTTGGATTAACTGCGCGGCATCTGAACTACAAGTATGCGTCTGCCGATCCTGCCAAAGGCGGCATGGATTGTTCGGGTTTCATTTATTATGTGCTGACGCAATCTGGAATCACCGATGCGCCGCGCGATGCGCGCGACCAATACGGTTGGGTCCGCAAAGCTGGAAACTTCAAAGCCGTTCTGGCGCAACGCGACGACACTTTCGAGTTAGATGAATTGCAGCCTGGCGATCTCCTGTTTTGGGCGATCAACTTCGGAATCAGTCGCGCCCCGGAGATAACCCAAACCATGATTTACATCGGTCGCGATGAAACAACCAACCAGCGGTTGATGATCGGGGCGAGCGAACGCGGCACATTCAAGGGCCAAACTAAATCCGGAGTGAGTGTTTTCGATTTCAAAGTCGGCCGCGCATCGCCGAAACCGGGTAAAGAAGCTACTGTGATGTTTGTTGGCTACGGGCGCATCCCGGGCTTGTCCGCGAAATAAACTAACCCGCTAACCCTCACCTGCCGCTTGGCGGCTTCCTCTGTCTCAGGGAGAGGGTTCCGGCGAGGGTGATTCCGGCTCTTCTTGGGCAAACCCAACATGCGGCGATGGTGACGCCTCAGCTGGCGCCGTTATTCGCTCAACCATCGATTTCGTTCGCCAAAAATGTTTCGCGAACGCCAATGCAACTAGGATGACAACGATTAAGATAACGACGCGCTGTTCGCGTTTCGTCAGCTCGAAAATGTTGCGCATTTCGCGTTCGTGAACGGCCAGTCCGGTTCGGACCTACAGCATAACGGGCCGCGCGTATCGGATCGGGTCTCTAATGCCGGCTTCGCGAAAACCTTTTAGGCGCAGTCGGCAGGAATCGCATTCGCCACAGGCGCGTTCATCCGGCGACGGATCGTAGCAACTGTGAGTAAGCGAAAGATCGACATGGAGTTCGACAGCTTTCCGAACGATGTCTGCTTTCGACATTTTGATCAGCGGCGCGTGGATCTGGATGCGCGCGCCTTCTGCAGCCGCTTTTGTGGCGAGGTTGGCCAGAGTCTCGAAAACTGCGATGAACTCCGGCCGGCAATCGGGGTAACCGCTGTAATCGATTGCGTTCGCGCCGATGAAAATGTGCCCGGCCGGAACCGTTTCCGCCAAGGCAAGCGCATGTGCGAGGAAAATTGTGTTTCGGGCGGGAACGTAGGTCACGGGAATTCCGGTTCCAATTTCTTTGTCCGATCGGGACTTCGGAACATCGACATCGTCGGTCAATGCTGAGCCGGCGAAGATCTGATTGTCGATCTTCACGACGAGATGCTTTTTCGCGCCTAACGATTTCGCGATTTTTTTTGCAGCGTCGAGCTCGCGTTTGTGACGCTGGCCGTAATCAAACGAGAGCGCGTAATTTTCGTAACCCCAAGAGCGCGCGATCGCCAGGGTTGTCGCTGAATCAAGACCGCCACTGAGGAGAACAACTGCGTGCTTCATTAAATAAAGAAATCCGGAATCCGAAATTCGAAACAAGCACCAAATTCAAAATCGTAAATAAGCAACCAACATTGGTTCAGTGCGGTGTCCGAGGGACTTCAAGCTTTGGTAATTCGGATTTGTTTCGGATTTCGATATTCGAATTTCCGTATTGTCATCGACCGTCGCGCTGACTTGAAGGATTGTTATCTGGATATTCAGCGCGCAGACTCAGAGCGATCCCGCCTCGCGCAGAGAATTGCGCAGTCACGACTGCTTGGCGCGGCGAGCAAGCTTTTACGAAATCGTCGAGAATCCGATTCGTGACCGCTTCGTTGAAGGCGCGCTCGTTTCGATAAGACGCGAGATAAAACTTGAGCGATTTGCTTTCGACGCAAAGACGGTCCGGGACATAGTCGATGTCGATCCGGGCGAAATCCGGCTGACCGGTCACCGGACAAAGGCAGGTAAAATCGTCCGTCTCGAAATGAATGTGATAATTGCGCCGGGTTGGGTTTGGAAATGTTTCGAGCCGTGCTTGCGATGGTGAATCCGGCAATTTGGCTTCGCTCCGACCCAGCAGGGTCAGGGACGCGCTCTGCGATTTTGCCCGCTTCATCGCTTGAACGTTCCACGCGCAACGG
>CAZFZG010000041.1:0-13581 GCA_964523205.1 uncultured Chthoniobacteraceae bacterium | reverse complement strand
GGACGCGCTCTGCGATTTTGCCCGCTTCATCGCTTGAACGTTCCACGCGCAACGGGCTACGTTCAACTTTCAAATGGCTGACGCTACTCCAGAGCAGAACAAAGAATTCAAACATCGAGGTGTTGTCGTGCTTTTCGCTGTGATGCTGGGTGGGAGCGTATGGTTTCTTTCGCTCCTGCTTATAGGATACATTTTCGGGAAGCAGGTGACGCAGACATATGGTGTCTTCTCATTCTTGGTGGCTGCGTCGGCATGGATGATCTTACTTGCGACTTACTGGCGGTGCCCGGTTTGCGGCCGGCCTTTCTTACTCGGTTCGGTTGAGACGTGGCGTTGGAGGTGTAAGCGCTGCAACACGGTATTCAAAACATGGCCGAACCTCTGAGTAATAAAGATCGTGTCGGTGTGATCGACATGATCGCGCACGATCCGAAAACGGATGAAGCGGTGCTGGTGATGAGTGAACCGCATACGTGGGACGGTTCTGCTGAACGTTTGATCGAACTGCAGGAACGGTTCAACGCCTACGTTTCATTTCTTCTCGACGGCGAAATGGCGGAAGCGCATCCGGAATTGACCGGCAAACGGGCGCGGATCGAGGTGCGTTGCGCGAAAATTCCGGAGGGCGCAGTTCTGGATTTGTTAGCCGCCATTCACGATCAGCTGGCCTTTCAGGAAATTGGAATGGAAGTCGTCGTAAGATCGACAACAGGTCCGACGAAATCCCAGCGAAATGAGCGGAAAGCTGGAAACAGCAGTTGAGTCGGAATGCGGCCCGCATCAACGATGCGTCTGCGGTGATAGAAGTACGCGGCCGCAGTCCTCTAATCTAAGGCACTGGCAGCGCACGCTCTTTTTCAACAGATCTCGCATCCTTTTCAATTGCGAGATCTGGAGATTCAACTCATCAAACTTTTTTCGGGCGAGCCGTCGCCATCGCAGTGAAGCCGGGACGCCTTTTCTAAATCCGTGGAAAAGAAATTTGATTTCAGCGATGGTGAAGCCTGCCCTTCGAGCGGCGTCGATGACAGCGAGGTGGAGTTGTAAATCGGCGCTGAAACGTCTTTGTCCGCCTTGCCGAGAAGCGCGGGGAAGAAGCCCAATCTTTTCGTAAAAACGAATCGCAGAAGGGGCGATTCCCGCCTTACGTGCCACTTCGCCGATCTTCATATCATGCCGGACGAAAATTCCCTTGACTTAAAGTTAAGTTTAACACGTAGCGTTTCGCCGTTAATCAGCAATATCTATCTTAAAACGGTGAAAAATATGAAAAGACTATCTTTCAAAGAATTACCTCTGGTCGTAAAAATAACGGTCGGGATTGCCTTCCTCAATACCTGGATTTTGTTCGAAGAGCTTGTCGTCGATCGGCAAGGATTGTGGAAATACATGCCGTTCTACAAGGTGGCGGACGTCTGTGTCTGGGATCTCACGGTCGTGCTAATCATCGTGGCCGCAATCTGGCGCGCCTCTGTCCGGGGCAAAGGTCAAAGTGAATAAGCCCGTTTCGCTTAGTATTTTAAAAACGAAACGATCGGCGTCGGTTTGAGTTTTTCCCGTCCGTGCAAAAACTCCAGCTCGATCAAGAAAATCGCCGCGACGAGGTTGCCGCCAACTTTCTTGATCAGGGTTGCCGCTGACGCTGAGGTTCCGCCGGTCGCGAGCAAGTCGTCGATCAACACGATTTGTTCGCCGCGAACGATCGCGTCGATGTGCAATTCCATTTCGGCTTCGCCGTACTCGAGCGAGTATTTCGCGCTTTCGGTTTTGTAGGGAAGCCGTCCCTTTTTCCGGAGCGGGACAAAGCCGATTCCGAGCTCGTAGGCAACAGCCGAGCCAAACAGAAAACCGCGGGCATCGATTCCGACGATTTTGTCGATCTTTTTGCCAGCGCATTGCTCAAGAAAGAGATCGACCGAGGACCGAAACAGGGCGCCATCTTTCAAGACCGGCGTGATGTCTTTAAAGATGATGCCTTTCTTTGGAAAGTCCGGAACGTCCCGCACGCTCGAACGAAGTTTGTCGAGAGCATCGGAATTCACCAACACGATGCTAGCGGGGGCGCGCGGGAGGTCAACGTTGCCTGAAATTTTTGGCTACGAAATTTCTTGGGAACTTCGTTGTTCGAATCTCGTATTAGTCGATGTGAGAGCCTGTCCGACAACCGGGAGTTTGGTCGAACCGGGCACCTCACATGCGGATAAGTTCACCGGTGCGGTCGCAGCTAGCGGGCGGGTCGCAATCTCCTGATCCCGCGCGCTCCGGACCAAAAGCGGCCGCACCGGTTTCCGCGATAAGCGCTGCATTGCCAACCTTCGGCACCTACCTAAAATAGATCGCTCCGGTGGACCGATATTTTCTCATTGCCTCGACTGTCTGTTTTCTGGCGGCAATTGTGCACACCGTTGTTCAGCTGCGTGGCCGAGTTTTTCGTCCGGTGCGCTTTAACTTTTTTGCCGTCGGTCTGGGCTTCATTTTTCAAACCGCGTTTCTGTCGTTCCGCGGGCATGAGCTCGGCCGATGCCCGATTACAAACCTTTTCGAGGTCATTATTTTCGTCGCGTGGTCGGTCGCTCTTTTCTACATGGTGGTGGGTCCGGCCTATCGGCTTTCACTGATGGGCGCATTCACCGCGCCGCTGGTGGTCTTACTCCAACTTTTTGCGTTGATAGCGCCGATTGATCATCCGTTTCGGATGAAGCTGCCGGCCAATTCGTGGCTGGAATTCCACGCGTCTATGTCGCTGGTCGCATACGGAGCGTTCGCCCTCGCCTGCATTGCCGGCGTGATGTATCTCATTCAGGAGCGCCAGCTCAAGACGCACCATCTTCATTCGATCTTTTTCCATTTGCCGCCGTTGACCGATCTTTTCGCCGCGATCACACGATTGCTGTGGTGGGGTTTTGCTCTCTACACGCTTGGACTAATCAGCGGATTTTTCGTGGGCGAACCGCTGCCGTGGGCGCAAATTATTTGTGCTATCGGTGTTTGGATTTTGTATGCGCTGATTTTGCAGGGGCGTTATTCGCGCTGGTTTGCGCCAAGACGAGTGGCCGCACTTTGCATTGTTGGCTTCAGCGCAGCCTTGACGCTTTTGTGGGGAATCACGTTCACCGCCCAAACCCACACGCCATGAATCTCTTTTGCGTCGGACTGAGTCATCACACTGCGGACGTTGCGACTTTGGAGCGTTTTGGCGGGAACGCCGAGATTGATTGTCTGTTGCGAAGCTCGGGGTGCGCTGAAGCGCTGCTGCTAGCAACGTGTAACCGTGTTGAAGTCTACGGGGCATCGGAATCACGCGTTTCGACACTCGATATTGCGCGTTGTCTGGATCGGTGGATCGACCCGCCTTCGCAAACCGGCACTCCAGCTCGGAGCCACGGTGCGGCAAGCAGCCATGCTTCGGCTGAATCCGCGCCGTTCTATCGGTATGAAGACGCGCAATGTGTTCGCCATTTGTTTCGCGTGGCTTGCGGAATCGATTCGATGGTCGTTGGCGAAACTGAGATTCTCGGTCAGGCAAAAAAAGCTTACGAAGGGGCGCGCTCATCGGGTGCAGCCGGTCCGTGTCTGCATCGGCTCTTTCAGCGCGCTTTCCGCGTGGCCAAACAAGTGCGGACGCACACCGATATTACGCGCGGTGCGGTGTCGGTCGGTTCGGTGGCGGTCGATCTCGCCCAGAAAATTTTTGGCGACCTTCGAAAATGCAAGGTGCTTGTACTCGGCGCGGGGGAGGCCAGCGAGAAGACGGCGCGAGCGTTGGTCTCCCACGGCGTTCCTGACCTGCGCGTGAGCAATCGCTCGGGCGAACGCGCTGAAAATCTCGCGCAATTGACCGCTGCCAGAGTCGTCCCTTTTGAGACGTGGCCCAACGAATGCAGCGAAATCGATATCCTTATTACCTCGACATCATCCGAGGTGCCGTTGCTTTCGGGCGAGAAACTTTCTCCGATTGTGCGGGAGCGCATCGATCGACCACTGTTCATTATCGACATCGCGGTGCCGCGCAACGTAGACCCCGGGGTAAACGATCTGGATGGCGTTTATCTTTACGATATCGATTCGTTGCAATCGATTGCTGAGCAATCGTTGGCCATGCGGCGCGAACAAATCGCCGCGGCGGAGGAGATCATTTCCCAGCACGTCGCCGAATTTGAGCAATCGATGGCGCGCAGCCTGAGTCGAGCGAAAGGCACCCCCGAAAACCCCGCGGTCGGCGACGGCTCGTTGCGCGCGTCGGAGTCTTAGGCCGCGTGGCGTTTGCGACGGTCATAGACCGCCGCTACAGGGAAGTGATGAAGCGTCCACGCCGAATCAAAATCGTGGTGGGCACCCGGGGAAGCGAACTTGCACTGCGGCAAACCGGACTAGTGGTCGATGCGTTGCAGGCGCGCTGGGCGGATTTGAAATTCGAAATTAAGGTCATAAAGACCCGCGGTGACGATAAGAGAACGGCGATCGCGGATGTTCGTGCCGGTCGGAAGGGACGTTTTACTCAGGCGATCGAGCGCAGTCTCGTTCAAGAGCGAATCGACCTGGCCGTGCATAGCGCGAAAGATTTGCCGAGCATATTGGCGCCGGGCACCGAAATCGCGGCCGTCCTGCCGCGGGCGGCGGTGGACGATGTGTTGGTGGCAACGACGTTAAGCGATCTCGAGTCGCTGCCTAAAGGCGGAATTGTTGCGACGGGAAGTATTCGGCGACAACATCAACTCAGTTGGAAGCGCCCGGACCTGGAGATTGTCGATCTTCGAGGCAACGTGCCGACGCGGTTGCGTAAGCTGGCCAGGAATCGCTGGCACGCGATTATCCTGGCCACCGCCGGCTTACAACGGCTCGGGCTGAAAGCTGAACCCGCGCGGATCGAGTTCGAGAATAATGAGTTTTTCGCGACGCTTCTTTCGCCGGAAATTTTTGTGCCCGCAGGCGGCCAAGGCGTCGTAGCAATGCAAGTCCGTTCCGACAATCTACGGCTCCGAGAAATGCTCGAGCCGATAAACGACTTCGACACCCGGGTGAGTTTGCGCGCGGAACGCGAATTCTTGCGATTGTTGAAAGCCGATTGCAATCAGCCGGTGGGTGTGTTGGCAACGATCGAGGACTCAACAATGAAAATCCGCGGGCAGATTTTCGATCTCGGAGCGAGGGCGCCGCGCCAGGCCTTTGTTGAAGGGCCTGGCGAAGATGCCGAAGGCCTCCCGGCTGAACTTCTAAAGCAGATCAATGGCTAAAAACACCAACGGCAAAGTTTACTTAGTTGGCGCGGGTCCGGGCGATCTTGGACTGGTGACGTTGCGGGCGAAGGAGTGCATCGAGCAGGCAGACGTAATTGTTTACGATCATCTGGCGAATCCGGAGATAATCGGCTGGGCACGCGACGACGCGGAGGTCATTTACGCCGGGAAAAAAAGTGGCGAGCACGCGTTGAGTCAGGATGAAATTAACAAATTGCTCATCGAAAAGGCGCGTGCGGGAAAAGAAGTGGTCCGGTTGAAAGGTGGGGACCCGTTTGTTTTCGGTCGCGGCGCTGAAGAAGCCAAGGCAATTGTCGATGCCGGCGTCGCATTTGAAATTGTTCCAGGAATCACGTCCGCGATTGCCGGGCCGGCTTATGCCGGAATTCCGGTGACTCATCGCGCCGAAAACTCGCACGTCACATTTTTCACAGGGCACGAGGAGCCTTCTAAAGGAGAAAGCGGTATTGATTATTCGGCGCTGGCGAAGTTGGGCGGGACGCAAGTGATGATGATGGGTGCCGAGCGGCTCGAATCGATAACCCGTGAGATGATTGCGAATGGAGCGCGGCCCGACCTGCCGGTGGCACTAGTGCGGTGGGCAACGACCGGACGCCAGCAAACGCTAACAGGAACCCTCGAGAACATCGCCCGACGCGCGGTTGAAGCGGAATTCGAGGCGCCAGTCGTCGCCGTTTTCGGAGATGTCGTCAGGTTGCGCAAAGATTTGAATTGGTACGAACAGCGGCCGCTTTCAGGAAAACGAATTGTGGTTACTCGGACGCGAAAGCAGGCTGGTGCGCTCACGAATCAGCTTCGCGCTCTCGGCGCTGATGTTCTCGAATTACCGACGATTCGAATCGAACCGCCAACTGACTTGCGCGAGTTCGGCGAGCTAGTTCAGGACGCGCACATGTATGATTGGATCGTGTTCACGAGTCCGAACGGCGTCGACGCGTTTTTCGCGATGTTCTTCAAACTTTACGACGATGCGCGCGAGATCGGCGGCGCAAAGATTGCGGCAATCGGACCGGCGACAGCGCAACGAGTGCGAGATTTTCATCTGCATGTCGATCTTCAGCCGGAGGAATCTGTGGCCGAGGCAGTCGTTCGTGAATTTCACAAACAAGGAGGCGTCGAGAATTTACGAATCCTCCTAGTGCGAGCGGAAAGGGCGCGGGACGTGCTACCGAGGGAGCTGTCGAAGCTGGGAGCGATCGTCGATGAAGCATTTGCATATCGAACTGTTCCGGAGACGCGCGACCTTACCGGCGCGCGCCGCCGTTTTTTGGAGGAGGGTGCAGATTTGATCACCTTCACCAGCTCTTCCACGGTGGAAAATTTTCTCGCCCTCGGCCTGGCCTGGCCAAAGCGGATGCGAGTAGCGAGCATCGGCCCGATTACATCAAAAACCGCACACGACAGCGGGCTGAAGATCGACCTCGAAGCTCGACGCCATGACATCGAAGGTTTGGTGGAAGCAATCCGGAGATTTTTCGGATCGGAGAAGGCGCCGTGAGCAAAGTGGTCAAAGTCGAAGAAGATTTTACCGCAGCGATGCAACAGCTAAGCGCTGAGGCCGAGAAGGCGTTACCAGCGTCGCCGATGATCGTAGAGGAGCAGTCGTTGGCGGGACCGGTGTCGGAACAGATTCGAGCTCTGGAGAAAAATCTGGTCAGTCGATTTGAATCTTTCGCGACCGCGATGGAAGCGTCCCGCGCCGCCGCGTTTGACGAGCAATTCCGCAAGATCGACGAGCAACTCTCTTTGATTCGCAATAGCGAGAGCGTGAATCAGCAATTGTTCGATTCGCTTCATGCCGAGCTGCGCAAGTATCGCGACAATTTTCTGCATGAATCACTCCAGAAACCGTTCATCCACGATCTGGTTTATCTTTATGACCACCTAAACGGATTGTTCGAACAGCTCTCGGCTGCCGCACAGGAAAAGGGAAAACGCAGCCGCGTCTCGCAATGGCGGGACAATCTCGAGAACGCCATCCATTCGCTGGTCGAGATCCTGCATCGCTTTGATGTGCGCGAAATCGAGCCGCGGGAACGGGTCGATCGCGCTTTCCATCGCGTCATCAGCTTTGAACCAGCTGACTTCCCCGAAGAAGACGGCGCGATTGTCGCGCGGGTCAAACGCGGGTTCGTCTGGCGCGGCAAACTGATTCGTCCCGAGGAAGTGATCGCAAAGCGCTTCGGTTGATGCGTTCGAGCCCCATCCACGGAGTTTCGGAATTTGCGAAAATTCGCTCAGCTCTGAGGCACGAAAACTGCACTACCAACCAACCGGAATCTACGGATTGACGCGATTTTTCGACTCATGAGTGCACGCAAGGTAGTTGGACTTGATCTCGGCACGACCTTTTCGGCCATTGCCCACATTGATAACTACGGCAAACCGCAAATCGTCCCCAACTCGGAGACCGAGCGGATCACGCCGTCAGTCATATTTTTCGACGCTAGCAACGTGATCGTTGGCACCGTGGCCAAGAACAATGCGGTGGCCGAGCCGGAGAAGATTGCCGATTTCGTGAAGCGCGAAATGGGCAAACCGAAGGACCAATTTCACCGCGAATTTAACGGCAAAGTTTACTCGGCTGAAGAGCTTTCGGCACTGATCATCAGGAAGCTAAAGGCGGACGCCGAAAAATATCTCGAGCAACCGGTGACCGACGCGGTCATCACGGTTCCGGCCTACTTCAATGATGCCGAACGTACGGCCACAATCACTGCCGGTCAGCTGGCCGGGCTAAATGTTCTTCAGATCATCAACGAGCCAACAGCGGCAGCACTGGCCTACGGCCTCGATAAGCTCGACGAAAACCAAACCGTCTTCGTTTTCGATCTCGGCGGCGGCACCTTCGACGTGACCATCATGCGCATCATCGACCACAAGATCGAAATGATTGCGACCAATGGCGATCATCGGTTGGGCGGGAAAGATTGGGACGATGTAATTGTAAATCTGATCGCGGAAGAATTTGATCATCTGCACGGCGGGAACCCGCTGCTCGACTTGCACAGTTACCAGGACCTGCACAATCGCGCTCTGTCGGCTAAGATCCAGCTCTCCAGCCGCAATAACACGACCATTGTTTATCATCACGGTGGCAAGAGCGTGAAGTTGACGTTGACGCGCAAGGATTTTGAGAAGCGGACGCGCCATTTGGTCGAGAAATGCAAGACCATCTGCGAGATGGTGATGCAGGAAGCGAAATTGAAATGGGACAAGATCGACAAAGTGCTTCTGGCTGGCGGCATGACCCGGATGCCGATGATCCGCGCAATGATATCGAGCTTTGCTTCGGTGCCGCTGATCGACCAATTGAATCCGGACGAAGTGGTGGCGCGCGGGGCCGCGATTCAGGGCATCTTGTCGATGTTATCCGAGGAAAACGTGTCCGGTGCACGGATCGTAGACGCGGACGTCCGCCGACGATTTTCGGGACTCGATGGCGGATTGATCGAAGTTACCGACATCACCTCTCACACGCTTGGGGTGGTGCTGTGGGATGAAAAGCAGCTTAACGAATACGTTTTCCCGATGATTCGCAAAATGACGCCAATTCCGGCGACGACGAAGAATTCGTTTGGCACAGCGGACGCAAACATGCAGCACGCCATCGTCAAAGTTGTGGAAGGCGAGAGCACTGTGCCTGCGGAATGTACTCCGCTGGGGGTTTGCGACATTAAGCTGCCACCTTATTTGCCGAAAGGCTCGCCGGTCCAATTGACTTACCAATACAACGCCAACCAGGTGTTGGAAGTGCAGGTAGAAGCTGGCGGCAACAGCTCTGTGGTGACCATCGACCGCAACACCGGTCTGGATCCAAAGGATATCGACAAAGCGACGACTGGGTTAGACGAACTCCACGTCACCTAGGCGATGAGTAAGTGTGATATTTCCTTTCCGCTTCCGCTCCCAGATGACCCGCGAAAGTGGCAAGGCTGGAATAACTATCGATCGGCGAACTTTTACGAACGGCTCTGCCTCGACCCCTACGCGAATCCCAGCAATGAGTTGATCGAAGAGCATTGCCGCGAGCTGATGCGCTGGTGGCAAAAGAAGTTGCCGCTCAAGAATCAACCGAGCAATCCGCTTGCCCAGATGCTGTGGGTCGGCTTGGAGGAGTCGTCTCGATACCTGACTGAGGCACGACTGGAGCTTCTAGACCCCGAGCGCCGCAAGTTTCTCGACGAACAGTTGGCCGCCCAGCAACACGAGGCCGCGATCGCTGAACTTCGAAAGTATCTCGAATTCGCGTTGGCCGGCGGCGTCGTTAGTGCCGAGGAAGAGAAAAACTTGGTTCGTTTTGGGACCGACCGGGGCCTCACTGAAGCGCAGGTGAACTCATTGATCGAGGAAGGCTTGCAGGAAACTGGCGCTCAACGCGCGGTAGTTCCGTCACCCGCTACCCATTTATCGGAACTGCCGGCGAAATCATCCTCCTCGAATCCGCAGGAAGAGTTTTTGCGAATGCTGCGTCTTAGCAATCTCGATAGCATGAGCATGACCGACGACCAGCGGGACACCTTCATTGATATGGCGGAAAACCTTGGCCTCGATCCGGGGGAAGCCGAGGACCTTGTCGATCTTTACTTGGAGGAAGCGGACGAGAAGGCGTTGGCCGCGCTGCCCAAGCCGCCTCCTCCGAAGATTGAGATTAAACAGGCGGTGGTACCACAGCCACCGGTCCAGGAAAAACCGTCGCCGGCGAAGTTCGAACACAACGCAGACTTGGAACGTTCGCGCTACAGCAACTTTACCAACTCGCTTGGAGCAATGATGATCTTTGTTCCATCAGCGGAATTCACGATGGGTAGTGACACCGAAGACGCCGCGCCGAACGAACATCCAACTTCACACGTGACCGTCACGCGCTTTTATATTTCGCGTTACTTGATCACGAACGCCGATTACGAGCTGTTCGACCGCGCCCATGCCAGCAAGCGCGCGCCAGGGGCGGGCGCTCGGCATCCGGTCATTTACGTCAGTAGTCTGGATGCAACCAAGTTTTGCAACTGGCTCAGCACTCGGGAACGCCGCAAATATCGCTTGCCGACCGAAGCGGAATGGGAATACGCCGCCAAAGGTAACGACAACCGGAAATTCCCGTGGGGAAATCAGGATGGCCGCGGCGATCTCGCCAATTTCGCCGACCGCAACACAGTTTTCGCTTGGAGTGATCACGAGATCGATTGCGGCTACGCCGAGACCTCCCCGGTGGGCGCGTTTCCGCTCGGCGCCAGCCCATTTGGACTCGAAGACATGGCCGGCGATATCTGGGAATGGTGCCTCGATTATTACGAGCCGTATCGTCCGGGGCCCAAAGTGAATCCGCGGGGACCAACCATCGGGGCCAAGCGCGTTCACCGTGGCGGTAGTTGGAAATCGCGCTTCAGTAGTTTACGGACAACGGTCCGCGGTTCGAATGTGCCCGGCTTTTCCTGCAACGATTTAGGCTTCCGGATCGTTTGCGAATGCGACTAGAAGAATTGGGGATTGGGGATTTGGGATTGCGGAAAGGAATAATTCGGTCAGCATCGGGCGTTGCCTAAACCCCAGAAACAAAGTCCTCGTGCAGCGGAAGCCAGCATCTCCGTTGAAGATTTCCGACGCAGGACATTTCTATTCGGAGTTCGGGTCATTCGATTAGTTGAGGCGCTGGCTAAGAACGATGTTGGCCGCGTCATTGGAAACCAGTTGCTGCGTGCGGGCACGTCTGTCGGCGCAAATTACCGGGCGGCGGCCCGGGCTCGCTCGCGGCCAGAATTCGTCGCAAAAATGGGCATCGTCGAAGAAGAATGCGACGAATCACTTTACTGGCTGGAGCTCATCGAAGAAATCGGGCTTATGGACGGCGTCCGGCTGACAGAGCTGCATGCCGAAGGGAACGAAATTCTTTCAATGACCGTGGCGTCGATTAGAACAGCGCGCGGCAACGTTAAACAATCTGTCCGGTACCGTTAACAATCCGCAATCCGCAATCCCAAATCCGCAATCCGCAATCCGCAATTTCTTTCCTACGGATTGAAACGAAACTTCGTTCGGCCGCGCTTCGCGTTTGCCTTCATCTTGCGGCGGTGCTTTTGGGAAGGGGTCTCAAAAGCGCGCAGGCGGCGCACTTCCTCGAGAATACCCTCGGCATCAAGCTTGTTTTTTAATCGCTTTAGTGCGCGATCGACCGGCTCACCTTTGCGAACGAGTACTTCTGGCATCGTGATTCAACTCCAATCCTAGCAAATTCTTTGCCCTAACGGTCCGCCTTCGCCCCGCGGTGGCGGGACTACGGCGTGACGAGGCGAGGCCGATCCTAAGCGGGCCATCGGTCGCCGTCAAATTAGGCTAAAATGAGCCTAACGGGCGACCGGATTTGCGCTGGTAGTCGCTTGGGTGACTTCACTCCGAAGCGAGGCCGTATCCTTGCCACGAGCGCGCGTCCACCAAAGCACGATCGGCGACGCAATGAAGATGGAGGAGTAAGTGCCCACGATCACGCCTACGAGGAAGGAAAAGGCGAAGTCGTTGAGAACCGGACCGCCAAAGAAATAAAGGGCCAGGACTGTGAGCAAAACAGTACCGCCGGTGAGAATCGTTCGCGACAACGTGTCGTTAATCGAGTGGTTCATGACTTGGGCGATCGAACCGGAAAGTCGATCGCGGAGACCGCTGCGAATGCGGTCGAAGACGACGATCTTATCGTTAATCGAGTAGCCGGCGATGGTCAGGATTGCCGCCACCATGATCAGCGAAAGCTCGCGACCGCTGAGTGAGAAAATTCCAAGAGTAATAATGAGATCGTGGGCGAGCGCGGCGAGCGAACCGACCGCGAATGAAGTTCCGAACCGAAAGCTCACGTAAATGAAGATGCCGATGAGGCCAAGCGTGAGAGCCAGCGCGCTCTTGCTTGCCAGCTCCTTTCCAACCAGCGCGCCGACGTGGTCGGTTTGTTCGAATTTCAAACCAGCGTTCGGCAGCGTTTCTTGCAACCGCGCTTTAATCTTGTCCGCGTTTCCGGCGTCGGAGCGAATGCTGATCAGATCCTTGTTCGCGACCCGCTCAGATTGGATCACGCTGTTTTGAAGTCCGGTGTTGGCAAGCGCGCCGCGAATTTGATCCGGGGTCAGTTTCTGGCTCGCGGATAGCACCATCAAATCGCCGCCTCTAAAATCGGCGCCGAGATTGTGTTCACCGCGCATAAACAGAACCGCGAGGCACGCGACAGTCGCGATTCCCGAGATGAGCATGAATTTTTTAGCGTTCCCGAGAAAGTCGAAATCTTTCGAGCGGATAAGATGCAACATCGACACCTTTTTCAAGACGTTGAGTGAGAACGCCCATGAGAAGCAGGTGTAAGTGACCAGCAGCGACGAGAACATCGACGCGACGATGCCAATGGTCAGGGTCAGTGCGAAACCTTTGACTGGGCCGCTCGCCAACCAGAACAGAATGACCGCGGTGAGAAACTGTGTGACGTGCGCGTCGAAGATCGCACTGAACGCCTTTGCGTACGACGTATCGATCGCCGTGCGCAACGTCTTGCCCTGTTTAATTTCGTCACGAAGACGTTCGTAAATCAGAACGTTGGCATCGACCGCAATGCCTAAGCTGAGAATTAATCCTGCGATACCGGGAAGAGTCAGAACGCTGTTAAACATGCCGAGCGCGCCGACCACCATCACGCAGTTGATTGCCAGCGCGATGTCGGCAATCAAACCCACCAGCCGGTAGTAAATGATCATGAACACGACGACCAAGGCGAAGCCAGCGATGCCCGAGTAAATCCCGCTCTTGATCGAATCGCTGCCGAGACTGGCCGAGACTTGCCGCTCTTCTTCGATTTTCACCGGCGTTTGCAGCGGATTCTCGAGCACGCTTGCGAGACCGCGCGCCTCCGTCTCGTCGAACTTACCGGTGATGATCGCGTCGCCGCCATAGATTGCGTCGCGAATCACCGGAGCGGATTGAATCACGCCGTCGAGTACTATAGCGAACCGGTATCCTTTATTTGCTGCCGTGATCTCGCCAAATTTCTTCGCGCCTTCGCTGTCGAACTTCAACTGCACCGTCCATCCTTCATTCCCGTAATAGGCATGCGATTCGCGCACGCGGTCGCCGCCGAGATCGGCTTTCTTTTTAACGAGCAATCGTTCCTCGCGCGGCTTTTCGTTTCCTTCAGCCCGCATCGTGTAGGATTCGATGCGGTAATCCGGCGGGATCACTTCCCTGCCTTCGTCAATCGCGCGCAGCCGGTCGCCGTTGTCCCGGTAAACGAGGCGGAACTCGAGCTTGGCAACGCGTGAAAGTTGGTCGCGCGCTTCCTGGATTTTTCCAG
>CAZFZG010000040.1:0-18033 GCA_964523205.1 uncultured Chthoniobacteraceae bacterium | reverse complement strand
ATCGATCTAACGACTGGGCTCGCCACGGGACGAGTCCGTCCGGCTGGCCGACTTGCGCTATAAAGTTTCGCATGGCATAGAGCACACTCGCGCGCCCCGACACCCGCGTTATAAGATCGACATCAACTATGCCAACAGCCCCGCCACCGACCCGCGACGCCGCCGTTGAAGCACGCGTTTTCTGGTTGCGCTTCCAAAAGGAAATCGCAGCCGCGCTGATTGTCGTCGTTCTGGGGCTGATTGGATATACGGGCTACCGTTTTTACAAGAACCGGCGCGATTCGTCTGCGGCCGAGCTGCTGGGGGCAGCCAAGAGCCCGCAGGATTATCAGGAAGTCGCCTCGCGTTATCCGAACACGCCAGCGGCCGCGAGCGCATATTTGTTATTGGCGGAAAAGCTCCGGAATGAAAAGAAATTCCCCGAAGCGAATGCGGCGTTGCAGGAGTTTATCGACAAAAACCCGGAACACGACTTCGTTCCGACCGCGCAGCTAGCGATGGCGGCAAATCTGGAAGCAATTGGAAAAAACGACGAAGCGCTGGCGATTTATCAACGGGTCGCCGCGAATTATCCGAACAGTTTTACCGCGCCGCTCGCACTGATTTCAGAGGTGCCGTTGTTGAAAGCAAAGAATCGCACCGACGAGGCGCGCCGCGTTTGTGAGGAAATTTTGACGAAATATCGAATGCCGGGACAGCAGCTGGACGCAGGGTCTGACAATCGAATGGAAACAGTCTGGGCGGCGGAAGCAATGCGGCAGTTACGTTCGTTGAAGCCGCCGGAGCAACCAAGACCTGCGCCGGCTGCTGCAACCGCGCCCGCGGTTCCGCCGATGATAGCTGCCCCGCGTGCAGCGCCAGCTGCGCCACCGCAACCTTCAATGGGCGCGCCGACACCGAATAAGCCGAAATAAATTGCAGCCGAGACGGCTGCCGCCACAGGCAGAAGAGGTTAGCGCTTTGAGAACTGAAAACGTTTCCGAGCGCCGGGTTGCCCGGATTTCTTCCGCTCTTTCATTCGCGGATCGCGCCGGAGTAAACCTTCGTCTTTCAACCCACCACGCAGGTTTGGATCTGTTTGAAGCAACGCGCGGGCAATAGCAAGGCGCGCTGCGCCGGCCTGACCGACTACGCCCCCGCCAGTGGCATTGATCGACAGATCGTAACTGTTTACGACTTTTGCCGCCTGCAACGGTTGGAGCACGATGTTCTGCAGAGGAACGCTGGGAAAGTAATCTTCAAAATTGCGGCCGTTGATGTCGATCTTGCCGCTGCCTGGAGTCATCCGAATCCGTGCGACCGAAGTCTTGCGCCGACCAGTAGCGATAAATTCCTGGGTTTGGGCCATAACGTTGTCAGGCGAGTTTGACTGATTGCGGCTGCTGAGCCTTGTGGGGATGCGATTCTCCGCGATAAACCTTGAGTTTTCGATAAACCGATCGGCCCAGACGGTTGTGCGGGATCATTCCACGGACCGCGCGCTCAATGAGTAATTCCGGGTGACGTCCGCGCCGAGCTCGAACGTTCTCCGATTTGTGGCCGCCAACATAGCCCGAAAAACTCATGAAGCTCTTCTGTTCCTCTTTCTTTCCCGAGACCCGCACCTTGTCGGCGTTGATTACAATCACGAAGTCGCCGGTGTCGACATGCGGCGTGAAAATTGTTTTCTCCTTGCCGCGCAAGAGCTTTGCCGCCCTCACCGCGACACGGCCAAGGACCTGATCCTTAGCGTCGATCAGCCACCACTTGCGGTCGACTTCATTAGCTTTAGCGGAAAACGTCTTCATCGGCGTTTGAAAAAGGGCACGGAAGCTACTGGCCCCTGGCTCGACTGTCAACAATTCTAGATTTCGTCTGGCTTAGATTCCGCGTCGATTCCGGGGGATCTTATTCAGAATCGGCTGAATTGAAGGATCCGCCTTGAGCATTGCCGCGTGCATGGCATCGCGGAATTCCTTGGAGGCCTGTCGCATTTTGTCGTGCGCGGCTTGGACCGCGGGATCCTGCATGGCTTTTTCCCGAGCCCCTTGCAACTTCTGGCGTTCTTCCGGTGAGAGGTTCGATAGTCGCTGTTCCCAACGCCGCGGTCCCATCGGTTGATCCTCATCCTGGCCGAAAACGATGGGCGCGATTGGTAACGCCACTGCCAGAATCGACATCGTAATCAGTGGTTTAATTCTCATATCTTGAAGTAGAGACGGGACCTGGCCGGAAAGGTTACAAAAAATGCCCGCTAGCCATTTGGGCGCCGCGAGATTAATTCGTTGGCGCGATGTCGAATTCTAGTGCCCAAAAAAGCGCCATCAGTCCGCGGCGCGCCGAGGATTTTCCGGAATGGTATCAGCAGGTCGTGCGTGCAGCCGAGCTGGCCGAGCCGAGCGATGTGCGCGGGTGCATGGTCATCCGTCCCTGGGGCTACGGCATTTGGGAAAACATGCAACGTCAGCTCGACGCGATGTTTCACGAGACTGGACATCGAAACGCCTATTTTCCCTTGTTCATCCCGCTGAGCTATTTCGCGAAAGAAGCAGAGCACGTGCAAGGTTTCGCCAAGGAATGCGCGGTAGTCACGCACACGCGACTGGAAGCCGATGCGGATGGAAAATTGAAACCAGGCAGTGCGCTGACGGAGCCGCTGGTCGTTCGACCAACTTCCGAGACGATTATCGGCGCGAGCTACGCCAAGTGGGTGCAATCGTACCGCGATCTCCCGATTCTCTTGAATCAGTGGGCCAACGTCGTTCGTTGGGAAATGCGGCCGCGGCTATTTTTGCGGACGACCGAGTTCCTGTGGCAGGAGGGTCACACCGTTCACGAGACCGAAACCCAGGCCAGGGCTGAGGCAACCCTGATTCTCGAGGTTTACGAGCGATTCTCTCGCGAACACCTCGCCGTTCCAGTTTTCACCGGTGCGAAATCCGACAGCGAGAAATTTCCCGGTGCAGTCGAAACTCTGACCCTCGAAGCGATGGTCCAGGACCGGAAAGCGATCCAGGCCGGCACTTCGCATTTTCTCGGTCAAAATTTTGCCAAAGCGAGCGGGATCCAATTCCAAAATCGGGAAGGGAAACAGGAATTCGGTTGGACCACGAGCTGGGGAATGACCACGCGCATGGTTGGGACGGTTGTCATGATGCACAGCGACGACGACGGCCTCGTTCTGCCACCGCGAATTGCGCCGACCCAAATCGTGATTTTGCCGATTACGCCCAAGGAAGAAACGCGCGCAAAGGTCTTGGAAACTTGCGACGCGCTAGCGCTCCAATTGCGAGGAAAATCCCGCGACTGCGGGACGGATTCGCCAATCGAAGTTGAAGTGGACCGGCGCGATCTCGGCGGCGGGGTGAAGAATTGGGAGTGGATCAAGAAGGGCGTGCCGATTCGTGTTGAGATCGGCCCTCGGGATCTGGAAAGCAGCTCGGTCGAAGTCTCGCGACGCGATCAGCCGATCAAATCAAAGGAAACGATGCCGACCCAGGAGTTCGCCGCCAGTGCCCCGGAGATCCTGATGTCAATCCAACAAAACCTTTACGATCGCGCGAAGAAGTTCCAGGAGGAAAACACGCGCGTGATAGAATCGAAGAAGGAATTTTATGACTTCTTCACTGCGAAAAACCCGAACAAGCCCGAGATCCATGGCGGGTTTGCGCTTGCCCACTGGAACGGTTCCCGAAAAGTGGAAGAGCAAATCAAAAACGATCTCAAGGTGACGATTCGAGTGATTCCGTTTGGCACAGACGAACCTGGCAAATGCATTTTTACTGGGGAACCGAGCGCTCGCCGCGTGGTCTGGGCGAAGTCTTACTAGCGCGATCTTATTGACGATGCGACAGCCAATCGTTTATTTCCGCTGTTAATGGAATTAAAGCTCTATAGCCGCGAATGGTGTTCGTGGTGCATTGACGCCAAGGAGTATCTCGAGTCACGCGGCTATAAATTCCTCGAGATCGACGTCGGCGAAGATCGCCAAGCCTACGAAGAGATGAAACAGCTTTCCGAGCAAACGTACGTGCCGACGTTTGTCGCGGGTGGGTACGTGCTTGCGAATTTTGACACCGATCAGCTGGAAAAATTCCTGACCGAGCATCAAATCAATCCCTAATGCTCTTTAAGCTTTTCATCCTGCTTGGAGCAGGTGTTCTCGCAGTCGCGCTCCGCAGTTTTCAAAGCTCGTTTTCCCAAAAGGCCGGAGCGATCGCGATCCTGATCGTTTCCTATCTATTGATTTATTTTGTCACCGACAGTCACCTCCTTGGCGCGGTCGCGGCCGCAGCCTGGTTCTTCTTGCCATGGGTGGAGATTCTCACCCGCATCCGCACTCTCCGTTTGCCGAAAGAGAAACAACTTCGCCCGAAGTCGCCGCCATCAAGCGACACCTTCCCGACGCTGAATGAAATCACCCGCGAGATTGAGAACGAAGGATTCGTCCACGTGAACGATGCCGGCTGGGATTGGGAAGATTACCGCCAATTTTTCCGGCTTTTTTACAAGGCGGAGGACCGCGCGCAGGCCACGATCTGTCTGAACGAGCAGCATGACCTCTCGTTCTATTATTTGCGAATCTCGTCCCGCGCCCGAAGCGGCGTCATCTGGACAACTTGGAATTATCCGCTCTCCTACGGCCTGAAGCTAACGCCGCAATTTCGGATCAACCGGCAACGGCCGGACCAGTCGTTCTGGCAGCTTTATCAGAGCCACCGCGCCTTTCTGCGCAAAAACGGCGTGTATCTCGACGCGATTGATCCGCTCGATGAAGAGCGGATCGAGAAAGAAATAGAGAACGATTTGCGCGAGCAGATAGCCCACAACATCCACAAAGGCGTGCTCAAGCAGACGCCCGAAGGCGACGTGAAATATTCCTGGCGCGGGATGGTCTATCTCTGGTGCCAGTTCTTATTGGACCTAGTCCGGCTCTAGTCGCATGGCTAATTTAGCGAGTTAGCGAATTAATGAGTTAGCCATCCGAATCGTTAAATCTCTGAATCACTAAATCGTAAATCTTTCAAACCTTCATTATCTCAGCTTCTTTGTGCTTGAGATGGTCGTCGATTGATTTGACGAAGCGGTCGGTCAACTTCTGGATCTCGTCCTCCAGGTCACGCATTTCGTCTTCGCTGATCCCGCCGCCGCCTTTCAATTTCTTCGCTTCGTCGAGCGCAGTGCGGCGATTGCTCCGGACCCGGACCCGCGCTTCCTCGGCCATTTTGCCTAACGATCTTGCCAGTTCCTTGCGTCTTTCTTCGGAAAGCTCGGGAATTGGCAGCCGAATGATCTTTCCATCAACCGCTGGTGTGATTCCGATCTTGGATTCCTTTAGTGCTCGTTCGATGTCCTGGACCGTTCGCGCGTCGAATGGCTGCAGCACCAGCAGTCGCGATTCCGGAGTCGTGATGAGTGCGAGCTGTTTCAGTTTCATGGTAGAGCCGTAGGCCTGAACGTCGATGTTTTCGACCAACGCCGGCGACGCTTTGCCGGTTCGCACTCCCGAAAACTCGTGTACCAGATAATCGACGCTCTTTTCCATCGACATCTCGGCTTCGAGAAGAATGTCGTCTCTGCTCATGCGTTCAAATTTTTACTTCGCCGCGGCGTCATCGCAAACCAGGGTGCCGACTCTTCGCCCGAGCACCGCGTCGCGCAAAATCCCGGGTTTATACATGTCGAAGACCACGATTGGAATTTTGTTGTCCATGCAAAGACTGAACGCGGTCGAATCCATGACCTGCAGCCGCTTGGTCAACGCTTCGCTGAACGTAATACTATCGAAGCGCTTTGCGTTTGGATCGGTGTTCGGGTCACGATCATAAACGCCGTCCACTTTGGTCGCTTTTAAAATGACGTCTGCCCCGATCTCGCTGGCCCGCAACGCTGCGGTAGTATCGGTGGAAAAATAAGGATTCCCGGTGCCGGCCGCGAAGATAACGATCCGGCCGAGCTCGAGGTGTCGGATCGCACGACCGAGAATGAACGGCTCGGCCACGTTTTTCATTTCGATCGCGGTCTGGACTCGCGCTTCGACTCCGAGTTGAGTAAGCGCGCTACGCAACGCCAGGGCGTTGATCACCGTCGCCAGCATTCCCATGTAATCCGCCGTGGTCCGATCCATCCCGCGCACCGCGGCCGACGAACCGCGCCAGATGTTTCCTCCGCCGATCACAATCGCGATTTGGACGCCGAGTTGATTGACGTCTTGGATCCGCTCCGCGATCTCGCGGACCACCGCCGGCGAAATGTTCTCTCTTGCGCCACGCTCCTGAAGCGCTTCGCCGCTCAGCTTGAGCACGACCCGTTTATAAGCCGGCGCTTCGGTCTTCATGGCAGGCCAAATGAAACGCGAGGATGTCGATCTTGGAAAGCGAAAACCTGTAGCCGCCGCCCTGTGGGCGGCGCGTCTTGCACAGCGAAACGGCTACAAAGAATGTCCTCGCAAGAATTCCGCAGCACTCATTCGTCGCTTTCCTTCGAGCTGCACCTCAACGAGCGCTAACGCACAATCCACTGTACCGATCACGAACGCTTTGTCTTTAGGCAAGATTTGACCCGGCTTGCCCCGAAGGTCGACAACCGAAGCGCGGAAGATTTTCAATTTGCGATTGTTGAACTCGGTAAATGCCCCCGGCCAGGGATCGTAAGCGCGGATTTTCCTTTCAATCACTTCGGCCGGCTCGTTCCAATTGATTCGGCCGGTTTCGCGATTCAGTTTCGGAGCGTAGGTGGCAGCGCTTTGGCCCTGTGGAATTCGTGGCGCATTTCCGCTCGTGAACAATCGCAGTGATTCAAGTAATGTTTCAGGCGCGATTTCGGCGAGCCGATCATGTAACGATCCGCCAGTGTCAGTCGGCAAGATGTCGAGCTTGTGTTGGAGCAGGATATCGCCGGTGTCGAGACCTTCATCCATGTACATGACCGTGATTCCGGTTTCGCGGTCGCCGGCCGCGATCGCCGCCTGAATTGGGGCTGCTCCGCGCCAGCGTGGCAGAAGGGATGCGTGCAAGTTCAGACAGGCAACCTTCGGGATCTCAAGCACAGCCCGGGGTAAGATTTGTCCGTAGGCCATAACGACGATGACATCCGGCCTGAGCGCGCGAATCTTCTCTATCGATTCTGGATCCTTGATCTTTCCAGGCTGCAAGGTTCGAGCCGGACTGGCCTTTAGCGGATCCGCCAGCAATGCTTTCTTCACAGGCGGCGGCATAATCTTTTGTTCGCGTCCGACCGGTTTGTCCGGCTGGGTTACGACTCCGACTAATTCATGCTCGGATTTCTGCAGCGCGTGCAGCGTCGGCACGCCGATCTCGCCCGTGCCGATGAAAACGATCCGCATTTGCGGTTTATCGAAGGGATTGAATGGGAATGGCGCGCTGCGTCCGGCGGTCCAAAGCTTCCGCCATCATTTTCTCGCCTGCAGTCACTTCACGTTGTCCGACGGACGACCCGCATTCGGTGCAAAGGTAATCGAAAATCTCGCGATCCGGCAGAACCAGCAGCAACTTCTCGCGCACGGCCGTCGTCGCCCGGCACTTCTCGCAATAAAGAGTCGACGCGGTGAAATTCTTAAACTGCGACTGCTGCCGTTGCTGTTTCTGACTCATTATGGATCCCGTTTACGCTCGCTAAAATGTCGAATAACACTTTCGCGGGCGGCTGCATCGCGTCAATGACTGTGATGCAGTCTTTCGGATAATGAGTCAGGACCGGCTTCGATTCTTTTTCGTAAATGTCGAGGCGCTTCTGAATGACTTGCTCGTTCGCGTCATCGAGGCGGTTGTCTTTCAGCGCGCGCTTTTTCAAACGGCCGAACAACGTCTCGCGGTTCGGACAGGCGAGGTGAAAGACTTTTTCGACGTCGATCAGCTCGCGCATGATTTTCGCCTGATTCACGTTTCGCGGGATCCCGTCGAGCACGAGAATGTCAATGTCGGGTTTGAATTTGTGGGCCTCGACTGCAGCATCGATCGCTTCCTTCCAAAGCTCGACTGTAACGTCGTCGGGCACGAGCTGGCCTTTGCTTGAATATTCGAGAAACGCTTTGCCGACTTTGGTGCGGGTGTCGATCGATCGAAAAACGTCGCCGCACGGACAATGAAAAAACCGAGGGATGGTGCCGAGCGTTTTGCCCTGGGTGCCTTTGCCGCTCCCCGGCGCGCCAAACAAAATGAACGTGCGGTACTTCATGGGAGCGTCTTCTTATACCGCACTCGTGGCGGATCGGGAAGTGAAGTTATTTCGCCGAAACCGGATCAATATTGACGCGACGACCGCCACGATCGAAGCGAACGTTGCCGTCGACCAGGGCGAAAATGGTGTAGTCGCGGCCGAGTCCGACGTTTTTTCCAGGAAGGAACTTGGTTCCGCGCTGACGAACAATGATGTTGCCGGCCAGGACCATTTCGCTCCCAAATCGTTTTATGCCGAGCCGCTTGCTAACGCTGTCCCGGCCGTTCTTAACACTGCCTTGTCCTTTTTTGTGAGCCATTGGAAGAAGTTGAGGAGTTGAGCGGTTGGGAAGCTGAGAGCTACGATTTCTTGGATTTTGAGCCGACGGTGATGCTCTTGATTTTCACCCGAGTGAGCTTGCGGCGATGACCGACGGTGCGGTGATAACCTTTGCGGCGTTTGTATTTGAACGCGATGACCTTCTTGTCTTTGCGTTGCTCTACAACTTCGGCGGTCACTTTTCCGCCATCGCTAATCTTTCCGCCGTCGACGTGCATCAAAACGTCGAACGTCGCAGTTTTGCCCGGCTCGAGGTCGAGAAGATCGACATCCACCGTGTCGCCTTCGGCGACGCGATACTGCCGTCCGCCAGTTTTGATGATTGCGTAGGTCATAGCGTTTTTCCTGGGAGAAAAAGCCGCGCAAAATCCCACAAAAGTGACGTTCTGACAAGCGGAAAGGTGTAGCCGCGCTGTGCGACGCATGCACGTTTCGCACATCGAAACGGGTAGAGGCCGGCGGGCGGTTGAGGTCAATCGCCTCTACCTGAAATAATGAGAACGATCTCGCCTTTGGGAGGATGCGCTTCGTAATGGGCGAGTAATTCGGCGGCAATGCCGCGGCGAAATTCCTCGAACTTCTTGGTGAGCTCGCGGGCGACGCAAAGTTGTCGATCTTGTCCTCCGCCGGACGGACTCGCCGTGGCGACCAGGATCTCGTCGAACGCCTTGAGCGTCTTGGTGAGCCGATGAGGTGATTCGAAGTAAACCGAAGTTTCCTCGCGCGAGGCGGCCGATCGCAGTTCACGTTCGCGTTGACCGCTCTTGATCGGCAAAAAGCCACCGAAGAAGAACTCCTGAGTCGAAAAACCTGAGCCCACAAGGGCAGTTAAAATTGATGACACTCCGGGAATGATCGTGAACTCCAATCCGCGTTTTATGCATTCTCGAATCAAGCGGGCACCAGGATCGGAAACTCCGGGCGTGCCAGCGTCGGTGATGAGCGCGATTTTTTCACCGGCGGCGAGTCGTTCGACCAACTGTGCGGTGCGCATCGCTTCATTGTGCTCGTGATAACTCACCAACGGTTTGTTGATTTGGTAATGCTTTAACAAAATCGATGAATGCCGGGTATCTTCGGCGGCGATAAGATCGACCTCTTTCAAAGCTTCCAGCGCCCGCACAGTGATGTCGCCCAGATTTCCGATTGGAGTAGCGACCACGTAAAGCATTGCGGTAAAATCTGGTAAGGCCAGGTCGTCTAATGAGACGCGACGATTATACTCTGGCCGAATAAAATCCGGTTTGCATCGCGTCGCAACGAGCACGTTGTTGCAGCGCGATGCCTAATCGCTCATTCGCGCAAAAAATAGTTCGGGCATTCGTCAGCGTCTTTCTGCTCCTGCTCGTTGCCCTGTCGATCCTCTATTTCCTGCAGCACTCGATGGTTTATCATCCGCGTCCGTATGACGGGAGCTACGCTTATTCGCTGCCCGGCGACGGCATCGAGATTAGCTACACGGTCGGCGGCGCGAAATATTCCGCCTATTATCTTCCCGGGGCGAAGTCGTTGCCGAAGCGAGTCTGGCTGGCGTTTTGCGGCAACGGTTCTCTGGCCCTCGATTGGACAAGCATTCTTCGTGATTATCCGTGGAACGGCGATGCGTTCCTCCTGATTGATTATCCGGGGTACGGAAAGAACGGTGGCTACGCGACTATCGCGAGCACGCGCACCTCGGCGGACGCCGCGCTTAGCGCGTTGGCCGAGCGGCTGCATCAACCTGAAGATCAACTCAAGCTCTGTGCGATCGGTCATTCGTTAGGCGCGGCGGTCGCGCTTGATTTTGCCGCGCGTCACAACGTCGAGCGCGTCGCTTTGATTGCACCGTTCACGACTTTGCGGGAGGAAGCGGCGACGCTGGTCGGCGGTTGGATTTCCCGATTGCTGATTGAAAGTTACGATAACCGCGCAAGACTCGCCGAAACGATGAAACGCAACCCGCAATCGCAGGTTGCAATCTTTCATGGCACTGACGACGAGGTGATTCCCGTGCGAATGGGGCGTGAGCTGGCGCACGAGTTTCCATTTGTGGAATTTTTCGCCGTCGAAAACGCCGACCATGTGAGCGTGCTCAATCACGGGCATGACAAAATCATCGCCTGGATGAATGGAGCGAGTGGGACGAGCGACATGGACCGCAAAGGCCGCGAGGGTAGCGGCGAGTGAGTCGGGAGACGAATGAGTTCAATCAAGTGATAGAATCTGGAACGATCCAAGCTGTGGAGCAGTCAAAGTGAAACCGAAATCCGAGATTGATAGCGGCCGATTTCCACGAACCGACTTCTTTTTTCACTCCGGCTGGAGCGGAGGGCACGGCTATTGGCCGAGCGATGATGGCCGGCAATTTCGCCGCTACAACCTAGGCCGTGAATATTTGATCGAGTCAGCGCGCGAGCGAGCGAAGGAGATGGCCGTCTTCGCAATCATCCTGGCCGCTGCCGCCTGGCCGGTCATTTACATGATTGTCACAGTGGTGCAGGTGCTGCACAAAAGCCGGCTGTAGCCGAGGTTCTAATTCAACGCCGTGGGGGCCAGAGGAATTCGTCGCGATATTGGGGTGTGGTTTCCGGTGCGAATCCGTGGCGAGTAATGTTCTCGGTAACAACGCGCGGCACCACAAATTGCAACAGATAATCGGCGCCGCCGGCTTTGGTGCCGCCTCCGCTCATCTTGAAGCCGCCAAAGGGATGACGGCCTACGACTGCGCCGGTGCACGACCGGTTGATGTAAACGTTGCCGGCGCAAATTTCGGCCTTGGCTCGTTCGATGTTGGCCGGACTACGTGAGAAGAATCCGGCAGTCAGTGCGTAATCGGTGCTGTTGGCGACCTCGAAAGCTTCATTGAGATCGCGCACTTTAATGACGCTGAGCACCGGCCCAAAAATTTCTTCGCACGCAATTTTGGTTTGCGGGCTGACATTGGTGAAAATGGTCGGCGGAATGAAAAAACCTTTCGCCGGGACGTCTGCGCGTTGAAACGCTAGCCGCGCTTCTTGTTTGCCGATATCGACGTATTCCAAAATTCGTTTGTGCGCCGCCCCGTCGATCACCGGGCCGACCGTAACGCTCGGATCTTCGGGATTTCCAACGTGCAAACTCGCGGCGGCATTGAGCAAACGTTCGATCGCGCGCGGATAAATATCTTCCAAGATAATCAGGCGCGAGCACGCCGAACATTTTTGTCCCTGGTAACCGAACGCTGAATAAATCGTGTCGACGATCGCTTCATCGAGATCGGCGTCGGAATCGATGATGACAGCGTTCTTGCCGCCCATCTCGCAGATCACGCGCTTCAGTTCGCGCTGACCTTCACGCGTTTCTCCGGCGCTTTTCCAGATGCGGAGACCGACTTCGCGCGACCCGGTGAAGGCGATTAGATCGACATCCTTGTGGTCGACCAGATGCTGGCCGATGACGGAGCCTTTGCCTGGCATATAATTAAGAACCCCAGGTGGAACTCCGGCCTCCTCGAAAATCTCCATCAACATCGCGCCGATGACGGCTGATTGTTCGGCCGGCTTGATAATGACTGTGTTACCGGTAACCAGGGCGGCGGTTGTCATTCCGGTCAAAATCGCCAGCGGAAAATTCCAGGGCGAAATGACGAGCGCGACTCCTCTAGGCCAATAGTGCTGATAACTGTCTTCGCCGAGAACGTGCTGAGTGAGACGCGGTCGGCCGATTCTTCGCATTTCGTGCGCGTAAAACAGACAGAAATCCATCGCCTCGCGAATGTCGCCGTCCGCTTCGGCCCAAGCCTTGCCGACTTCGAAAACTTCCAAGGCGGAAAGCTCGTAACGCCGGCGCAGCATGATGTCGGCGGCGCGTTCCAACAAGCGGCAGCGAGTTTCGAATGAGGTGCGGCTCCATTTGTCGAACGCGGCGCGGGCCGCTTTGACCGCCCGTTCTGCTTCGGGAATCCCTGCTTCGGCCACGTGTCCGACCACATCTTCCGGATCGCTGGGATTAATCGACGCGATCGTTTTGCCGGTCCAAATTTTTTCTCCGTCAATGACAATCGGATATTTCTGGCCGAGCTGGGTCCGCATACGCTCGATCGCAGCACGCATTCGTTCTTGATTTTGTTTGTAGACGAAATTCACCAGCGCCGCGTTTTCATAATTATCTCCGGGCCGCGTGTCGAGGGAAGCGCCGTCCCCACTAACTTCAACGTGACGCGCGCCGTTCGGACCTTGTGCGACCAGATCTGCCGGATCGCGCAACAGTTCGGCCTCGGAAACATTGTCGGAAAATTTCGCGCGCAGGAATCCTTCATTGGACGTGTTCTCAAGCAAGCGTCGAACGAGATAGGACATTCCAGGCAGCAGCTCACCGACCGGACAGTATTCACGGACCCGATAGCCCATCTCGACGAGAGCGCGTTTCACCGGACCGGCCATGCCGTAGAGCAGTTGAAATTCGAACCGGCTCCGATCGACGCCGAGGTGATCCGCCAGCGCCTGAGCGTGAGCGATACTGCGGACGTTGTGCGAACCGAAAGCCGCAGTCACGATCGATTCGTTCTCAAGCAAAATGCGGGTGAGCAATTCGAAATTGAGATCGCTCTCCGGCTTTTGGAGAAAGACCGGACAACCCCAACCATTCTGCCGGGATTTGATTTTTTCGTAGTCCCAGTAGGCGCCCTTCACCAAACGGACCGCGAAGCGCGTTCCGCGTTTCCGTCCCCAATCAATAAGGTCGCGCAAATCTTCTTCGGCATCGCGAAGATAGGCCTGGCTGACAATTCCGATATGCGGCCAATCTCGAAACTCTGATTCGGTAAAGAGCGTTTTGAAAAGTTCGAGCGTGGCGTTTTTGTGGGCGAAGCTTTCCATGTCGAAGTTGACGAATGCGCCCAGCTCGCGGGCCCGGCGCAAAATGGGCCGCAACTTCGGTGCGAGGTGCGCAATTGCGTCTGCCGGCGCGGCCTGATTCATTTGCGAGTAAAGCGCGGAAATTTTTACCGAGAGGTTCACCACCGGAAACAACTCGGCGTCTTTTCGCAGCGGATCGCTCCAGCCCCGCGTTTCGTGCGCGAGATGTTCCAGCAAATCGAGACAACGGGTGGCGTATTCAGCCGCTTCCTTTTCGCTCACGACCGCTTCCCCCAGCAGATCGACGGTGAAACCAATGCCCCGAGCGTGGCGTTTGCGCAGGGTTTTCATCACGTCCTCCGGATTCTTTCCGGCAATGAATTGCCGGGCCATGCCCGAAACATTCCAGCGCAGAAGCTGTCCGCTGATCCACGGGACAATCCGGGCAGCGCGGACGCCAGCCCGAATCAATGGGCCATAACCGTTGCGTCCCGCGTCCGCCGGGGTGAAATATTCGTCCAGATGCTGGACGATGTCGGTGCCGCGATGAAGCGACGCCAGAACATCGACGAAGCGAAAGAGCTGTACCTTGAAGTGCTCGTCGCGCATTGAGAGCGCCATCATTCGCTGATAAAAACCGGCCTTGCTGAAAAGCGGCTCCGGATGTTCGTCAACCAGCTCAAATATCCGTTCGCCGCGTCGTTCGACCTCGGCCTGGAGTGCGCCCATACCCAAAAACTAATCGCGCGATAATCAGAGGTAAAGCGCCGGGAATTCGACGGTAAGAAAAAAATTGGACCCGGGATACGGTCACTTTGCAGCCGAGTTCCGATTGTTGTGGTTACAGCCGCCTTTCCAGTGGCGGCTTCAGATTCAGGGAGCAGTTAGAGTGATTTGCCTGGCGGGCCCCGCAGGCCCTGGGGCTCGGGTCCGTCAGGCAATTTTTCTTTTTTCCGGGGAGTTGTGGTTTGCTGGCTGCGCCGAAGTCGATTAGCAAGGAATCGGCATGGAGCGGCCCGCCGAGCACCACGAGTTTGCGAGCGACAATACGCTTGGCATTTGTCCCGAAGCAGTGGCCGCGCTGGAGGAGGCCAATCGCGGCGCGGCTGAATCGTACGGCGATGACGAATGGACGCGGCGCCTCCGCCAATCAGTCTGCGACCTTTTTGAGACCGACTGCGACGCCTATCTTGTTTTCAACGGTACCGCGGCCAACGCGCTGGCTCTGGCACAACTGTGTAAGCCGTTTCATAGCGTCGTTTGTCATCAGCAGTCGCACATTCAGACCGACGAATGTGGCGCTCCGGAATTTTTCACCGGCGGCTCCAAACTGTTGCTGGTTGGCGGCAACGCCGGAAAGATCGATACCGATGAAGTCCGCGCGGTGATCGCGCGCCAACCGGCTTTGCACGCCCACAAACCGCGCGCAATGAGCATTACGCAGGCAACCGAACTCGGGACGATTTATAGGCGGGATGAGATCGATGCGATCGCTGATCTGGCGCGAAGTCGCGAAATGTTTTTGCACATGGACGGCGCGCGATTCGCCAATGCGATTGCAACTTTGAAGTGCGCCCCAAAGGAAATTACCTGGAACCGCGGTGTCGATGCCCTTTGTTTTGGCGGAACCAAGAACGGTCTGGCTGCGGGCGAGCTGGTGATCTTTTTTAAGAAAGAGTTGTCACGCGAATTTGACTATCGCTTGAAACAAGCCGGCCAGCTGGCCTCAAAAATGCGCTTTCTCGCCGCGCCGTGGATCAAGCTTCTCGGTGACGGCATTTGGTTGAGAAATGCGCAACACGCGAACGCCAAGGCGCGAAAGCTTGCAGGGCGTCTCGAGCGCGAGGCAAAGATTGAGATTGTCCTTCCGGTTGAAGCCAACGCTGTCTTTGTTCGATTGCCGGAAGTGCTTGCCCGCAACCTGCAGACGCGCGATTGGCGGTTTTACAAATTTGTCGATCCCGATGTCTATAGGCTGATGTGTTCGTGGGCGACCGCTGATGCCGAGATCGACCGACTGATCGACGACGTGTTGCGCGGATGAAAAGAGTCTGTATAAACACCGCAATGAAGTTGGGCCGATTGGCGGTCGCTCTGGTTGCACTCGGATTGACCGGTTGCGGAATTGGTCGAACCATTACCGCGCCGGTGCGCTATGTCTTCAGCGGACCGGAACAGACGCCGGCCCCGAGCGCGTCTGATGTTACAAATCCCGGTCGACCATTGCCGCCGCCTCCGTCGCCAACTCCACGGAAGGTGGCCTCTGGCAAATCAGCTCAGGGATCTGCCAGCGCAACCCCACGACCAGCGGAAACTAAACCGGCCTCGTCACCAGCTGTCGCCGCCCAATTTCCAGTGGCCAAGCCAGTTCCTGGTAAACCCGGCCTGGTTTTCAATCCATTCAAAGCGAATGGAGGATACATCGATGTGAGTGGTTACGCGCCGGGAAGCAAAGTGAAGGATCCCGAGTCGCAACAGATCTTCGTCGTTCCGTAGTTTTGGAAACGTCAGCTGTTAGGCGCAAAATTATTTTAATGGCGCGACTAGTTTGACGGAGCGTCGAGTAATGCCCCAAAACGGGACTCGAAATTGCCATTAACCGGCAATTCGACGCGATTGTGCACGGATATTGTTTTTCTAGATTCCATAAAAAATATGACCCCTCGCTTTATCACTCGATCAAATCTGGTTTTGAAAATTAGCCTGGCCGCGCTTGGCGTGCTGGTTCTAACCGGCGCTTTCGCTCGGAATCTTCACGCCTACGCCTTGGAAGGCCCAAGATGGCCAAGTAATTCCAATCCAGTGGCGCAATTAGAACTTGGTTCGGCTGGCAGAACCTTGAGTGACGGCAACACCTCCTGGAACTCCGCGGTCTCGCCGGCGATAGACATGTGGAACCAGGTGATGAGCAATCTGCAATTGGGTCGCGTGAACTCGTCGGCGCCAATTGTTTCGGGCGACGGTCTCAATTCGCTGTCGTTTGGCAGCAGTTTTTTTGGTCAGAGTTTTGGAGCGAACACATTGGCTGTGACCTATTACAGCTATTCCGGGTCGAGGATGATCGAGGGGGACATTGTGTTTAACACCGCCTGGACGTGGGATTCCTACAGGGGAGGTTTGCGGTCGAACCCCGATATTCAGCGCGTCGCTCTGCACGAACTTGGCCACCTCCTTGGGCTGGCTCATTCAAGTGTGACCAACGCGATCATGTACGCGTATATCAACAATTCTTATCTGCTCACAGCTGATGACATTGCCGGCATTCAAAGTTTGTATGGAACGCCGAGCGGTGGACCGACTCCGACACCGACACCGAGCCCCAGCGCTACACCGACTCCAACGCCGAGCGCGACGCCCACTCCAACACCTTCCGTAACTCCAACGCCGACTCCTTCCACCGTGTCCGTGTCGCTGGTGGTTGCACCGAGAACGGTTCGAACCGGAGGCACGGCGACGTTTACGATCTCAGCTTCCACGCCAGCCTCGGGTCCGGTAACTGTCAGCTACCGGATGAGCGGTAACGCAATTCAAGGCACGACCTACTCGCTCGACGGAACTCCTGGCCAAGTCACAATCCAATCCGGCGCTAGCTCGGCCACGGTAACTCTGACGAATTTGGGCGTCGGAAGACGTGGCAAGACTGCGACCATGACGCTCAATCCCGGATCAGGCTACAATTTGTCACCTCCTACCAGCGCATCCGTATCCCTGACGAGATAAACACCAAAGTTCTTACTCAGATGAAAACCAAGTATCTTCTCCCGCTCGCGTTAATCGGTCTCGCTCTTGTCCCGGCGCCCGGCACTACCGTGATTCCACCGACCTTTGATCAGCTGGTTAAACAAGCCGAACTCATTTTTCAGGGAACTGTGACCGATGCTCGCTCGGTTTGGGAAGGCGAAGGTGGTCAACGGCACATCGAGACCTACGTTACCTTCACAGTGGACGACAATGTAAAAGGCGACGCTGGCGCTTCCTATACGATCCGGATGCTCGGTGGCACGGTTGCCGACCAGACCATGGAAGTAACCGATGCACCGAAGTTCAAAGTTGGCGACCGCGAGATTCTTTTCGTCGAACATAACTACGACCAGTTCGTTCCGCTTGTCGGAATCAGTCACGGTCGTTTCCATGTTCAGCACGATGACGCGACCGGTCGCGACATCGTCTTGAACGGCGAAGGTCAGCCGGTTAAGGATCTCGCGAAGCTTGGTCACGAAGAGGCGTCCGTCAGCGGAGCGGAAGCGATCTCGCCGGACCAACTCAAGGCAGCCGTTAAGAATCAGCTGAAGACTCAAGCCGCGCAATAATTCGGCGCCAGATGCGATTGCCTGCGGCGCCGCAGGTCTGAGCCAGACGGGCAGTTCGCGAAGGTGGGATTGATCTTTGCGGAACGTGCCGCGTTGCCTGAATTTTAGGGGTCTTGGGCCTCTTTAGTCTGCGCCCGAGCCTGATCTCGCACATCCGCGGCGCGATCCAAAGCGCGCTTCATCCAATTGTATTCGGACGCCTGGCCGCGTGGAGCCGGTGTTAGAACCGGTTTTGGTGTGGCGGATTGCTGAGTTACGGCGCGATCTTCTGCTGGCGCAGCTTTTTGCTCGTGCTGCTTTTGCCAAAGGAACAGGCCGCCGCCGATTCCGGCAACCAATATGAACGTCACCATTCCGCGCATGTCAGATTTTCCAGCACGATGCGAGCCAGCTTCCTTTGCCGCCAAGATCGG
>CAZFZG010000039.1:16280-18294 GCA_964523205.1 uncultured Chthoniobacteraceae bacterium | reverse complement strand
ATGGTTGAGAGTTGAGGGAAAATCAAATTCTCTTTTCCTGCTTTCTTGGCTTCCTGATTCGTTGGTTCTACCAAATCCGGACGCGCTGATCGGGCGGGACGAACATTTTGTCGCCGGACTGAATTTTAAACGCGTCGTACCAGGCATCGGTGTTTCGGGCGGGACCGATGACGCGAAATTGCCGGGGAGAATGCGGATCGCTCACGACCTGTTTCTTAACGTAATCGTCGGAGACTTTGCCGCGCCAGGCCTGCGCCCAACCGAGAAGCACTCGTTGATCTCCGGTATAGGCGTCGACTACTGGCGCGGGCTGACCTTTGAGCGACGCACGATAAGCATCCAGCGCGAGCGTGAGACCGCCGAGATCTGCGATGTTTTCGCCCATCGTCAGTTCGCCATTTACCTGCGCGCCGGGAATCGGTTCGTACTTTGAATACTGCTCTCCAAGTACCTTGGCGCGCGCTTGAAATGTTTCTGCGTCTTTCTTCGTCCACCAGTCACGCAGTGCGCCTGACGCATCAATCTTCCGGCCTTGATCATCGAATCCGTGAGTCAACTCGTGGCCAATAACACCGCCGGCCGCACCGTAGTTAATGGCCGGATCGGCGTCCGCATCAAAGATCGGTGGCTGAAGAATTCCGGCAGGAAAAACGATGTCGCGCAGACTTCCGTTGTAAGCATCGTTCGTTTGCGGGGTCATGCTCCAATCGGTGCGATCGACCGGACCAAAGAAACGACCCGTGTAAAAATCCCAATCGAGCTGGGCGCAGCGTTTTACATTGCCAGCCAGGTCGTCGCTGCGAATGACGAGCTTCGAATAATCGCGCGCATGATCGGGATACCCGACTTTGATCGTGTAGGTGTCGAGTTTCTTGAGCGCTTCCTTTTTTGTTTCGGGTCCCATCCAATCGAGCTTCTCGATTCGGGCACGGTAAGCACTCTTCAGGTTAGCGACTAGATCCTGGATTTTTGCTTTTGCTTCCGGCGGAAAATATTTCGCCGTGTAAAGCTGACCAACGCCGAAACCCATGGTGCCGAAGGTGCCGAAACGGTCGCCGACTCCGAAATCCCCGCCGCTGACGGCTGTGATCCCACGCTTCCAACGTGCTTTCTGTTCCTTCTGACCAGAAAGCGTCTTGTCATGCAATTCGAAATGAGCCTGGGTAAATTGTTTTGAAAGGTATGGCGCGGCGTTATCGGCAATGTGAAACGCCTGCCAGGCGCGGATGGTGTCGGTCGGCGTTTTCGAATAAGCCTCGACGATTTTCGGAAACGCGCTCTTCTCCGCGACGATGACGCGCGTTAGTTTCGACATCTTTGCTTCCGCTAGAAATTTTTCCCAAGCGAAACCCGGCGCGAATTTCTTTAGCTCCTGGATCGACATCGGATTGTAGATCGCATTCAAGTCACGCTGCTGCGCCTTGGTCCAGCTAACCTCGGCGATCTTGTTTTCGAAATCGACGATCTCCTTGGCATTCTGATCGGGATTAGGCCAATTCAGAATGCGCAGGATTGCCGCGACGTAATTTTGATAGGCTGTCTTCTGCGCCGCGAAATCAGGTTTGAGATAGTAATCGCGATCGGGCAAACCGAGCCCCGCTTGCATGAGATAAAACGCGTACTTGTTCGGATCCTTTAGATCGACATCGATGATCGGGTTGAACAACGAGAATTCGAAATCACTCGTCGTGCGTCCCATCAACGCGGCGAAATCGTCGCGCGACTTCGCGTTCTTGAGATCGTTTAATTCGGGGTCGATTGCCTTTGTGCCGAGCTCGTCAACGTGCGCTTCATCCGTGAACGACCGGTAAAAAGCGCCAGCCTTTTGTTCGAGCGTTGCGGGATTGTCGCCAGCATTCGCGCCGGCGGCCTCGAGCAGATCCTTCAACCTCTGCTCGGTCAGATCGGTCATAATCAACCTTAGCGAATAGGCCGGTTTGTCCGGAGGAATTTGCGTCTTGTCGATCCAAGTGCCGTTGGCGTAGCGGAAAAAATCGTCTCCGGGTTTTGTTGC
>CAZFZG010000039.1:14859-16180 GCA_964523205.1 uncultured Chthoniobacteraceae bacterium | reverse complement strand
AAAAGGAGAATGCCGTCCGGCAGCTGCGGGACGGCATTTTGCCTAACGAACAAACTGTTCGCTTAGTGAGCCGGCGTGGCCAAGAACGCTTTGCGCCCAGTGATCGGATCAATCGAGCGTCCGGCGATCTCGCCCGCCTCGTTGATGTCTCGCGCTTGCTCGAGTCGTGCCGTGTAGCCGGACTGTTTGAAATCATTGAGATCTCGCATCACGCCGTTCTGCCAAATGAATGCGCGGCAGTTTCCATCCGCGTCACAGGAAAGCCCAACCACCTGGCGCTTCTCGTTGATTCCATAGGCTTCGCTGTGAACGTCGCCGGGAAGGAAACCAAGAGCCTTGATTCCATCTTCCCTCGTCCAGATGAACGCCTCGAGAAAATCCCCGTCGACGTCACTGTTCGAAGTGGCGGCGAAACCGACCACATCACCGCGCTGATTGATGTTGGTCGGCGTGTTCCAAAGTTGAGCGCCGAGATTTCCAAGATCGACAATGTTGCCGTTCCTGTCCCACAACAGCGCGTGTTTGGCGGTATATCGTCCAACCGCCTGGTCGCAGATTCCGGAGATTCCCACGACCTGACCTTGTTCATTGATTCCGGTTGCTGCCCCGGAAGTATCGCCCGCGGGCAATGGCAGCGGGTTGATCTCGTTGGCCTTTTTGCCGTATACGACCGGCAAGAACTGCAACTGTTGCGGCGGAACGCAGGTTGCGTCATGAACTGCAGTCTCGGCCCAACCGACAATTTGCCCACGGCTGTTGGCGCCGGTCGCGAATCCATTGTTGCCACCGAGTGTTGGTAAAGCGCGCATCGTTCCATTTTCCCAAACGAATCCGAGGTTGATGTAACCCGTGCCGGTTGCGCCGGGATAAAACGCGGCGCTGCTCCACGCTTCGCCTAACGGATCGGGAGTTGACGTCTGCGAAATGCCAGCGACGATGCCGGAGTTCGCTTTAACCGACCAGGTCGTTGCACTGTTCGGTCCGCCGAGCGTCCCGAGATCGGTGAGCGCGCCATCGCGCCAAAGCGCGGCATGACGCGTTTGGTTTCCCGATAAATTGGAGAAACCTGCGAGCCAGCCGCGGTTATTGATGCTGTTCGCCCGATTGTTGGTGCCGCCTAACGACGGCAGATCGGTGATGGTGTATTGCTGTTGTGACGCGGCGAACAGCCCGCATCCCGCAGAGATCAAGAGGATCGACAACGGAATTCGGAAGCGCCGCGATTGACCTGAAGATTGAGTTGTTTTCATGGAAACAATTTTGCGACCGTGAATCGCGCATTGAAATAGCCACTTGGTCTGTTTGCGCCAGACCACTTAGG
>CAZFZG010000039.1:12057-14759 GCA_964523205.1 uncultured Chthoniobacteraceae bacterium | reverse complement strand
TCGTCAGGCCTTCGCGAATTTGCGCGCGTGACCAAGCGGCAAAGCCAAATGTGAGCGCAGGCCGCGGTTTCGCTTTCATGTAACAGGATGAAAGCGGCGTCGGCCGAAGTCGAAGTTGTTCGCAAACACCCGTGATCGTCGGCAGGTTCTCTTTTCGGCGGAGCCAGGCGACGAAGTGGAGTCCCGCTTCGGGGATTTGAAGAATGAAGTATTTTCCGAGCAACTTGTTGAATGTTTCGATAAAGAAATCGCGACGATCCGAATAGAGTCGCCGCATTCGCTTGATGTGGCTGAGAAAAAATCCTTCGGAGATGAATAGGGCGAGGGTGGCTTGATCGATCGCCGGGGAATGTTGATCCATTACCGCGCGAATCTTGATCATCGGTTCGGTCAACTGTTCCGGAGCGAGGATGTAACCGATGCGCAAAGACGGATACAGAATCTTGCTCATCGTGCCGGCGTAAATGACGCGGCCGCAGTTATCGAGTCCCTGCAAACACGGGAGCGGGGGGCCGGTAAAACGAAATTCCGAATTGTGATCGTCCTCGAAAATGTAAGCGTCGTGTTCTCGCGCAAAATCGATAAGTGAAGTCCGCCGGGCGAGGCTCATCGTCATGCCGAGCGGGAATTGATGGGACGGTGTGACGTAGATGATTTTGGGTTTTGCTTGTTTTGAACGACGCGCGATCACGATTCCCTCGCGATCGACCGGCCGCGGGACCACCGTTGCTCCGGCGAAACCAAAAACGCGGCGCGCTTGGTAAAACCCGGGGTCTTCAATCCAAGCGACTTCGCCGCGGTTAACCAGTGCGAGGGCGGCAATCATCATGGCCTGCTGCGTCCCGGCCGTGATGATGATCTGATCGTGATGACAGCGCGCACCACGATAATCGCAAAGATAAGCAGCGAGTGCCTTGCGGAGATCGAGATCTCCACGACTAGATGCGTATTGGAGCAGGTGGACGCCTTTCCGGGCGAGAACTTGGGCGCGCAGGCGTTCCCAAATTTCGATAGGAAACTCGTCGAGCGAACAGACCGCTGGAACAAACGAAACTCCGGGCCCGCCCGCGATCCCGTAGTCGAAGTCTTTTCCGGAACGTTTATCGGGGATCTCGCGAACGCGATTGGAAAGACGGGCCGGAGCTTCCGGCCGCCGATCTAATTTTGGTTTCCGGGCGCTAAGGAAACTTTCAGGCAGCGGATGGGCCACAAAGGTGCCGGAGCCGATTCGCGACCGGAGATAACCTTCGGCGGCAAGTTTCGATAGGGCGAGATTAACGGTGAGCCGCGAAATTCCGAGATCGGCCGCAAGGGTGCGAGAGGAGGGAAGCCGAGACGCGCCGTCGTTCAAACTGCCGGAAACTAATTCGTCGCGAATCTGGCGGTAGAGTTGTTGATGGAGGGGTTCGCGACCATTGCGCTCGAGCTGGATCATCTCGAAGGCGATGATCGAATGCCGACGACGCTTTCTATTTAACGATTTAACCATTTAACGATTGAACGATTGTTTCTCCAGAGCATGAGCACGAGCAAGGGTAAGAGCAATCGCGAAGACAAAGTGGTCCGGCCCATTCGCACGAAGTGGTCCGTTGACCGCTTGCGGCAGAGCAGGTGATGCTTGAGACGGCACCGCTAGAAACTCTCAACTCCTTATCTATGCAAACTCCAGTAAGTGATTACCAGGAAACAAACGGACTCGCCTATTTTGCCCGGATGCTGGACAAGATAAGATTACAAGCACGAGGCGAATTGCCGCCGGACTATTTTGTCGGCGTGGATGACGATCCGACTGTGTTCGACGCTCGATGCACGAGGTTTCTCGGAGTCAATTATAACGAACTGGCCGTCCGCACCTTACAAGGTGGATCGGATGAGGAGATTCTCGAATGGTGTTTCAAACGAGGACGAAAACCGAGCGAGGAAGAAATTGAGATATGGAATGCGTTCTTGTTGAAGCGCGGTTGGCGCGATGCAGCCAGCGAGGATTTACAGGCGGCGAAGGAGCGAAGCGGGTGGGGGAGTCGCGACGACATTCAGACGTGGGTGGATCTCCACGACGCAGAGGAGGGACGCAAGCCAGGGGCGATTTCCGACTGATGAAAATCATAGTCTTCGTTAGTCTGCTTTATGTTTGCGCAGCCGCCGGTGAATCGCCAGCGCCCGCGCGGGACGGGTCGCACGATTTCGACTTTCTCATTGGCGATTGGAAAGCTCACGTGCGCCGACTTCCCGACCGTCTCGCGGGTTCGACCACTTGGATCGAATACAACGGAATCTCGAATCATAAGAAGCTTCTCAATACCAATGCGAACTTTGAGGAGTTCGAGGTCGACAATCCGGAGAAGCATCTCCATATCAAAGGGCAGACGCTTCGGATGTACAATCCGGAGTCGCATCAGTGGTCGATTTACCTTCTCGATCTGGACAAAGGAACTCTGAGCATGCCGCCCGTGGTGGGTGAATTCAACGGGAACCGAGGCGAGTTCTACGATCAGGAACAATATAAAGGCCGCGCGATTTTGGTCCGTTACCTGTGGTTAAATATTTCGCCAAAATCGGCGCGGATGGAGCAATCGTTTTCGCCTGACGGCGGGAAGACTTGGGAAGCAAACTGGATCTGCGAATTGAGCAGATGAAAATCGCGGCGTTTGTCATTTTGGCTGTCGGCGCGGTTTGCCAATTCTCACTCGCACAAAGCGCGG
>CAZFZG010000039.1:8620-11957 GCA_964523205.1 uncultured Chthoniobacteraceae bacterium | reverse complement strand
GAGTTCACCGATACGCTCGTGAAACGAGATGGGCGATGGCAGGTTGCCGCCAGTCACGTCTCGAAGGTGGAAATATAGGGGTTCGAGGTTGAGGTCCGCGCCGGACGGTCAGTTAGCGGAAGAAATGCAGGCGAGCAGCCTTCGCTAAAGCTCCGGCTTGCCAGGTGCGCCTGCCGCTACAGACGGTCCGGTTCAGCTGCGTAATCCGCGATTCATTTTACGCTTTTGCTTTCCTTTTTCCCAGTCGCCCTCTTTATATTATATATAGGCATGGCGACGGAATCGGTTCAGATCCTTGTGCCTCGCCAGATTTCGTGAACGAATCCGTGCTGGACGCGACCATCGACAATTCGCCAATTCTCTGGTTGGAGAGTGACGCGACAATCCAAGTAGCCGATCAATCTCCCCGGAAAGATTTTCCGGTCGAATGGTGGTTTCTACAGGGCCGGTTTAAGACTGAACAAAGCGGCCCACGGGCGTTTATGGCATCGCTGTTTCGTTATTCGCTCGAGTGGGCCGGACGTTCGGGAGGAAATGCCTGCTCGCTCCTGGTTTCTCTCCTCGATGAATCTTCAGGCACCACCAAGACGCTTTCGCAGGTGGATTCTGCCACGATCCCGTTTCTTGTATCCGCGACCCAGACCGCGCCGTTGTCTGGACTCGATCCGCTGGCAATGCGCGCGGCCATCGATGAAATCTCAGAGTACGGCCTGTCTCGCTGGCTTCGCATGACAAGAGAGACAGCGAAGTTCGAAGGCCCGCCATTTCGTGCGACCTGGGATGGTTTCCAACTGGCGCAAACAAATAACGAGTTTGTTCTTCGCTTTACCGAACCGGAAACGAATCGTCCGTTTCGCTTTCAGCTCAAACCAATTCATCCGCGTTTCCATCTTTCCATCGCGGCGGAGGGCACATCGATGGATTACGTTTCCTACCCGCGACTTGCATTGGAAGGCGAAATGGAAGGCGCGGCAGTTTCCGGAGAAGCGTGGTTAGATCATCAGTGGGGCAGCCAGGGGTGGTTTGTTGCGGGCGAGAATAAGGAGCAAATCATCGGCTGGCAGTGGATGGGAATTCAACTCGACAATGACTGCGAATTGATGGTGATGATCACTCGCGACCAGCGGACGGGTGAGACCCTCGGTCATTACGGCGTGCTCGTCGACCAAAGCGGATCGGCCCATTTGTTGTCCGAGTTTGCGATCGTTCCCACAGGGTGGTGGAACAGTCCTAAGTCGAGCGCTGCCTATCCCGTGGCCTGCCGCGTTCAGATTCCTCAATTGGATTTAGAGCTCGATTTTCAACCGGCCTGCCTCGACCAGGAAATTGCTCTCCTTCCGCCAATTCGCGGTGTGTGGGAGGGGGCGGGACGAGTGAGCGGCGTGTGGGGCCGACGCAGAGTGTCAGGGCATGCGCGACTTGAGCTGCACGGTTACGCATACGTGATCGATTTTGCGCAATACTTTCGCCGCGTCACGCACCGCATTCGCCAAAATATCGAGACCTTCTTACCGCGAGTTCTCAATCATTCGGATTTGGAGCGGATAGCGGGACCTGCCCACGGGCAATATGATCCGGAAGCGCAGACGACGATGCTGACCAAGCCCATCTGGGACCTGATAGACCGCGGCGGGAAACAGTGGCGACCCATCTTCGGAATGTTGATGGTGGCGGCGTTGGGCGCGGACCCGACACCCTTCGAGTCTTTAATCTGCGTCACGTCCGAAATGCTGCACGACGGCGCACTCATGATCGATGACATTGAAGATAAAGGGCGGATACGGCGGGGCCAGGAATGCATTCATCTTCGTTACGGCCTCGATGTCGCCATCAGCGCTGGCAATACTGCTTACTTTCTGCCAATGGTCCTGTTGCGAGACCATCCCGATTTAAGTGACGCACAACGATTGGAGTTGTTTCGGATCCTAAGCCGCTTGTTTATTCGAGCGCATCTCGGCCAGGGACAGGATCTTTATTGGTCCAAGCTCCTAACCAGGCAATACCTGAGTGAATGGACGAACGACTCGATCGTACCCAAGATTTTGCAGGTTTATACACAGAAAACGGCTTCCGTGGTCGAAGCGGCCGCCGAAGGAGCATGTGTGATCGCGAATGCGGATGGCGAAATGCGAAGGCATTGCGCTGATTTTGGCCGCACGTTGGGGGTCGCTTTCCAAATCGTGAACGACATGGTGGATTTCAGTGATGTTCGCATCGATCAAGGCAGCGGGGGCAGCGACATCGCGGAAGGCAAACTCACTTATGCCATCGTTAAGGCGCTGAGCCTTCTCCCGACCTGGCAACGGGACCACCTGGCAGATATCTTGTGCTCTCCAAAGCTTCGTCAGCAGCCAGCTATGTTAGCCGATGCCATCGAGCTGGTTCGCTGCTCCGGGGCTCTTGCTCTTTGCCAGACGGAAGCCCATTCGATGGTGCAAAACGAATGGCGCCGACTCTCGTGCCATCTTCCTCCATCCGAGGCGAAGACGAGCTTGCGCGTGCTTTGGAATTTCCTCCTTAGTCTTGCTAGCGATCCACGCTACACTGATTTCGCGCCGGGGAATTAGAGGTTGGGCAACAAACCGAGCGTCTTTGGCATCAGTTCTTGTTCAAAGATAGAAGCAGGAGCGTCGTAGAAAGCGAAGGCAGAGAACTTCACTTCAGACACGTTGCCCTCAACCTGGTTAACGACCACGATTCGGGTCGGACGCATTTCGCCGAGCACATTTCTTACTTCGCTGTAATAGACAGTTCGCAGAACCTTACCGTTCGCGGTCGCCACCTCGCTCTTAATAGGCGTAAAGTTTTCCCGATCTAGCCAGTATTGTGTTACCAATCCGCTTTTCTGCTCGCGAGGAAGTAACCTTACCATCAGCGCCTTTCGTCCTGTGCGCGCGACATCGGAAGTGACCTCGACCCCGACAATCTGAGCGGTGTAGGCCACGGTGAGACGGTTGTTCAATGCCTCAAACACAAATGAGTGATTGCGAAATTGATAAGGCGAGACCGGTACCGGCCGGGCCGATTTCGGGTCGTAGAACCAAAGTTTTTCCTGTCGGGCGAGCACCAGCTTATTAGCGTCGGCTGCGGGAGAAAGACAGACTGTGAGCGAATCGAAACCGACATCTGTTTTTCGCGTGTACATCCGAAAGGTTGCTTCCCGTTCCTTCTTTCCTTGCCGGAATTCGGTGGCAGCGAGATTGACCACGAAAGATCGATCCGGTTGACGGATGCGGTCGAGTCGCGCAAGAATCTGCTCTCCACTGATGCGATCCTCGGCGAGTGCTGAGATTACAAGCAGAACAAGGGGCGAAGCGCCGGCAATTGTCTTCAGACG
>CAZFZG010000039.1:5454-8520 GCA_964523205.1 uncultured Chthoniobacteraceae bacterium | reverse complement strand
ACAATTATCATCCGGGAAGCCCTGAGTGCAGGCAGAATGGCCGAGCATATTGCGGCGATTAACGATCCGCTGAAGCAAATCACGAGAACGATTGGAGCTCGCAGGACCAGCACTTCAAGCTTGGTGTGGAATGATCCACCCGGCGGAACGTAGACCACTTGCAGGGAATTAATAATCAAGTCGCCGAGCAGGCCAAGAACGACCCCAAGGATTCCGCCAAACAGACCGAGAAGACAGCCTTCGAGCAGAAAAGCTTTGCGAATTCCGGCACGGGTTACTCCTAAAGCTCTTAGCGTTCCAATCTCGCTCACCCGTTCGGCGATGCCCATGGATAAGGTGTTATAGATGGTGAAGGTCACAATAACCACGATGATCGAGAACATGAAGGCGAACATGATGCGAAACATCTGGGTAAGCTGATTGTAAAACGGACGCAGTTCGGTCCAGGTGCGAAAATCCAAATCAAGTTTGCCTTCGCTGACGAGCTGTTTGAGGCGGCTTACCACCAGCGGCACATCTTGTGTCCGTTTCAGTAAAACTAGGACCGATGTCACTTTCAGGTCCTCGCCTGGAAACAACAGCTCGGAGGCCCGACGGATGTCTATCTTGATTAAGCTGTCGTCTAACTCTTTGGTCGCGCGGTTAAATGCTTTGCGGACCGAAAGGGTCATGGCGTTGGGCATTCCTCCGCCAGGCGGTGCGCATACAATTTCAATCGATGGCCGCCCTGCATCGGCGGATTTCTCCTCGCCCATTTCCTGACTGAGGGCGCTCAAATCCGAGTCCGCAGTTTTCGGTTGCGGGGTTGGCGAAGCCGGTGCGGTTGTCTGCTGGTTCGAACCGTCTGCTACTCCGAGAATTCGGGCTAATCCGACTCCTAAACTGGCGCCCTCCGGGTCGTCCGATGACAATTCGGGCGCGCTGCGGTAAAGATCCTTGTTAATTGGCAGGTCAACAGGACTGACCAATCGATACGGATTCCAAAGGACAAGCTTCCAATCCTCTTCGGGAAAGACCCCAAGGCCGACAAAAGTGGTGGAAGTATGCGTGCTTGAGCAGCTGACAATTCCATTGAACAAGATCTGCGCGGTTACGAAATTCAGCTTCGGCCCGATCACTGGATCGTCAGCGAGAAGGCTTTTAATTTTTTGATAACCGCCGATTGCATAAGCTGCGGGATTGCCGGCGCCATTCTCGTAGTAACCGCGCTTGAAAAGTTGAATGTGCGAAAAAACCACCACGGTCTGCCCTTCCGCGCCGCGAAACGCGTAAGCGACATAACCGGCAAATAAAATTAAACCGGCGCACGATAGCATGATCGCAATAATTGTGACGGCCGATCGGCGCGTGTTACGAAACACGTTACGCGCCGCGAGCTTAAGATCCTGAACCGAGATCATCAGGCTGGGGCCGTTCCGGAGGCAGTTTCGATTACTTTCGTGAGGCAGCCATCCCTGATGGCGAAATGCTGATTCGCGTGAGCGAACATCATTGGGTCGTGGGTTGAAAAGAGGAATGAAGTGCCAAAGCGATCGTGCATTCTTTTCATCAGATCGATCATCCGAGCCCCCGTTTCAGAATCCAAGTTCGCCGTTGGTTCGTCGGCCAAAACGAGTTCTGGCTGTGTCACCAGCGCTCGGGCCACCGCCACTCGTTGTCGCTGCCCTCCCGAGAGTTGGTTCGGGCGATGTCTAGACTGCTCCATCAGACCGACCGCTTCGATCATTTCCAGGGTCCGCGACCGAAGCTCCTTTTTCGGAGTGCGATTCAAGCGCAAGGGGTATTCAACGTTTTCGTAAACGTCGAGAATCGGGATGAGATTGAACGTCTGAAAAATAAAGCCAAGCTTACGGGCGCGAAAATTCGAAAGCTCGTCGTCGGAGTAATCTCGCACATCGCGACCGGCGACCGTTACATTTCCCGACGTAGGAATATCAAGGCAGCCAATAATATTAAGAAGGGTTGTCTTGCCACTGCCGGAAGGCCCCGCAATCGCGGCAAAAACTCCCCTGTCGATGGTCGTTGTCACGCCGCGCAACGCCACGACGATAGTGTTGCCGAGGCAATATTCCTTATGGACGTTCTCCAGCTTAACCAGACAGCCGTCTCGGATCGAGGATCGAGTAGTTTCAGAACTCACAAGTCGCGCGTCCATTTTCGCGTATTTTTCGGGTGAAACTCAAGAGCAAGCAAAGAGAAGCGGAGAACATGCTCATTTCCAAGTCGGGATCACGACCGGACTAAGGGCGGTACAGGCTTGACCATTCTTGAGCCGCCAGATTTTCTATCTATGGCGGATTTTCCTGTCATGGACCGTATCATTACTGGTTTCACCTTTGCGTTCGCCAGTTCGTTCCTTCGCTACCTGCTGTTTGCTGGGCTGGCTTACGCGGTCTTTTATGTCGTTTGCCGCCGGGTCTTGCTCCACCGCAAGATCCAGCACCGTTTTCCAAACGGCTCAGATTACCTGCGCGAAATCACGCTTTCGTTCACGACCTGCGTCATATTCGGAATCGTAGGGGGGATCATATTCAGTCCGTTCGTGCGTCCTTACACCCTAATTTATTTCAAGATCGAACAGCGTGGCTGGCTCTACTTTATTGGGAGCATCCCAGCAATGGTTTTTGTGCATGACGCTTACTTTTATTGGAGTCATCGCTTCCTGCACTGGAAACCGGTTTTCCGCTTCGTTCATTCCCTGCACCATCGCTCGAACAATCCTTCCCCATGGGCCGCTCTCTCATTTCACCCGTTGGAGGCGATTGTTCAGGCAGGTCTTTTCATCTTTCTGGCCTTCCTCATTCCTGTGCACCCAATGGCATTGTTAATCTTCTTTGCCTGGACGACCTTTTCTAACGTCGTTGGTCACCTCGGTTTTGAGATTTTTCCGCGACGGCTGACTGAAAGCCGTTTGGGACGCTGGTTGAACTCTTCCACGGGCCACAACGTTCATCATCAACGGCCTAACGGAAATTACGGGCTGTTCTTCCGCTTTTGGGACGAGTGGATGGGCACGACCGACGAGGGTTATCAGAAGCTCCTGCGAAAGGTGCAATCTCAGGTACC
>CAZFZG010000039.1:0-5354 GCA_964523205.1 uncultured Chthoniobacteraceae bacterium | reverse complement strand
CCGAATCATCCGCATAGTGTCGATCCGTTTGCACTTGCGCTGTTGCTGCCAGAATTGCGCTGCATGACTGCGCGAGGTGTCATGAAGTTCTGCGGCGGATTGGGTGCGCTGGTCCTTGGCCCGTGCGGAGCATTCTGCGCCGACCTCAGGCCAGGCAGAGGCGGACCAGCGCTGAACGCCGGTGTGCGCGTTCTCACTTCCGGCCAAACTCTTCTGATGTTTCCGGAAGGCTGGGCTCATCTCGACGGGTTTACTCGCCCCTTCAAGCGAGGGCTTGTCCACATCGCTCGCCGGGCTGCGGAGCATTTGGGCCATCCGGTTCGGATCATTCCTGTTCATCTGGGTCACGGTGCTCATCCGGGCGCGTGGATCAATCGTTTGAATCCGCGGCTGCAGTTCCTGCTCGTAGCCCTGGCGTTTCCTATTTATCGACGTGGTTTGAAGGTGGTGGTTGGCGCGCCAATGTTCTCATCAGACCTGCCAATCGATGAAAAAGTGGCGACGGAAAAGCTGCGCGACGTCATTCTTGCCCTGGGATCGAAATCTCGATGATAATCAAGAGTTCAAGCCTGACTAGCTCACCGCGTTTCGTCGGCGAGATAGCGATTCCAGAGAGGCAGGTATTCTTTAGGAATCGGCTGACCAACATACTTTTTTCTGAGCTCAGAAAGGATAACTGGTGGTGATTCTTCTTCTTCGGCCGCGACTCTTAGCCCAGCAACGGCTCCCGCAAGATCTGGCAGCCAGGGTGGAGGAGATTTTCCACTAAAACGAGGCGTGGCGCCGCTGTCCGCCGCCTCACGCAACGAAACATCCCACACGCGCACGCTATCCAGGGCCAGCCAGACCCCTCCGGAAAGCGAAAGCAGGCTATTTCCATCAGAACTGAATGTCGGATAAACGAACGCATCAGGAAGGCAGATCGGCTCGGCCCGAAGCTGATCGAGATCATCAAAGTCCCAGGTTCTGACCATCCCGTTGACTCCTCCCGCAACGACGCGCCGCCCATTAACGCGTGGCCCAAAGACAAGACGCAACATCTGCTCTTGAGACGACTTCGCCTTTACTATTTTCATACTTCCATCTCGCATGTTCCAGAGCCGAGAGGGTTCCCTCAAGAGTGTGGCGCCAAGCTCTGCGCCGTCGTCACTGAAACCCAAAGTGAAGATCCGCCTTTCCGGATTCGGCTCGTCCGGTTCAAAAGTAGCCTTTGGCTGTGGATTTGGAGTGCCCAGACTGCTCGTATCCCAAATCTCGATCCTCCCGCCCGGGGCAGCGGTTGCTAACAATTGATCGTCCGGACTGAGATCACCCGCGGTTGCGTTCGGAATAGTTCCTATTTCTTTAAAGGTGCTTCCTCCGAATTCGAAGATCCGACAATTCAACAGGTCGGAGCGCATCGGAAATATATAAAGGGTATTTCCGTCGTGGCTCCACGAAAAGGACCGGACCGTCTCCTTAAAATCGACCGTTACGATTTTGGGGCGATAGGGGCGATAGGAGGCCTCTTTGTCCGACCAGCTAAGCACGCGCGCATTTTCTTTATTAGAGGGAAAGAGTGTAATTAGAATCTGTTTACCATCCCTGCTAAAGCCGGCGGATGTCACCACAACCTTGTTCTCCGGCGACATCTTGTCCGGAACCAAAGGAATCGCGGGAAGCTCTTTGAAGTCGGCCGCGCTCCAGCGCGCCAAATTTCCATCCTGTGCCACCGCAACGATTTCCCGGTTGTCGGGACTCCAACCCGCAGCGACGACTGGACTACCGGAGTAATGAAGCGGCGGTGAGATCGGTGGACACCACTTCTTCTCCATCAGAAGCTGACACGCGAGCTTTACCGCCTCGTTATTACCTAGGTCGGCTCTGATGGCGCGACCGAGCAGACGAAGAGCAAAAACATTCCGACGGTCGTCGTTCAGCCGAGCGAGTCTTTCCTTTGCTCGCGCAACTAGGACCTGACTCCTTTGCTCTGCGGCGTGGCCGGTTTGAAGCCGACCAAGGAGAAGAAAACCGGCAATACATAGCGAGCCTGCAAAACAAATCGTTAAAGCGAGCGCTACGATCCCCAGACGCCGCTCACGGCGCATTTGTTTTAAACGTGCGACCGCTTCAGCTTCGCGCTCTCGCGCCTGACGTGCTTGCGTCTCCGCTTCTTCCACTCGACGCGTTGCCCGTTCGCGCTCTTCTCTCTCCTCCCGTTCCTTGGCTTCGCGCAATTCGCGCGCCTGCCGGCTTTCTTTCACAACATCGCACAGGACGTCGTGAGTCAGTTCGAGCCATTTGGTTTTGTCCTGGCGTCTTTCGTTGATTCGCAAAAGGCGCTCATCGATTAACCGCTGGATGGCAGCAGAGGGATCCGGCACGCCGGACCTAGCCAGGCGGTTCTCTGCCCGCATTAATTCCGCCATATTGCGATAACCGGTCGGAGTAAGAAGATCGTCTTCGACAAATTTTTGGACCTCGTCGGCACTGGCACGATCTGGCAAGGAACGAAAGCACTCAGCATAAAAGCGGTGGAGAATCGATCGACCGCTGTTGGCCAAAAGATCATTAGTAATTTCCGGCGTGATCTTGGAAGCTTTCCGTTGCTTGCGTTCCTCGTTCAGCCCGCGACAAACCATGCTTAGTAGCGCGGGATCCACTTCCAGCTCTCTTTCATCGGTAACGCCGCCGTCCTTCTCGACCGGCATTGCACCATTACCATCTTCGGTTTCACCGCGTCGACTCGCTGCCACAATCTCGACGATCTCCCGCGCGACGATTGGTTCGATCAGCTTTTCGCCTGGAATAGCGACGGCGTCCAGCGCCTGCCAGCCATTCAAGGGGAGTAGACGGGTTTCGTTTTCATGGATCGAAGGCATCAGATCGCTTAAGTCGTGAAGTTCAGCCAAATAATCTTCGCGAAGACTCAGAACGACACGATAATCCTGCCGAGTGAGGTCAAGATCGGCGAACTTATCAGTCGCGCGAGGTTGGCTAAGATTCATTTCCTCGACCACTTGCTGCGGCAAACGATTCTCCACGCAGTCGGCCAGGTCGCGCAGAAAAGTCTGCCTGATATTCTGGCGCATTTCGTTGCGGCCGAGGGTGAAGATTTCCTCGAACTGATCGAAAACTAACACAGGAACTACACGCTCGCGGGCGGAGCTACGCAATCCGGAAACGCGCCGATGCAAATAGGCCCATAGTGATTCATCATCGCGCGGCATTGGCGACACTTCCTTGCCACTCGCCAGGTTCTCTTGTTTCGTCGTCAGTAACTGTTTTTGCTCGATTGCATCGGCAATCGCGTCGCGAATGAACTGCCGCGTCTGCGCGATCAAAGCCGCCGGTCCTTTGCCTCCCAGTCCGTCGGCATCAGTGTGACTGAGTCGAATGTAGACCGGCAACCACCCATCGGCCCGCAATCGCGGGAATAAACCAGCTTGAAGCAATGAGCTCTTACCGAGACCTGATTGACCGTAAAGAACCGTTAGCAGACGGTGCCGCACCATGGATAGGAGCAAGTCCGCCTCTGCCTCCCTTCCGTGAAAGAAAGCGCGACTCTTCTCCACAAAATAATCCAAGCCAGGCCAGGGATTCTCCGCATCCACTACCACCTCGGCAGTCGGGTCCTCAATCGTCTTCATCGCGTTAGTCTAAGTCGCGTCGTTAGGGTTAGTTGGATTCTCCGATGCGACGAGCGAGCGAATCTCATCGCGAAATTGCGGTGTTACTTGGCCATCGGCAAGGTGCCACCAATGCGCTCGAAGGAATGGCTTTGGCACACGCGCCGTTGTCGCCTTAGTGCCATCGATGGATACCGGCAAAATGAAACGGCATTCATCGGACATCGCCCGTGTGCGATCCGCCGCCTGATTCCATTCACGGCGAAAAAAACCTTCCAGGCGACTATTTGTTGTTCGCGAAACAATCGGCATGAAGAAGCGACAGCGAGCAATGTTATTTTCAATCTTGCGCTCCCAGTCGTCGCCCATCTCCAGTTTCGCCTGATCAAACCAAATTGGGAACTCACTCAAGCTTGCGCGCAATCGCTCGACTGCTGACCGATCTTCACGCGCATAACTGATAAAGATGCCACCGGCTGGCATGGTCGCTGGCAATCGCTCGGTTTCCAGCGCCGGCTCGCTGGAGGGGAGCGCCGCTCCAGCCAGCTTGCCCGGATTGCGCTCGCCCCACCGCCGTCGCAACTCGTTGACGAAACCTACCACATTGGTACTCCTGAAAATTCGTGTGCTCGTCCAAAATTGTTCCAGAAAGAGCACGAGATTTTTGTCCTGTGGAGCGTACTCGTCCACCACATATTCAACAATGTTACGCAGAGTTTCGTCATCTGGCCGATTGGAAAGCCGGCGCCGTTTCGCCGCACGCAAAAAGAAACGTGCCAGCCAATCGGAAAAACTACAACCGAGCAAAAGCAGATGGTTTTTCGAAAACTCGTTCAGCAAATTGATCGGCACTCGCTGCTTGTTTTCAGAGTAAAGTGCGCACACAAATTCGAGCAGGTCCTCATCGGAAATGACGGCATTGCTCGAATTCGCCTGCAGCTTGCCCATCAAGTGGTAAATGATCGGCTTTTCAATGGTTCGTTCGCCCAAAGGCAAATCCTCCACCGTTTTGCCAGACGGTGGCTTTGGGTCGTAGGCGAAAACGGCCGGACGGCGTCGGACCCCGCCCGCCGTGCTCGACTCGATCGCCTTCTCCAGCAGACCATCAAAAGTCGTCGAAACGAATAACCGAAAGTCTGTGATCTCGGCGAGCTGCGTTAAAGGCACCGGCAGCGGCCAGTCTGAGACTTCCTTAAAGATTTCCCGAACGCTGTAGCAAATGTCGAAATGATTTTGTCCATATCGCAGGCAAATGCCGACCGCATCGTTAAGGGTGGGTTTGCTGGTCTCTTCCTTGGCCGCCACCGGAGATTCTTCTGCGAGTTTTTCCAGCAGCCGCTTCGCGATATAGTTATAGAGGAGGACCGGTTTCTCGTTCGTAGTCGGGTTTAGAGAAAGCAAATCGCGCCCGATGATGGGAACTACCGTTCCGTCTTCAATATTAATAAGGAGTTTATCCCAATCGGTTTCCTTCCAGCCGCCGGCAATTTCCGGCGTCACCGGCAATGAAGTATTTACCGCTCGCATGCGCTCATTCTTGCGCGGCGAAGGTTATCAAAAACATCGTTAAAAAGTCGAGACAAGTTTTTCACGTCTGACACGTAACTCGAGGTTTCGGCAGGCCCCCGAAGACTAGGGACGTAAGTCGTGCGCCCCAATCCGCGATATCTGCGCAATTTGTTTGGGCGAGGGCGGGTCCAAAGAAGAAAATGCCGTCCTGCGGTGGCGGGACGGCATCGAGTCGAT
>CAZFZG010000038.1:16483-19295 GCA_964523205.1 uncultured Chthoniobacteraceae bacterium | reverse complement strand
TTTTTCGGCGCGGCCTATTTGTTGCGCGTCGCCGAAGTGAAGGATGTCGTCGATTTGATGCGAAGGAAATTTGGTAGGAGCGGTTCACCCGAACCGCCCGCGGGCGATTGAGGTCAATCGCCCCTACCTCAAAGCTTGATCGAGGTCCTCAATCAAATCGTCGGCGTTTTCGAGGCCTATAGACAAGCGCAAGAGCCCTTCTGGCGACTTGGTGCCAGGACCTTCAATCGATGCGCGATGTTCGATTAGGCTTTCCACTCCGCCCAGGCTGGTGGCGCGCGTAAAGATTCTTGTTCCGTTGGTCATCTTCATCGCCGCATCGCGGCCGCCTTTGACTTCGAGCGAAAGCATCCCGCCAAACATCGACATCTGCTTCTTCGCGATGTCATGTCCGGGATGCTTAACCAAGCCGGGATAATGCACCCGGTCGACCTTGGGATGTTGCGACAAAAACTTCGCGACCTTCTCGGCATTTTCGGAGTGCCCGCGCATTCGCCACGGCAATGTGCGCATACCGCGCAGAACCAGCCAGCAATCGAAAGGCGAGGGGACCGCGCCGCCTTCGTATTGAATATTCCTGATGCGCTGAAAAAGCTCGCTGTCCGTCTTCGCGACCACGATTCCGCCGAGAACGTCGCAATGGCCGCCGAAATATTTCGTAGTCGAATGCATAATGAAATCCGCCCCGAGATCGAACGGCCGCTGAAGAACCGGCGCCCAGGTATTGTCGCAAACGCAAAGCCCGCCGGCGTTGTGAACAATTTTCGAAATTGCTGTCAGATCGACAATCTTCAGGAGCGGATTAGACGGCGTCTCCATCCAGGCGAGTTTTGTGTTGGGACGGAGTGCTTTTTTCACTGCGCCGAGGTCGCTCATGTCGACAAGGTCAGCCTTGAGTCCCCAGCGCAGAAAGATTTCACGGAGTAAGCGAGTGGTTCCGTAGTAGGCATCGACGTGAGCAAGGACGTGATCGCCCGGCGCCAGCGCCTGAAGGATCGACATTGTCGCGCCGCTGCCCGAAGCGAACGCCGCCGCAGCGGCGCCGCCCTCGATCGCCGCAATTCCTTCTTCGAGCCCCTGACGGTTTGGATTGTTGTTGCGACTGTACATGAATCCGCGCGAGTAGGTTCCTTCAACGTCGCGTTCGAAAGTAGTCGAGAGATGAATGGGTGAAGAAACAGCGCCGGTAGCCGGATCAATTCGATGCGCGGCGTGCACCGCGAGGGTTTCGATTTTCATTTCGGCGAAGACGTTACGGATTCCCAAGGGATTGTCGATCCATTCGACTTCGCTCTTGCCTTCGTCCCGCGGTCGCGGGACTACGGCGGGCAGGCAGGACAGGCGTTGCGTCGGATTGCTTTTAGCTCGGAAGGCTTTCGGAGTTGACGCGACGATTTTTCGAGGCAAATAGCATCTGCGTTTTTCCGCGGATATTCTAGATTCCGCTTTCGCTCCATGACGATTTACGACGACGAAGTCTTCAAGATGGCGTGTGACCAGTTTCAGGTGATCGCCGATTACCTGAGCATCGACAAGAACGACCGGGAACGGTTGATGTATCCTAAGCGCGCGATCGCAGTGACGCTGCCGGTGCACATGGACGACGGCAGCACGCGGACATTTCAAGGTTATCGCGTTCAGCATCATCTCACACTCGGACCGACCAAAGGTGGGACGCGTTTCGCGCCGTCGCTCTCGATGGGCGAGACAGCCGCGCTGGCAATGTGGATGAGCTGGAAATGCGCGTTGGCAAATCTGCCCTACGGCGGGGCAAAGGGGGGTGTGGCCTGCGATGTGGCCAAGTTATCGCGAACCGAGCTCGAAGCCGTGTCGCGGCGTTACATGCAGGAAATGATTCCGTTCGTCGGGCCGCAGACGGACGTCATGGGCCCGGATATGGGAACTAATGAACAAGTAATGGCCTGGTTCATGGACACCTACTCGGTTTACCACGGTTATTCGGTAAATGAGATCGTGACCGGCAAGCCGGTTTCCATCGGCGGGACTGAAGGCCGTCGTGAATCCACCGGCCGCGGCGTTGTTTATTTGATCGAGCGCGCCATGAACATCTTGAAAATGGACGCGGAAAAGTGCACGGCGATCGTGCAAGGATTCGGAAACGTCGGCTCGGTCGCGGCCCTTTCGCTGGCATATAAGAGTGGCGTCAAAGTGATTGGAATCAGTGACGCCTACGCTGCGGTTTACAATCCGAATGGCATCGATGTTGAGGCGGCGGAGCAACATGTCTTGAAGAAAGGAAACCTCCGCGCTTTTCGCGAAGCCGATCATGTCGATCCGAAAGAATTGCTCACCATGCCGTGCGATATTCTTGCCCCGTGCGCGGTGGATCGTGTGATCAATGCTCAGAACGCGGGAAAACTCAAATGCCGGATTCTAGCCGAAGGCGCGAACGGCCCAACCACGCCGGAAGCCGATCTGATCCTGGAAAAACGCTGGGACGAGGTTTTCGTGATTCCCGATATTTTATGCAATTCCGGCGGAGTGATCGTTTCGTATTTTGAATGGGTCCAGGGCAAGCAGGCCTTCATGTGGTCGGAGACCGAAGTGACTGACAAGCTCTTTCGTATTCTAGAGTATTCCTTTGCCCAAGTGATCAAGCGGGCCAAAGCCCATAAGATTTCCCATCGCACCGCGGCGATGGCGATCGGCGTGGAACGGGTGATGAGGGCGAAGAAGATACGCGGACTGTTCCCTTAACGCCCCTCCCTGTACGCAAAAAAAACCGCACTGCGGAATCGAACCACAGCGCGGTCTTAGATCGGTTAACGGAGTGCTGAGCCTTGCTGGGCCC
>CAZFZG010000038.1:0-16383 GCA_964523205.1 uncultured Chthoniobacteraceae bacterium | reverse complement strand
CGAACCACAGCGCGGTCTTAGATCGGTTAACGGAGTGCTGAGCCTTGCTGGGCCCCGCCCATGGCCGAGCCCTGTTGAGCCCCGCCCAAGGCCGAGCCCTGTTGAGCCCCGCCTAATACCGAGCCCTGTTGAGCCCCGAAAACCTTTCCGCCGCCGCCTTTAGCGTCTTTCTTGGAGTTGAGATCACGAACTTTGATGTTTTTCTTTTTTGATTTAGCCATATCAGCTTTGTTGTTTTGGGTTGTTGATTGTTCTTGTTACACCGACCAACAATTGCCCTCCGGCCACGATCTGTTGGATCCCCGGGATTCGCATTTCTTTGTTCTTCGGTGCGTTCACTTCGAGCGTCTATTACCAGCATCCGTGCCAACACTGGTCAGGTTACCGAAGCCGTCGTCACTTGGGCTTGATCGGGAGATGTTTACGAAGACCAGATTTGTCGATTACGTGAAATCGACATTGCGGCAACGGGATCGTTCTTAGGCCGCCACGGGCTACTAATGAGGCAATCCAGTGCGTTGATTTTGAGCCGAATTCCGGAGGTGGCGCGAAAGAGTGGCTCTTGAAATGCCGAGTAACCTTGCCGTTCGACGTTGATTTCGATTCGTCTGCTCGTAGACAAAATGGACATGGCGGCGGACCGCGCTGGCGAGAGAAAGATCGATGTCGCCCTTATGTTCGTTGGTGTTGTTTGGCGACAGGGACGCCTGATGGTGCTCCGATTCGCGATAGCTTGGCTCGAGATCAGGCGGGAAAATTACATGTTGAGGCAGAATGACCTCGCCGTCACAGAACAGTGTCATCGTTCGCACCGTGTGGCTCAGCTCGCGCAAATTCCCTCGCCATTTGTGATGGAGTAGTTTCTCCATCGCCTCGGGGTGCAGGGCGGTAATGACCTTGCCTTCTTTAGAGGCGGCAATTTCTAGTTCGGCGGCGATCAACGCCGGCAGTTCCTCAAGCCTTTCGCGCAACGGAGGAATGAGCAGGGTCAGACCGTTGAGTCGTTGGTAAAGATCTTCTCGGAATTTGCCCTGGCGAACCCTTTCCTGAAGCGAGCAGTTCGACGCGCAGAGAATTCGGGCATTGGATTTGAGCATTCGCTCTGATCCGAGCCGCTCGAATTCGCCATACTCGAGCACTCGGAGAATCTTGACCTGGGCGAGTGGGCTCATCTCCGAGATTTCGTCGAGGAATAGCGTACCGCCGTCAGCGAGCTCGAATTTTCCTTTTAAGCTCTGTTGCGCGCCGGTAAAAGCGCCCTTCTCGTGACCAAAAAGCTGGCTTTCGAGGAGAGTGTCGCTCATGGCGGAAGCATTGAAAGCCACGAAGGGACCGCTGGCGCGCTCCGAGGAATTGTGAATGGCATGGGCCAGGAGGGTTTTTCCGGTTCCGGTTTCACCAAGAAGAACGACCGGCACATCCGATTTTGCAGCCAGGCTGGCCAACCGCAGACAACGAGCCATCGCCTTATTGCTCGTCGTCACATTTTCCAGCTTCAGTTGAGATGGCGGCAGTTCCATAAGGCCTGGTTATTGTTTCAGGTTTTCGCGTAACTGGCGAACGGGCTCGAATGCGTACTCAATCATCGTCCGTTCACCGACGATAACATGCGCTTCGCCTTTCATTCCCACTCGAAGAGGCAATGATTGCCCGCCCGCGCCGGCAATGTCGGTTTTTTCAAGCGAGGCTAGGGCGACGAAACGGGGCCCGTCGCTCGAGTTCACCGCCGAAGGACTGATCCAATCAAGTTTGCCATTGAGCGCGCCGTAGCGCTGATAAGGAAACGCGTCAAAAAAATAACGAACTCTCTGCGCGACCGCGAGTTTGGGAAAACCGGATTCCTTCAAAACGAGCCGCGCGCGCAATTTTGCGTTTTGTTGGGCAAGCTGACAGAGCACTTGGCCTTGTTGGACCACACCGCCGACGGTTCGTTGATCCAGCGAAATGACAACGCCGTCATAAGGACTGCGCACCGTGAGCAGGTTTTGCTGCGCATTCTCGAGATCCGATTTCAACGCGGCCGTGCGCACTTTTAATTTTTCGATGTCTGCTTCCAGTTCGCCACGCACTCGGACGTGGTCGGTTTCCATCCGCTCGCGCTCGAGCCCTGTTTGCTGCAGTGTTCGCTGCGCAACGCTCAGATCTTTTTCCGACCCTGCCAGATCAAGTTTCGTTTTGATCAAATCGACCTGCGAGATCCCGCCTTCCGACGCCAATTTCTCCATCCGCTCGACCAAGTCCCGGCTCGTCTTGGTGTGGCTTTCCCGAAATTTAACTTCGCTCTTTGCCTGCTCGATCTCTCCCAGTTTGATGTTGAGCTGCGCCTTGTAAGCCGTCTCGTTCCGCTCGAGTCCTTCCTCTTTGGTCCGCAAGTCTTCGCTCAAAGTCTTAAGTTCAGTGTCGAGCGTGCGAATTTCGTCTGACCGCAAGACAAACAACTCATCATCTTTTTTGACGGCCTCACCCTCGTTCACCGAAACGCGCGTGATCACTCCCTGATGCGCTGCTTGAACCGGATCCGCCCCGCTTTCCGGCACCAGGATGAATGGACATCGAACCGTTTCCGGCAATTTCATCACGATCGCGATAAAAAGCGCGGTCAAAAACGCGCCTAACAAAACCCAGGCGACCCGGCGAATAATCCACGGCGGCGGATCCTGCGGCAGCATTTCCGATTCGAGCTCGATCGAACCGCGTTGTATTGTCGGATGATTCATTGTCGGTTTTTCCTCACATACCGAGCTGCTGGCTCGAGAGATAATAATAGAGCCCGCGTTGCGCGATGAGCTCATCATGGGTACCGATCTCGGCGATGCCTCCTTTTTCGAGAACGACAATTGAATCGGCTTCCCGAATCGTGCTCAGGCGATGCGCGATGACGATAGTGGTTCGTCCAGCCATTAATCGCCCGAGATTTTCCTGGATCGCTCGCTCCGATTCGGCGTCCAGGGCGCTGGTGGCTTCGTCAAAAATCAAAACCGAGGGATTATTGTATATCGCGCGCGCAATGGCGACTCGTTGCTTCTGGCCGCCGGACAGCGCCAAACCGGATTCGCCAATCTTGGTTTCGTAGCCAAGCGGGAGGCGCATGATGAATTCGTGCGCGGCCGCGGTTTGGGCCGCCGCCAGCACGCGATCGAGATTTGGCTCCAAATCTCCGAAGGCGATATTGCGCACGATGGTGTCGTTGAAGATGTGGTTTTCCTGCAAGACCACGCCGATGTGGCGGCGCACATCGCGATAATTCAGCGACCTTAGATCGACATTATCGAAATGGATCGTGCCTGCAGTGGGCTCGAACAAACCTGCAATCAATTTTATGAGCGTGGTTTTTCCGCTGCCGCTCCGTCCGGCAAGCGCGAGCATCTTTCCCGGAACGATGTCGAGATTGATGTCGGTTAGAATATGGGGAGCTTCCGGCCCGCCATACTTGAACGAGACGCCGCGCAGTTGAATCCGTCCTTCCAAACTGCGGACCGGCACCAAGCGCGAGCGATCGTGTCCCTGTTCGGGTTCATGTTCGAAGATGTCGTTAAGGCGATTGAGCAGAACGGACGCAAATTGCAGATTGTCCCAAACACCGAGCGTCCGCAGAATGCCGGCGTAAGCCATCGCGGTCAGCGAGCTGAAGGCAACGAACGCGCCGATGCTCAAATGTCCATGGATCACTTGCGTCGCACCGACCCAGAGAAAAATCGCGGTCGAAAGCAAAATGATGCTTTGCAAAACGCTGTCGTAGGACATGACGATGAAGTTGGCGCGAAACATTTGTTTCGAGACCGAGAGAAATTCGTTCAACATTGCGTCCCGAAACGCGCTCTCGGCCGACGCTGCTTTGACCGCTTCGATTCCCTTGATCGCATCGATTTGATGCGAACTGTATTTGCCCTGACTCTCTTCGACGCCGGCAAAGAGCGGTCGCAGCACTTTCACCGAAAAAATCATGAGACCGGCGTAAAGAGGTGTCGTGATCAGAAACGCCAGCATCAGGACCGGGCTGTAGATCGCCATCAGGAGAAGCGCTCCAATCAGATAAATGACGGCCAGCACTGCCCCGATTCCTTGTTGCACGGCGAATTGTCGAATTTGTCGCGCGCCATCAAGGCGGCGTTGGATGTCGCCGGTGCGCCGGCTGGTGAAATAACTCATCGGCAGCGAAAGCAGTTTGCGGCTCAAGAAATCAAGCATCGCGATGTCGAGCCGCACCGCCGCAAAAGCGAGGAGATATTCCTGCGCGAGTGCGGAAAGTTGAACAAAAACAATTGCTGCGACCATGCCGAGCAAGATGGTTCGCAAAAGGCTGAGGTCGTTTTCGACGATCACCTTGTCGACGACCATTTGGGTGAAGACCGGGAAGAGTAGTTGCAGCACGCTCACCGCCAGCGCCAGACCGAACACTTGGAACAAAATAACCTTGAAGCGCGCTAGAAACGGAACAATCCAGGCGAGCGTCGCTTTTCCTTCCGGTGCTTGGTCGAACGCGGTGGTGTAATCGAAAAGCGCAGCGTAACCGGTCCACTTCGCTTCAAATTCGCGGCGCGGAAGTTTGCGCAAACCAAGCGCCGGATCGGCAACGCGAACAAAATCCGGATCGACATCGTAAAGCACGATCCAGTGGTCGCCTTCCCAGTGAACGATCGCTGGCACCGGCATAAGCGAGAGATTGCGCAGCGAAACTTTCAGTGCTCGTGCCGCCAGGCCCAGCTCGGTCGCAGTGCGCACGAGCGCTTTCAAACTCGTTCCGTCCGTTGCCGTGTGACAGAGCTGTCGGATCCGGGAAAGGCTGACTTTGCGTCCGAAATGACGGCAAATCATTCCCAGGCACGCCGCGCCGCAATCCATTTCGTCAATTTGCTGAATGTGTTGGATCTTGCGGATTCGTTTTCCGCGTTTGCGGAAATGTCCTTCCTCATCGGCAAACGGCTCCTTTTTGTCCTCGGTTTCAACGGCGCCGCGTTCTCGATCCAGTTCCGTCTTGTCAGCGCGCCGCGTTTCGGCCGGGAGCAATTCTTCGGTGAAATCGAGCGGAATGCGCGCTTCCGTTTTGGCCGCGTAAAGAGCGATTCGTTCGCTGATCAACTTGTCGAAATCAGGAAACCGGTTCCTTAAATCGCGGACCGCTTTCGGTTCGAGTGCGAGTAGCTGGCAATCGGTGAACGCTTCGACCGAGGCCGCCCGCGGTGCGTCTTTTAAGATCGACAATTCGCCGAAGAAATCTCCCTCGCGATAAAACGCGAGATTCAATTCGCGTCCGTTGCCGTCGCCGATAAATGCGCGCGCACGCCCTTTCTCGATGACGTACATCGGCCCGGCCGAATCGCCTTGGCGAATGATGAGACTCCCTTTGGCGAAGCCGACCGGTTTCAAGTGGTCGATCATGCTGCGCAGCGCGGGACCGGGCAGCCGCCCGAAGTTGCTGAATTGATAAAGGAAACTTTGGACGGCGCGATTGCGCCCGAGCATTTCGATGTAATGGCGAAGCTCGGGTGTGCGCGCGACCACGCGGAGAAAATCGTTGCGATCGATCCGCAAAACATCGACGCCGGTACTGCAGCGGACTGTTGCCATGCGCTTGCCGCCTTCAGCCAGCGCCGCTTCGCCAAAACCATCTCCCGGCTTCAGCACACCGAGCGCGATTTCTTCACCGTCCGGTTTTATTTTGATCGCCCGGGCGCGGCCATGGGTCAGGATGTAAAAAGCGTCGGCCGGGTCGTCTTGTTTCACGATCACGTCACCAAACTCGTAATGTTCTGGTTTCAATAGCGGCTCGAGCGCGGCGAAATGTTCGTCCGAGAGAAAACTGAACGCTGATGAGCGTCGCACCATCTCTTTATCTTTTGTTTTCATTCCGTCGCTATGACTTCTGGCAGGCGCAACTCGACATGCTCGCGGGCCAGGGCGGAGAAATGTTGTTCGAGCAGGCGATTGTCGATCTTTTGACGAACCGCCGCGTCGTCCAATTCGGGTTCGGCTTTTTTGATAATGCGATACAATTCGAAGCCGTCGCCGCGCGGAACGGGTTCGAGTAAATCTCCAGGTTGCACCGCCCAAAATTTTTGCTGCAGGTCATCGGGAATGTCCTGCTGATGAAAAGCGATTCGACGGAAAGGATAACGCGCTTCTGCCGCCACTTGTTCCATCGACATCCCGTCCTGCTGAATGCACATTAGCGCTTCTTTGGCCGCATCGCGCGATTCAACCTCAATCACTTCGGCTTCGAATCGCGTCAAGGGTAATTGGAGCATCGACAATTGTTTCTTTTGGGCGTGCGCGTTGACTACTCTTTCGCAAGTCTTGCGATACGCGGTCTCCATCGCGAGGATCTCATCCAGCCACTCTTCGTCCCGATCGATTGAACTCAGCCAAGCGGCGATCTTCGAAGCTTTGATTTTGTGCCGCTCCAGAAATTGTTCCCGCTCGCGCCCAATCTCTTTTGGGTCGATTCGATCGCGTCCGGTCGCTGCCAGCGCGGCGAGTCGCCAGGTAAGTTGGCGACTGAGACGGCCCAGTTCGTCTGAGAAGATCAGGTCAATTGTAAAAAGTTGGCGCAGCTCTGCCGCCGCGGAGAAAAGATCGACATCTACTCGGGAAATTTTCTCGCGCAGCTCAGTGTGCCAATACTGTCGTGCAAAATAATCGCTGAACTCTTCGAGAGTCCGGCCGCGCGCGCTCAACCACTGCTCGGTCTCCTCGGCCGTGATGAGATCATGCGCGTAACGAAAAGCCTCTGCCATGTCCTCGATTGCGACATAGTCGAGCTCCAATTGTAAATCTTTGGCGCGCTTCTCGGCGCTGCTCCTGCAAAGAAACTCCGTCCACCGCGGCTGCAGCGTTCCGCGAAATAATGCGGCATCAATGACATCGCGCGCGGTGTATTTCCTCTCTCCGCAAACACAAACAACGAGCCCGTCGCCGGAAACTGATTGAATGGGGGCCATTTCAAGCCTCGACCGTTCTTATATGATTTTGGGCTAAAAAAGTCGAGTCCATCGTAGCTTCAATTCTGGGCCACCCAGGATGCTGGATAATCCGCTACCCATGTTGCGATTACGCAAACTGATTGACGACAGGTCCCACTCCAATGTTCAGTCTAGTCCATGTCTTTAGCAGCCTCATTGCGCGCTCTGCTCGGTCGCGCGATCGATTACGCCGGAATGTTTCCGCCGTGCAGTCTCGAGCTGGAGCCGGCCCTTAAGAATCAAGCCGACTATTCGCGGTCGGCGGATTCGTGGATGCTGTCGGCCTTTGTCTTGCCGCTGGCTAAATTCGGTGACGTGGCTCCATTAACGTCTCAATTCGACAAGCAGCATCCGTTGCGCATTTCCGCGTTGGGACCGAAAACGGAAAACGCGAAGGATTTCCTAGGCAAGCTAAAAAACGTTGCCGCTGCGGTCGATTCTTTTCAAAGGCAACACTGCGATCGGGTTTCGGTGGCGCAGATCGAAATGGTTCTTCCCACCGATGTCGACCTTGCTGGATTGAGTCAGGCAGCCGCTCTCCTCGCGGATCTAAAGCTGCAAAGTTTTTGGGAGACGGCGGCCGAATCAGCCGAGCAAACGATCGCGCTTTTGGCGCGGGCGAAGCAGTCAGCATTTGGGTACAAACTTCGCACCGGCGGCGTGACCGCGGACGCTTTTCCAAGCTCGGTTCAAATCGCGCAGGCGATCCTTGCCTCGACTAAGCACCACGTGCCGATGAAATTCACCGCCGGTTTGCATCATCCGATTCGCCAATTCCACGATGAGGTGAAAACCGAGATGCATGGATTTTTAAACGTGCTCGGCGCGGGGGTGCTGTCGGCGGAGCATCATTGGGACGAGGCGCAGACGGTCGATATGCTGGAGGATCAGGGCGCGAAGTCCTTCGAGTTTCACGACACTGTCTTCGCCTGGCGAGACTGGGAGATCACACTCGATCGGATCAAAGCGCGCCGAAAATTCGTGACCTCGTTTGGCAGCTGTAGTTTCGATGAGCCGCGGGAGGATTTGCGCGCGCTGACATTTCTTTTGTAATGGCGCTCAAATCGTTCGTCGACATCGCACCCGAATCGCATTTTCCGCTGGAGAATTTGCCTTTCGGAGTTTTTAAGCCGCGCGACGGCGCGGCGAGGATCGGCGTCGCGCTTGGCGATTACGTTGTCGATCTCGCGACCATGGAAGAAGCGGGACATTTTACACACGTCGGCAGTCAACTATTTGTACGTGATTCACTCAACGCGTTCCTTGCGCTCGGCCGCTCGGCGTGGAAAGACGTGCGGGAGATTTTGCAAGCGCTTTTCGACGCAGAAGCTCCGCTCAGCGACAACGCAAAAGCAAAAATACGAGAGGGCTTTCTTCATCGCCAAACCGATGTGGCGATGCAATTGCCGGTAAAAATCGGCAACTACACCGATTTTTATTCTTCTTATCATCACGCTCACAATGTCGGGACGATGCTGCGCGGGCCGGAGAACGCGCTCATGCCGAATTGGAAATGGCTTCCGGTCGCTTATCACGGCCGAGCGAGTTCGGTAGTCGTGAGTGGAACGGAAGTGCGCCGCCCGAAGGGGCAGATCAAACCGGCGGACGCGCCGTCGCCCGTTTTCGGCCCGAGCAAAAGTTTGGACTACGAACTGGAAATGGCGTTTCTCATTGGACCGGGCAATTCGTTAGGTCAACCGGTCCCGATCGATCAAGCGGCCGAGCACATTTTCGGTTTCGTTTTGATGAATGATTGGAGCGCGCGCGACATCCAGGCGTGGGAATATCAGCCACTTGGTCCGTTCTTGGCCAAGAATTTTTGCACCAGCATTTCGCCTTGGGTTGTGACGTTGGAAGCCCTGGAGCCTTTTCGGAAGCCGCTGCCAAAACAGGATCCCGAGCCATTGCCCTATTTGCGCGCGAAAAGCGATTTCACATTCGACATCGAACTCGAAGCGAAACTGCAAACCGCGAGAATGAAGGAGCCGCACACGATCACGCGAACGAACTTCCAGAACCTTTATTGGAGCATTTCGCAGCAGTTGGCTCATCACACGGTTGGCGGCTGCAATCTCCTACCGGGCGATTTGCTGGCGAGCGGGACGGTCAGCGGCGCAACCGAAGAATCGCGCGGCTGCATGCTTGAGCTTACCTGGCGCGGCGCAAATCCACTGAAATTGCCGAGCGGCGAAGAGCGTAAATGGCTCGAAGACGGGGACATGCTGTCGATCAGCGGTTGGTGTGGCGGCCACGGTTACCGCGTCGGGTTCGGTGAAGTGATCGGCAGGATTTTGCCTGCTCGCTAGCTCTTCGCCTTAAAAAAAAGAGCCGGCAATACGGCCATTCTTCGCCGATTTCTCGAATCTAGGTCTGATCTTTAATGCGACCAATAACAGCCAGTGGCGCTGCCCCCCGGATTCTAATTATCGACGATCACGGTGACACTCGTCGTGTCCTCAGCACTTTGCTCGATCGATGGGGCTTCAATGTGTCTACGGCGGAAAGCCTCCGAAGCGGTCTGGCATTTATCGACGCCAAAGAATTCGACGTAATCGTAACCGACATCGCTTTACCGGACGGAACTGGATATGCGCTGGTTGCGGAGGCAAAACGAAAGCAGAACACGCTAAAGGCAATCGCGATCTCGGGTTACGGTTCTGCCGCGGATATTCAGATCGGAAAAATGTCGGGATTCGACCACCACCTGACCAAGCCGTTCGATTGTCACGCGCTGAGAACAATTCTCAGCGAATTGAGCGAAAGCCGCACACCACGGCCAGACGAAGTTCAAACCAGCTTCGGAACAGACGGCGTGACGTGAGAGACTTCGTCGGCGATCTTGTCGATTACCGCTTTTAACTCAGCCCAGTTCACGGGTTTGGTGATATGATAGGAAAAGCCCGCTTGCAGGCTTGCATCAACATCCTCTTTCATGCCGTGGCCGCTAATCGCAATCCCGTGAATCGGATATCGTGGCGTCAGGTTTCGCATGAGGTCGAGTCCGCTCCCGTCGGGTAAATCCAAATCGCTAATTAGAATGTCGAATGCGCAGGCGCGATTTTGGTCAGGCGCCACCAACGCGTGGGTCTGCGCTTCCTTGATGCTTCCCGCGCAGATCACTTCGTGACCGGCGCGTCTCAGCAGTCTGGCGAATTGTTCGGCCGTGTCGTGATGATCTTCTACAACGAGAACGCGCATCGCTCGCCTGGCGATTGCAGCGGAGACTGCGGCTAGCGGCCGATCTGTCTCCGACGGCAGCACCGGTTTTACGCAATGCAAGCGTACGGTAAAGGTCGCGCCTTTGCCTTTCCCTTCACTAGCGGCGCCAATCGATCCGCCATGAAGTTCGATAATCGCCCGGCTAATGGCGAGCCCAAGACCGAGTCCGCCAAAACCCTGACCTCGCGACCGCTCGCCCTGTTCGAAAGCGGTGAAGATCTTCGGCAATGTTTCCGGACTGATTCCCATCCCGCTGTCCGAGACTTCAACAACGAGCTCGCACAATCGATCGTTGTCACCGTTGGGCGATATCACGTTGGGCGACCGAAGCTCGCGATATTCGTTGCAAACCCGAACGTCAATCGATCCCCCTGTCGAAGTGAACTTGCATGCGTTTTGGAGAAGGTTCCAAAACACCTGAGTCATTCGCGAGCTGTCGACAAAAACGTGGGATTGGGCTGCCGTTATTTTCATCGACACGCGAATTTGTTTTTTCGCGGCGGCGTCTAGACAATAGTTCTGCATCGCATGTTCGAGGAGAGAGCGAGCATCGACAACCTGACGCCGCAGTTCCAGCTTGCCGCGGACAATTCGGTTGATGTCGAGAAGGTCGTCGATCAATCGCGCCTCCATCTCGATGTTGCGACGGATCACGGATAAATCCTGCCGGACTTGCGGCGAAATCGTTTCGTCACTTTCGAGCATCGCCGCCGCAGCCAGCGCTGGCGTCAACGGCGTGCGAAGCTCGTGACTGACAATCGCGAGGAACTGATCTTTCTCTTTGTTGGCCGCTTCGGCCGCTTCTTTTGCTCGGCTAAGGGCTTCCTCAATCTGTTTGCTCGCGGTCACGTCCATACTGACGCCGGTCATTCGCATCGGCCTGCCGGTATCGTCGAAAAACACACGCCCCCGCGACGCCATGTAGCGAACGGTGCCGTCGGGATCGATCACCCGAAAATCGATGTTCAAGTCCTGCTTGGTCCGGGTGGCATCACGCAACGCCTGCCTGAATCTCACGCGATCATCGGGGTGAACCACTGGCAAAACTGATTCGATCGTTCCGTCGAACTGATCCTTCGTCCGGGCGAACAGCGGATACATGTAGTCGTCCCAGATGATGCGGTTGGTCAGAAGATTCCAATCCCAAGTTCCGGTTCTAGATCCTTCCAGCGCAAGTCGCAATCGCTCTTCGCTCGCGGCCAGCGCCGCGTTGCTTTCGCCGATTCGCGCCAGCATTTGATTGAACGACTCAGTGAGATACCCGATCTCATCGGTGCCATGTTTGGCGGCTCGCACGGAATAGTCGTTACGATCCGACACCGCAGTAGCAACTTTGGCCAGCTCAAGAATTGGCAAAGAAATTCTGCGCTGAAGCGCGGCAGACAGTGCCATGGCGCCAAGAAAGGAACAGGCGCTGACAAAGAAAAGTAAAAGGCCATAGACGGTCAGGCGCCGGTACATCTGGCTGAGATCGGCTTGGAGATAAATTGTGCCGACTCGTGCACCTTCTTGGAAGATTGGCTGAACCATGACAAGCTGGGACCGGTCAAATCGATGACCGTCCTGGCCGGGTGCCGGCGGGAGTTCCGTCGGCGTGATTGATTCCGGAAAGCTGGCAAACAATCGGCCGTTTCGGTCATAAATCGCCGCCGCAGTGATCTGGCTCTCGGCGGCGAGCGCCCTGAGAGTTTCGTTGGCGCTTTCGCGATCGTCGAAGGCGAGCGCGGCCGTGCTGTTGGAACCGATAATTTGTGCCAACACTTGGATGTTGTTGGTAAGCGTGCGCCGAAATGTGCCTAATTCGTAGGTGATCAGCGCGCTGCCCATTAGAAGAATGGCAAATCCGCTAGTGAGCAAAATCACCAGCATCAGTTTGCGCTTGATGGGAACGTTGCGGAGCGAAAATGCCATATCAATGCGTCACTTCGGCAACGCGAAGCAGCTTAGAACTGATTTTCAGGTTGGCAGCTTTCACTGCGTCCAGGTTAATCCGCATACGAATCTTGGTTTTTTCTGTGAAAAATTGGATCATCCCGCCGAGCTCGGCAAAACCGTCGATATCGCTGACCGTTAGTATACTCCGGCCTTTCAAGTTTGAAACAATTTGAGCAGCTCGATCGCGCTCAGACTGACTGATGAAAAGGATATTGCAGTTTCGCGGTTCTGCCCCTCGCCGGAAACGCTGGATAGTTAACGAACGATTATTCACTTTCTCTCCGCGCACTGTTTCATCCAAATAAGAACCAAACGGATCGTCGCCCAAAATTCCAATCACCAAAGAAGTGTCGGACGCTTGGGATGAGGGCCAGCTGACGAATTGAGCAAAATTGAACATGAACACAGCTTTGACCTGGTAGTCTGGAATCGGCGCAGTTTGAGCAGCGACTTCCCATTGACCAAGAAAAAGCGAAACCAGCACGCACAGGCTCACTCGCAACCGAGATGCCGGCCCGCGTTCCCCAGATTGGCAGGCAAGAGCCCTCAGAAATGCCATACCACCATTCCGTAGACGTTTCTTTCGACTTCGGATCTCTGGGTGCCGATAAAAGTCGGCGAAAATTCCGGATGCCGATCATCCAACAAATTTTGTCCGACAATCGCGACTTGCAGATTTTTGATTGGAGACCACGCCAGTCGCAGATCGAGGGTGACATAACTTGGAATTTTCGGGAACGGCAGAACGTCGACGTACCGAAGTGTGGAATCGAACTCGATGTTCCAACCGACATCGAGGATCGAGCGGATAAAAAATTGGTTGTGTGGGCTCGAGCCCTCATCCGTACTCTTGGTGCGCTCGTCCCGGCTGTTGTGTTCAAGATGAAGATCGGCCTGCCAGTAGCTGTAGCCGCTTTGGAGTCGCCACTGCTTGTACGGTTGAGCCCTCGCCGAGATTTCGGTGCCATAAGTGTCTCCAAACAGCCTATTTTGCACGCGTGCTGGGCTAACCGGTCCGGGTAGGAGCGGCTCGATCGTGCGCAAGTGGTCGTAGTCGTTGTAATAGCCGGTCAGGTCCAGATTCAACTGACTAATTGGCTGAACGCGGTATCCCAGTTCATAGGCCAGCAGCTTTTCGGAATCGAAATCCGAATTACCTAAAATCGTGAGGAGACCCGGCGGCAGGGGTACGGGCGGCGCGGGATTGAGCCGCACGTCGGTCTCGGCTTCGGAGGGAGTGCGAACCGCTCGCGAGATTGAGCCCCAAACGGTTTGGTTGTGCCCTGGGGTCCACAACGCGCGCACACTCGGCTGAACTTCGAACCCAGTGAAGTCATTGTGCTCGAACTTCGAACCAAGCGTTAATCGCAATTGCTCGGGAACGATTGTGATCTCGTCCTGCACAAAAGCGCTATAGAGCGTAAGGGTTCGCTCAGATGGGAAAAATGAGACGTTTAGTGAATTTTGAATGTCGGCGTGCGTGACCCGAAACCCGAGACCCCAAACGATCTGTTGTCGATCGCCGAGAGTGAATCGGTGTTGAAGATCGACATCTCCGGTGTCGCGGTCCTCACCAAAGATCGGTGTGTCGCGCACAGTTCGATCATAATAAGCCTGTAGTGTGGCCACCGAATCGGCAGAGAAGTTGCGGGTCCACCGGCCTAACAAATTGCCGCCGGAAACCGTGTCCGTGGAACTGATCGTCGTTCCAAAAGGAAACGTGAAAGTCGGCACGGCATAGTTCTCGTCTTCGTTGCCTCGGTAGATATCGCCTTGAAATGTGAATGAGTTTTGACTGTTCGAATCCCAGTCGAGCCGAAATCCGCCATGAAACATGTCCCAACTGTCGTGCGCGTCGATATCGTTGCTCAGCACGGAGTCATCGCGATCGAAGTACTTCCCGTACAGGCGCAGGTATGCGTCGTCGCTGAGTTTCATGCCGTAGCGGATGTTGGTGAAACCGCGGTCTTCAATGCCGCCGCCGGCTGAAACGTACAGGCCCTGCGTATCGTGCGCGTTTTTGGTAATGATGTTAATCACGCCGTTGACAGCGTTCGCGCCCCATAATGTCGCGCCCGGTCCGCGTACGACTTCGATTCGATCCACGTCGGCCAGAAAAACATCCTGGATTTCCCAAAACACACCGGAGAAGAGCGGTGTGTAAACCGTCCGTCCGTCGATCAACACCAAAAGTTTGTTTGCAAAAATGTCGTTGAATCCGCGGGAGCTGATTGCCCAGGTGTGCGCATCCACTTGAGCGACATCAAGTCCGGGCACGAAACGCAACGCATCCGGAATGTTTGTTACGCCCGAGCTTTGAAGGTCGTTTTGGGTCAGAACCGAAACTGCGGCCGCGGCCTCGGAAAGTTTTTCCGGATACTTCGAAACGGATGTCACGTCGACATCGAGCAATTCTTCGACGCTGAGTCTCTTCAGTTCTTCGGGTGTATTATATGCGTAGAGATCTTGGGCTCTGGCCTCAGCCGCTGTGATCAGCATTGCAACTGTCACGCAAGCGCGTCTAAGGCGGAATCGCGAAATCAATAGACTGGAAATTCGCACTTTGTAAGGCGGTTCATCGTAACACGGAGATCGGCCTGTTTACGAGTGGATTCCAAGCCGCGCTCTGCTTGTGAGTAGGACAATCAGCGGGAAACCAAAGAATCGCGCCGGTTCATGCTTGAGCTGACCTGACACGGCACAAATCCGCCCAAATTACCGGTCATCGAGGAGCGGCAAATGAGCGGAAGATGGGGATGAACTTTCCATTACCGGGTGGTGCTAGGGCGAGGGTTACCACGTCGGTTTTTGCTGAGCTCCGCGGAAAATTGTGCCGGCGAGCGGGCTCTCCGCCAGACCGAAGTTCTTTCCCCAAAGGAAAGGACTCTCACTCGAAGAATTCTGGCCTGATCGCTGCTACAGAAGGTGAGGTCATGAGACCGCAAATCCTCCACGTCGACGACGATCCCGATCTCCGATTGCTTATTTCGGCATCGCTGCAGGATTTCGGGTACGTGGTGGCGACTGCTGGAACAGTTGCCGAGGGCTTGGAATTGGCCCATGAATTCAAGTTCGACCTCTGCATTTTGGATGTACGGCTTCCGGATGGCACCGGGATCGAGCTATGCCAAGAAATCAACGAAATCCAACCTGGGGTTCCGATTATTTATTATTCGGCCTATGCCAGCGACGAAGAGCAGGAGGCCGCCCTGTCGGTCGCCGGCAACGCTTATCTCAAAAAGCCGGTCTCGGCCCAAGTCTTACAGGACACGATTGAGGAACTCCTGGTGCGGAGCGCCGAATAAAAAATTAGTTCTACTGCAACCGGTAAAATGCCGGAACGAAGTAGAACTTGAAGTGAGTTGTAGAATCGACCGGTTTGCCGTTGCGATAGGCTGGTAGAAACACGCGCCGTCGCATTATGTCCGCCGCGGCATTAGCGTATTGCTGATTCTCAGGCGGCGTGACGCTTGCGACGTGAAGATCTTTAACATTGCCTGACGCGTCCACGGTGAGGCTGATTTCTGCCACGCCGGGTTTATCTTCCGTCATCCACGAGCCGAAAGGTTCCTTTATCTCTTTTTGGTCGTAGACGTGCGTCGGAACGTAGAGCGCTTGCGGAGCAATGAAATCGCTTTCCTTTTGCAGTTCCGGCAATTCCTGATTCGCAAAAATTCGCACGTGCGGTCTCCCATCAATTACGCTGAAAGTAAGCGTCCCATAGAATCCGGCGTAAACGGGGTGATGATTGTAAATTGCGGGAATAAAACGAGCCTCAGCGAGTCTCTCGCGCAATTCGTCACGTAAGGGTTCCGTTTCTTTTGTCATTCCCCAAACTTTGGAATAAGCGGGGAATCCATTTGGATGAACAGTCGCGTAAAAAAACAATGCGCCGTGTTTCACGCCGCGTTCCATTACGTGCTTGGTATTAATCAAGTTGACCAGCGATTTCGGCCCGTTGCCGACCAGAGCTGGTCGCATGTCGTTTTGGCCGAGCAACGATCCAACGCTGAGGCACGCAACGGTGCTCAGCGCCAGAAGCTTCTTGGTGAGTTGAGGGGTAACATTCATAATCGAGATGGTTTTTTGATCGGAATCGAAACAGCGCAATTGTCGGCCGTATTTGCGGAGCAAATTTTTTGGCGACCTCCGGATTGGTCACCGGCGATTGATTGTGTTTTACTTCCGAATTCTTAAGGGCCTGTAGCTCAGCGGTAGAGCAGGGGACTCATAATCCCTTGGTCCCTGGTTCGAATCCAGGCGGGCCCAA
>CAZFZG010000037.1:13875-19323 GCA_964523205.1 uncultured Chthoniobacteraceae bacterium | reverse complement strand
CACGGCGCTGCGCGTAATCCAAGATCTGATCGCGTCCGATTTGGCCGACTGCAAAATATTTCGCCTCCGGATGCGAGAAATAAAATCCGCTCACACTTGCCGCCGGATGCATCGCGTACGACTCCGTTAATTTGATGTCGATCTTGGCTTCCGCGCCTAAAAAATCGAACAGCGCGCGTTTTTGCACGTGGTCAGGGCAGGCCGGATAGCCGGGCGCCGGCCGGATGCCGCGATATTTTTCACGAATCAAATCCGCGTTCGACAGATTTTCGCCATGACCAAATCCCCACGCAATCCGTGCCTGCTTGTGCAAGTATTCGGCGAACGCTTCCGCCAACCGATCGGCCAGGGCTTTTGTCATGATTGCGCTGTAATCATCGTGCGCAGCTTTGAATTTTTCCGCTAAGTCATCTGCGCCGTGAATAGTTACCGCGAATCCGCCGATATAATCAGAGTGTTGAGAGGTTGAGAAGTTGGGGGTTTGAGATTGTTCAGGAGCAATATAATCCGCGAGACAATGGTTGAATTGCCCGGCCGGTTTCTGCATTTGCTGTCGAAGAAAAGAAAGCGTCGCGATTTTTTGGTTTTGTTCCGTGACCGCGGGATTGCTAAAAAGATCGACGTCGTCGCCACGCGCAGAGGCGGCCCAAAATCCAAAAGCACCGCGCGCGGTCAGCAATTTTCCGGCGGCGATTTGATCCAGGGTCTTTTGCGCATCATCGAATAGTTCCTGGGCTTGTTTACCAACCGTTTGATCGTCCAGGATTGCCGGATACCGGCCTCGCAATTCCCAGACATGGAAAAACGGCGACCAGTCGATGTACTCCCGAAGATCAACAATCGAGGGCGAGACTTCGCGCACGCCAGTGAACTCTGGTTTCGGCAGCGTGTAACTGCTCCAATCAATCGGCGTACGATTGGCCCGCGCTTGTTCGAGCGTGAGGAGCTTTTTAGCGCGCGTTTTCGCAATGTGCGCTTTTCGGAGCGCTTCGTACTCGGCGCGCGTTTTGGAATCGAACAGCGCTTTTTGCTTGGGGTTGAGCAGTGAATTGACCACGCCAACTGCGCGCGAAGCGTCGAGCACGTGCACGGTGCTCTCGTGATAGTGCGGTGCGATCTTCACCGCGGTATGGGCGCGGCTGGTCGTTGCCCCGCCGATCAAGAGGGGCAATTTGAATTTTTCTCGCTCCATTTCCTGGGCGACGTGCACCATCTCATCGAGCGATGGGGTAATTAATCCGCTCAGCCCGATCGCGTCGGCGTTTTTCTGGCGGGCCGTTTCCAGGATTTTCGCCGCCGGCACCATCACGCCAAGATCGACCACGTCGTAGTTGTTACATTGCAGCACCACCCCAACGATATTCTTGCCGATGTCGTGCACGTCGCCTTTGACGGTTGCCATGACAATGCGGCCCTGCGGTTTCGCGCCTGCGGCCTTTTCCGCCTCCATGAACGGCATCAGATATGCCACCGCTTTCTTCATCACCCGTGCGCTTTTCACGACCTGGGGCAAAAACATTTTGCCGGATCCAAACAAATCGCCGACGACGCTCATGCCGGCCATTAACGGACCCTCGATGACGTCTAGTGGCCGCTTGGATTTTTTCCGTGCTTCTTCAGTATCGGTCTCGATGTAATCGGTGATTCCGTGGACGAGGGCGTGCTTCAGACGTTCCTCGACGGATTCATTTCGCCAGGCCGCCGCTTGTTCGATTTCGATCTTGGTTATGCCCTTCACGCGCTGGGCGAATTCGATGAGCCGCTCAGTCGCGTCGTCCCGGCGATTAAGTAGCACGTCTTCAACGCGTTGACGCAATTCCGGCTCGATCTCTTCGTAAACTGCGAGCTGTCCCGCATTCACGATCGCCATGTCCAGTCCCGCGCAAATCGCATGATACAAAAAGGCGGCATGCATCGCTTCGCGCACAGTGTTGTTCCCGCGGAATGAGAACGAGATGTTGCTCACGCCGCCGCTGACGCGCACCCGAGGTAGATTCTTTTTGATCCACCTTGTCGCTTCGATGAAATCCACCGCGTAGTTGCGATGTTCCTCTAAACCGGTTGCGACGGTCAGAATGTTCGGATCGAAAACGATGTCACTTGCGGCGAACTCGGCGCGCTCAGTTAGAAGTTTGTAAGCGCGTGCGCAGATGTCGATCTTGCGCTGGAAATTGTCGGCCTGACCTTGCTCGTCGAACGCCATCACGATTACCGCCGCGCCGTAGCGTTTGATCAGGCGCGCCTGTCGCAGGAATTCCTCTTCGCCGTTTTTCAGACTGATTGAATTCACCACCGCTTTGCCCTGAACGCATTTCAATCCCGCTTCGATCACACTCCACTTCGAACTGTCGATCATGATTGGAATCCGTGCGATCTCCGGCTCGCTCGCGATCAGATTCAAGAAGCGTGTCATAGCCGCTTCCGAATCGATCATCGCTTCGTCCATGTTGACGTCGAGGAGATTGGCGCCGCCCTGCACCTGCTGCCGCGCAATTGCCAACGCGCCGTCGAAATTCTCTCCGAGAATCAATTTCGAAAACTTTGGCGAACCAGTGATGTTGGTCCGCTCACCGATGACAACGAAACCGAATTCGGGCGTGATGTTGAGCGGCTCGAGGCCGGAAAGTTTTAACGTCATGCCAACGAAAGTTCCGGCAGGGTCCGCGGCGCCAAATTCCTTACCGCCTCCGCAATCGCTCGAATGTGATCCGGGGTCGTTCCGCAGCAACCCCCGACCAAATTCAGCCAGCCATTTTCGGCCCAACGCTTGAGTCTTGGTGCCAGTGTCTGAGGTGTTTCCGGAAATCCGGTTTCGGAAAGCGGGTCCGGCAGGCCCGCGTTGGGGTACGCGCCAACATAAAACGGCGCCACTCGCGCGAGCTCTTCGATGAACGGACTCATTTCGTCCGGCCCGAGGGAGCAATTTAAACTCACCACCAGCGGCTGCGCGTGCGAGATCGAAGTCAGAAATGCCTCGACCGTTTGTCCGCTCAAAGTGCGACCGGCCTTATCGGTAACGGTTCCTGAAACGATCAGTGGAAGTCGCCTTCCGACTTTTTCGAAAACCTCCGCCACTGCGAACAACGCAGCCTTGCCATTCAACGTGTCAAAGATTGTTTCGATGAGAAGAAGATCGACACCTCCTTCCATCAGCGCGCTGACCTGATCGAAATAGGTTTGGCGCAGTTGATCGAATGTGACCGCCCGAAATCCCGGATCGCTAACGTCCGGTGAAATCGACGCGGTGACGGGGAGGGGACCAATCGAGCCGCCGACGAAGCGCCGAGCGTCGGTTTGTTTCGTTAGTCGATCTGCGGCCCGCCGGGCGATTGCCGCCGCAGCGGTGTTCATTTCCCGGATGAGCGCACGAAGATCGACATCGTCGATCACACGCTGGAAAAATTCCTGCTCCTTGCGGCCTTTCGGCTCACCTTGAAAAAGAAAATCGTGCAAGCCGATCGTGGTCGCGTTGAAGGTGTTTGTTTCAATAATGTCAGCGCCGGCCTTGAGGTACTCGGCGTGGATCTCCTCGATTGCCTGAGGTTGGGTCAGATTTAGAAGCTCGAGGCAGCCTTTGACATCTTTGCCAGTCCGATAACGAAACCGCTTTCCGCGATAATCCTGTTCGGAAAACTTCCGGCGCTGGATCATCGTGCCCATGGCGCCATCGAGCACGATGATGCGCTGGCGTAGGAGGGCTTCCAGTGGATGACGTTCAGCAGGCATGTTTCTGAAGAACTAAGCGGCGATTGAGCCAATGATCAAGAACAAATCTACGCATCATGATATGTAGATATGTCCATGGCATCTTAGCTCTTGCTCGTACTCCTACTCGAAAAAATGACGAAACCCGAATCTCGAATTTCGAAACAAACTGGAATTAACCAAAGTTCCCCGGAGCCGGACATCGCAAGCTGACCGGCGGATTTTTGGTATTCGGACTTTGAAAATTGCTTCGGGTTTCGATATTCGAGCTTCGACATTCCGCCATGGCAGCGCTCCAGTTTTTCAAAACTCTCAGCCGCGATCAGCGCAATACTTTCATTGCCTGTTTTCTCGGTTGGGCGCTCGATGCCCTCGATTTCTTTTTAGTGACGTTTGTCCTGGTCCCGATCGGGCACGATTTCAACCGTACCATTCCGAAAGTGGCGTTTGCTATCACGCTAACGTTAATGATGCGGCCACTCGGCGCGCTCATCTTTGGGTGGTTCGGCGACAAATTTGGCCGACGCGTCCCGCTGATGGCCGACATTATTTTCTATTCGGTAATGGAATTGCTGACCGCGTTCGCGCCTAACTTCACAATTTTTTTGATCCTGCGCGCGCTATTTGGAATCGGAATGGGCGGGGAATGGGGACTGGGTGCCTCGCTGGCGATGGAATCGCTCCCGACCCAGGCGCGCGGTTTGTTCTCCGGAATCCTGCAGCAAGGCTACGCCGTCGGTTATCTACTGGCGGCGCTGGTCTACTGGGTTGTCTTTCCGCATTTTGGCTGGCGCGGACTGTTTGTCGCCGGGACGCTGCCGGCATTTCTGGTGATCTACATTCGTGCGCGGGTGCCGGAATCACCAGTCTGGGAACGCGATCGCGCGCGACAGCAACCTGAACTCAGGCTGTCAATCCTGTTTAAACAACACGGGGTGTTGCTGATCTATGCCGCACTTTTGATGACGGCGTTCAACTACATGTCCCATGGCACCCAGGATCTCTACGCGACCTATTTGCAGAACCAGCGCGGTTTCGATTCCGACCAAACCTCGAAAATCGCGATCATTTATGCGTTCGGGATGATTTGTGGCGGGACAGTTATTGGCCACTTGTCTCAACACTCGGGACGCCGCCGCGTTATCATTTGGGCGGCGATCTGCGGAATGCTATTAACCCCGCTTTGGATTTTTGCGCCAACCACAGCATTGCTCATCGTGGGTGGGTTTCTGATTCAGTTCATGGTCCAGGGCGCGTGGGGTGTTGTGCCGGTCCACTTGAACGAGCTTTCGCCGCCGAGCTTCCGCGGGACTTTTCCCGGCCTGGCTTACCAACTTGGAAATTTCGCCGCTGCTTACGCCGCCCAGCAACAGGCGTGGTTGGCCGAACATTTTCGGATGGCGAATGGCGAGCCGAACTACGCGCTGACCATGGCGCTGGTGGAAGGCGTGGTCTTTCTCGCAATCATTGTCCTCGCGGCAATCGGCCGCGAAGAGCGCGGGAAGGAATTCTAGATTGCTACCACAGAAGAACTAGCCGGCTGGTTCGCTGGCTTTCGTCCGGGCCGCGCGGTACACACCCGCGCCATAACGTTGCTCGACGATAGCCTCTGCAATCTTGTCCGCCAGTGTTTCGCGATAATCAGAATCGCGCGCTTGGCCGCCTTCGCGGCGATTACTCAAGAATCCGCACTCAACCAAAACTGCCGGGTATTTGGCGAGCCGCAGAACGCGGAAGTTCGCC
>CAZFZG010000037.1:10837-13775 GCA_964523205.1 uncultured Chthoniobacteraceae bacterium | reverse complement strand
TTTCGGGCAACGCGACTGGCGACATCAAGAGTGGCGATCTTTTCCGCACCGCCGAATTTCCGATAGGCGCCGTTATCTTTGCCGCCGTGGCCGGCATCGACAACCACCGTCTTGAATGTCTTGCTCGTGTTTATGGTCCCGACTTCGGTGGGCCGCGGGCCGGTCGCGCAGGCCGCAAGCAGCCCGGACAACCCGAGAACCAGAATTCGATAGGTCAGTTGAGACATTTGTGTTTCCTACAATAGAACATGTCGCGCCGCCAAAGGTTTCTGGATGGCTGGCTTTAGACAAAAAGAGCAGAGTCCGGGCCGAAGTTTTGCCGGTTCGCACAAAAACCGCTTGTTTTTTGTTCGACCAGATTTAAAGGCGTTTACTCTATCTTATGCGCACCCGATTCTTTTTAAGCTTCCTCACCATTCTCGCGTCCACCGTATCCTTCGCGGCCAAACCGACCCCGGCTCCAAAGGCCACCGCCGCCCCCGCCGCCCCGGCGCCCGCGGTTTCGAAGCCGGTCGTCGATCAAACCGCGCAAACCATCATTTTTTGCTACCATCGACTGGTCGATAAAGTGCGCTATCCCGGGACCGAGATAACGCCGGCGATGTTCGAGCAGCAAATGAAGATGCTGAAAGACCGCGGCATCACCGTGATCAGCTTGCAGGATCTTCTCGCATGGAGGCGGGGAGAGAAAAATATTCCGCCGCGCTGCGCCGTGATCTCATTCGATGACGGCTGGAAATCACAATACGAAGTAGCCTGGCCGATCATGAAAAAACTCGGCTACACCTTCACCATGTTCATTTACACCGAAGGCGTCGCCGGCGGCAGCCTCGGCGGCGGCCAGGCCATCACCTGGGAAATGCTCGGCGACATGCGCGACAACGGGATCGACATCGAGGCGCACACTGCCACTCACCAGGATTTGCGTGAAGGTCACACGGTTATGGTGATCGACCCTGACCGTAAACGAACCAAAAAGAAACTGACCGGCGCAGAGTATGAGCAGTGGCTTCAGAACGAAGTCGTCGGCTGCAAACAATTGCTCGAACAGAGGCTCGCAATCAAAACAAATTGCTTCGCCGTGCCGTTCGGAAATTACAACGAGCACGTCAGAGAGATGGCCCGCAACGCTGGTTACGAAGCAATGTTCACCGTTTACGGTCAGCCGATCACTTGGACTTCGCCGATGGATGCGCTTGGCCGGTACGCGATCGAAGCCAACAAGCCGAAGGTTTTTGAAGATGCGGTAAAATTAATCGCCAGCTCCACCGGCGGCCCCGGCGGACCGGCAGTAGCGGCGGTCGGCGCGGAGAATTTGCAGGTCGAACCGGCCGATGGATCGACGGTGCGAACGGCACTGCCGTTGGTCAAAGCCAATCTGAGCCAGATCGGACAAATCGATCCCGCTAGCGTGCAACTTCGGATCAGTGGTCTCGGACTCGTGCCGGCCAGTTACGATCCGAAGACCGGAGTCGTTTCGTATCAAGTGACGCAAAAGCTACGCGAAAAAAGTTGTACCGTGATTCTGACCGCAAAATCCGGCGACAAGAAAGTCGAGACGCACTGGACCTTCGGAGTTGAAGAAGGCGGTGCTGGAGTGCAAACCGCGCCAACCGCGACGCCGAAGAAATAATTTGTTTTCGCAACTCGGCGATAAGCTGCAGGAGATCTTCAAGGATCTGCGCGGCCATGGGAAGATTAGCGAGGAGAACATCGACGCCGCTCTTCGCCAGATTCGGCTCGCGTTGCTGGAAGCGGATGTCGACTTCCAAGTCGCCAAGAAATTCATAGCCCGCGTCAAAGAAAAAGCGCTCGGCGAAACCGTTCTCCGCAGTATCACGCCCGGTCAGCAGATCGTTAAGATCTTTTACGATGAATTGACGATCCTGCTTGGCGGTCCGGCAGCTGCCGGACTCAATTTGGGACAAGCCCGTCGAATTCTGATCGTCGGCCTGAACGGCTCGGGTAAAACAACTTCCGCAGCCAAGCTCGCGCGATTGCTCAAGAAGGAAGGCCGTACCCCGAATCTCATTGCGCTCGATTTGCAACGTCCGGCGGCGATCGAACAGCTCGCGACCCTCGGCCAACAAATCGACATTCCGGTTTTTATTCCGGATCCGAATGAGAAAAGTGTGCAGCGCGCGGCGACTGCGGCACTTGAATGGCACGAGCGAGCAGGAGGCAACCTCGACATCTTCGATACGGCCGGTCGTCAGGAAGTCGACGTCGCTCTGATTGAGGAGCTTAGCCAGCTCAAACGATTTTTGCAGCCGCAGGAGACGCTTCTGGTTGTCGATGCCGCAACCGGTCAAAGAGCCGTGAGCGTTGCAACGCATTTCAACGATGCGCTCGAAATTACCGGGATCATTTTGACCAAGCTTGATGGCGACGCGCGCGGCGGCGCGGCGTTGTCGATGCGCGAAGTAACCCAGCGGCCGATCAAATTCGTTGGGACAGGGGAGAAGCTGGACCAGTTCGAAGCGTTTGTGCCGGAGCGCCTGGCCAGCCGGATCTTGGGAATGGGCGACGTCATTGGTCTTGTGGAAAAAGCAGCGGAAACGATTGAGGTTGAAGACGCTGCGCGTCTCCAAGAAAAGCTGCGGCGCGCGTCGTTCGATTTCAACGATTTCCTGGCCCAGTTCAAAATGTTGCGGAAAATGGGGCCTCTGGAAAATCTCCTTGGCATGCTGCCCGGCCTGAGTAACGTTCCCGGCCTCTCGATTGACGAGAAGCAGCTTAAGCGCACCGAAGCCATCGTGCTTTCGATGACCAGCGAGGAGCGGACGCGGCCCGAGATCTTAAATGCGCGGCGTCGTCAGCGGATCGCTCGCGGCAGCGGCTCGACCGTCACAGAGGTAAACGATTTGGTCCGTCGGTTTGATCAGATGCGAAAGCTGATGAAGAGCACGGGCAAAATGAAAAAGATGATGGCGCAAAT
>CAZFZG010000037.1:9116-10737 GCA_964523205.1 uncultured Chthoniobacteraceae bacterium | reverse complement strand
ATGGCAGTTGCAATCAGATTACGAAGAGAAGGCGCGCTGAACCGCCCCTATTTTAAAGTTGTGGTCGCGGACAAACGCAGTCCGCGCGACGGGAAATTTATCGAGATCGTTGGCACGTACGATCCGAAGAAGCGGGGCATGAACAGCACCCTCAAGCTCGATCGGATCGAACATTGGATCAGCAAAGGCGCGCAGCCCTCCGATACGGTGCGGAGCTTGATTAAGAAAAACAAGAATCCCGAAGCAGCCGCCAAGAAGGCAACCGCGATGGAAGCGAAGAAAGCTGCCAAGCCTAAAGCAACTCCAAAAGTTGAAGCAGCGCCCGCTGCTGAACCTGCAGCGCCGGAAGCACCTGCTGAGAGCGCACCGGCGGCGACCGCCGCCGGAACCGCGACCGAAGAAAACCCCGCGAGCTGATTTTTTTGTAGGGCAATCGCTCCGCTTGCCGGATTTTAGTTGGCAGGCGATGGGCCTGCCCTACAATTTGCAGAAGAAATGAAAGAATTTCTCGAGTTCATCATTCGCGAGCTGGTTGAATTTCCCGACGACATGGTGTTGACGGAAATTCCCAGCGGCAAGATGACGATCTTCAAGGTTCAGCTGCGTCAAAGCGACGTCGGCCGCATCATCGGTCGCAACGGCCAGACCATTCACGCGATCCGCGCGATGCTGAACAGTTCCGCGTCGCGTCACGGACAACGCGCGACTCTCGAGATCGTAGAGTAATCACTGGGCGCATTCTTCAAAGGACGCGGGGCGCCCTTGAAGATGCGCGAGCGCTTCACCGGCAAAATGCAATGAGCCGGTGATGAGAATTGGCGCCGGGCGAGCGCGAGCTTTGGCGAAAGCGTCGGCAAAGCTCACGACGACAGAAATTGTAGGGCAACCGCTCCGGTTGCCGGCAGGCGATGCGCCTGCCCTACAAACAGAAGCGCAAATTTCGGCCAACTTCGCCGGATCGACAGCACGTTCGGTTCGGATCTTCGGCAATAGAAAAAAATCGGCGATCGGAGCCAGCGCTTCGCAAATGCCGCGCAAATCTTTGTCGGAAAGAACTGCCAGAATCAAAGTCGCGCGTTGGTCCGCGAAAATTTGACGCCACGTGTCGACCAGAGTTTTCGCGGCAACCGGATTATGAGCGCCATCAATAACGGTCCGTTTGTCCCAGCATTGGAAACGCCCCGGCCATTCGACTGTGGCTAGTCCACGAGCGATTGCGGCGGCCTCAATGTGCATCTTGCGACCGCGTAAACTTGAGTGCTTATTGCATTCAAGTTTCGTGAGCGCGGCAATCGCAATTGCGGCGTTGACTTTTTGGAAGTCGCCTCGCAACGCAACCGGCGTTTTAGTGTAAGGCTGATCAACAAACTCTATCGGCGCTTCGCATTCGCCGGCCCGAGTGCGAATTACGTTTTCGGCTTGAGCGAGTTGTGACGCAGAAATCACCGGCCTCCGGGCTTTAATAATTCCGGCTTTCTCGCCGGCGATCTTCGCAATCGAATCACCAAGCCATTTTTCGTGATCGAGCGCGATCGGCGTGATGACCGCGACGCTTGATTGAACCGCGTTGGTCGCGTCGAGGCGGCCGCCTAAACCGGTTTCCAAAATCATGATGTCGATC
>CAZFZG010000037.1:0-9016 GCA_964523205.1 uncultured Chthoniobacteraceae bacterium | reverse complement strand
GATCAGTCGCCGAATGTTTTCAAGGCCGAGTTTGATTCCGAAGCGCTGAAGGCTGTAGAGCCAGGCGAGCGCCTCCTTGTACTTCACGACACGGACGAAAAGTAGCCGAGAAACTGGCTGATGGTCTCGCGCATTTTCTTGCGGTGGACAATCATGTCGATCAAGCCGTGCTCTTCGAGAAATTCCGCGGTCTGGAATCCTTTTGGCAAATCCTGATGAGTAGTTTCCTTGATCACGCGCGGCCCGGCAAAACCGATCATCGCCTTTGGCTCGGAAATAATGACGTCGCCTAACGAGGCGAAGCTGGCCATCACGCCTGCGGTTGTCGGATTCGTCAACACGGAAATGTAAGGCAAGCGCGCTTCAGCGTGGCGCGAGAGTGCGCCGCTCGTCTTCGCCATTTGCATCAAACTGAGCATCCCTTCGTACATCCGCGCGCCGCCTGATGCCGAAACAATAATGACCGCGGCGTGTTCATCGGTGCCGTACTCGATCACGCGAGTAATGCGTTCGCCTACAACCGAACCCATCGTGGCCGCGAGAAATCCGAAATCCATCACCGCGAGCGCGACCTTGTAACCGTCGATCATTCCATGCCCGCTGATCACAGCATCGGTCAATCCGGTCCGCTCCTGATAATTCTTGAGGCGATCTTTATACGAGGCCATTCCTTGAAACCGAAGCGTGTCGATCGATTTCAGATCGGCATCCATTTCCACGAACGTTTGCGAATCGAGCAGATTGCCGATCCTGTCCTTGGCCGAGAGCCCGAAGTGGTAATCGCACCGCGGGCAGACCCGGAGGTTTTCGTTTAGCTCAATCTCCGAAACGACTTCGTTACAGCCGGGACATTTTTGAAACAGGCCCTGCGGAATTTCGCGCTTCTTCCGAGACGCCGCCTTCAAGGTTGGTTTCTTAAAAATGGCCATAGCAATCAGGCGCGGGCCGCAGTGGCGGCATAAACCGAGCGGGCGCCGTTCTCCTTCAGAACCCGGGCGCATTCACTCAGGGTCGAGCCGGTGGTTAAGACGTCGTCAATCAGGAGCACGTCCAACTTTCGCACGTCTCCCTTTTTTCGTAAACGGAATGCGTGACGCAAATTTTGGATGCGTTCCGCCCGGTCAAACGCGGTTTGAGTGGTGGTGAAACGCACGCGCTGCAACACCGGTCGAACCCCAACGCCGAGATACCGACCGACCAGTTCGGCAAGCAAAGCGGCTTGATTGAAACCGCGCTCGCGTTGCCGCGCGGGATGCAACGGCACTGGCACGATCGCATCGAAGCGACGTTCGCGTAGTCTCGCGTCGTCGAGCGCTGCGATCAGCCAGCGACCGACCAGATGACGAAGATGAATTTGCTTGCCGTATTTGAAATTGAGAATCACGTGCCGCCCAATTCCGCGGCTGCGATACGCAGAGATGGCCGCATCAAAGTAGAGGGCGCGATGAGCGCAGTTGGCGCAGGAAAACGTTGTGGTAATCGCCCCGTCGAACGGTTCCGAACATTTCGCGCAAAGCGGTGGTACGATGCGGGAAAGTTTGGCTTCGCAATCAGGGCAAAGATATTCGTACAGCCCGACCGAGGCGGAGCAAATCGTGCAGCTTGGCGGATAAACCAAAGACGCGATCCCGCGCATGAAATCAGTTGCTGTCGCGAGCATGTCGATATCTCAACCAGGTGTGCATTATCAACCACGTCAAAAGCGCAACGGCGAGCGGAATGATTCCAACCAACAGGTTTTTCCCGAGCCAGGGCAAAACAACCAATTTACGCAGCGCGATCTTGTTGAAGACGCCACTGGTTAGAATCCAGCCGGCATGTAAACCGATCGGCAACCAAAGCGACCGCGTTTGCAATCGGGCGTCGGCCAGGATCAACCCGATCAGAAACAAAGTGGTAAATCCGGCCGCAACCAGCAGGGGATCGGTGAATTGAACAAAAGCATGGGCGATTGAATTGAGACCGGAGGTCCAGCTGACGTCCGGCGACGTTCGTTCCGGCGCTTTCAGGAAATGAACGATAGAGTAAAGCGCCGAACTGACGAAGATCGACGTATGGCGGCGTTTCGTTTTCAAAAAGACGCCGAGAACCAGTCCGCGGAAAAAGAGTTCCTCAATCAATGGGACAACGGCGGCTGCAGCGGCGACTTTGGCCACTGCCAGCCAATTAATTGCCGTCGCTGCGCGAAGTGAAAAAATTGGCGTGGCGAGCAAGATCGCGCCGCAGCAGAGCAGGGGGATGGCGGCGAAAATCAAACCGGCAAGTAGATCACGCCGCCAGTGTGAATTCGGTTCGATTTGGAGGTCACCCAGGTTGCGAACACTGAGGGAGCGCGCGAACGGCCATACCAGAATCGCTGCCGCGATGAGAAGGGCACGATGAAAGAAAGTTTCGAAATCGAAGCGACCAAGAAAAGTCAACCAACCATTAGTCGCCAGCGATTGGGCTGCCCAAAAGAGCGGTGGCGCCAGCAACGCGCCTAGCAGGACCGTGGCCAGCAGATAAACGAGCAATCTGACTGCATCCTTCAAGGCTGCTAATGTAAGGTTTTCCTGCGATGCCGAGTCAACACATATGGACCGAGAAAGATGAAGATGGCCGAAAGCGGGAAGTCCGGGCGACGAAGTTTGGCGGAAAATGGCGGCTCCAGGCGAAGACCGCAGATCAAGCCGAATGGACTTACTTTGAAAGCCCGCGCCTTGAAGATTTGCTGAAACTGAAGGAAATCATCGTGCGCAAGTATCGGCGCCGCCGCGCATCCGCGGACGATGTCGCGAGCGTTGATAAACTGATTAACGATCAAACAGGCAATGGGTGAGTGGAATACACGTGAACTAATCGCGAAAGATAAGAAGTTTGTCTGGCATCCGTTTACCGACATGCGCGATTGGTGCGCGCCAGAGCATGAACCGATCGTTTTGGTCGAAGGACGCGGCGCGATTCTTCGCGACAGCCGCGGGCGCGAATACATCGACGGAAATTCGTCGATCTGGACAAACATCCATGGTCACAATCATCCCCACATCAATGGGGCAATTCGCGACCAGCTCGCCAAAGTCGCGCATGCATCTTTTCTCGGCTTCACCAATCCGGTGGCGATCGAGCTCGCCGAAGCGATTGTCGATCTTTTCCCGCCGAACACTTTGACGCGCGTCTTTTATTCCGATGATGGCTCGACCGGAATCGAGGTCGCGCTTCGAATCGCAGACCAGTATTGGCGCCTGAAGAATACGCGGCGGCACCAGTTCATCGCCTTTCAACATGGTTATCACGGCGACACCGCCGGTGCGGCTTCGCTTGGCGCAGCCGCGATGTTTCTGATCGGTCCGACGCGCTGGAACTTTCCTGCGACGTTGGTTCCCGACTTAAAAACCCTCGAAAGAATTTCAGGGCCTGATGCCGCGAAAATTGCTGCCGTTGTGATTGAGCCACTAATTCAAGGTGCGGCCGGAATGCGACTTTGGCCGCCAGGAACATTGCATGCGGTTCGCGAATGGTGCGATCGCACGGGTGCGCTCCTGATTGTCGATGAAGTGATGACTGGCTTCGGACGCACGGGAAAGATGTTTGCGATCGAACGGGAGCCGGTTCGCGCCGATATCGTTGTTTTGGGAAAAGGATTGACCGGCGGATATCTGCCGTTGGCGATCACCTTGGTGACCGACGAGATCTTTTCGAAGTTCGATGGTCCGGTGGCGGAAGGGAAAGCCCTGGCCTATGGCCATAGCTACACTGGAAACGCGCTCGGATGCGCGGCAGCGAAAGCGAGTCTGGAAGTTTTCCAGAAGGAGGACGTGCTGGAAAAATTGCAGCCAAAGATCGAGCAAATGCACAGCAGCCTTGCCAAATTGCAGCCGCTGTCCGCGATCAGCGAAATTCGGCAATGCGGTTTCATCGCGGGCGTCGAGCTCCAACAAACCGACGATGTCGATGCTGGCGCGAAAGTTTGCATCGCCGCGCGCGAACGTGGTTTGCTGACTCGGGCGCTTCGCAATGTGGTTGTGCTGATGCCGCCACTGTGTATCACGCCTTCGCAACTCGAGGCGGCGATAGACGCAATTCACGATTCGATTGTGGAAGTTTGCGGTCAGCGATGAAGAAAATGGCGCGAGCCGATCAGATTTTGGTCGAGCGCGGATTTTTTGAAAGCCGCGAACGCGCGCAACGCGCGATCATGGCCGGTGAAGTCAGGGTGGGGGAGCAAGTTGTCGAAAAACCGGCGATGATGATCGACATCGATGCAGCGATTTCAATTGCCGAGTCGCCTCAGTTCGTTGGTCGCGGCGCGCTAAAGCTCGCCGGTGCTCTCGATCACTTCAAAATCGATGTGGCGAACAAAGTCGCGCTCGACATTGGCGCGTCGACCGGCGGATTTACCGATTGTCTCTTGCAGCGCCGCGCCGCGAAGGTTTTCGCGGTGGACGTAGGCCGCGGCCAGTTGGCCTGGAAGATCCGGAAGGATCCACGCGTGATCGTTTTGGAAAAGGTGAATGCGCGGTTCCTTTCGGGGGCAGAGATTCCGCGACTTGTCGATCTTTGCGCGGTCGACGTTTCCTTTATCTCGCTGACTTTGATCTTGCCTCGCGCTTTCGAGTTGATAACTCCAGACGGCGTGATCCTGGCGCTGATTAAACCGCAATTTGAATTGCAGCGTCAGGAGGTCGGTCGCGGTGGAATTGTCCGTGACCCGGCGCTGCACCAAAAAGCGCAGCAGAAAATTGCCAAGTTCGTCGAGGAAGCGAATTATGATGTAGTCGGTCTCGTTCCATCGACAATTACCGGAACCGACGGCAACCAGGAATTTTTCATATGCATCCGAAAACGATCGGATTGATCGTGCATCCCGGGAAGCCCGGAGTGGGGGAGCTGATTAAAGCGCTAACGGCGGAGTTTCAGCGGTGTTCGATATCAATCTTATTGGAAAAGGAGACGGCTGCGGCTGCCGGGCAACCTTGCGAAAACACGATTGCCCAGATCGGCGGGAAAGCAGACCTGCTCGTAGTCGCGGGCGGCGACGGCACAATTTTGAGGGTGGCCGGAAAACTCGGCGAGGCGAGTCCGCCGATCTTTGGGATCAACGTCGGTTCGCTGGGTTTTTTGACGACGGCAAGCTCGCCGGCGTTTCGCGAAGCGGTTGAGTGCATTGCGAAGGGGAAGATCACAGTCAGCAATCGCACATTGCTCGAGGTGACGTTGGGCGATTCGAAAAAGAAGCAGGCGCCGATGATCGCGCTCAACGACGCGGTCGTAAGCCGCGGTGAACTCTCACGCTTGATTCGTTTGCGAACTCGCGTCAACGGAGAAACGCTCACGGAGTTCAATGCCGACGGCTTAATTGTCGCGACACCGACTGGTTCGACGGCTTATTCGCTTTCCGCCGGCGGCCCGATTTTGGAGCCGGAGTCCGGCGTGTTCGTGATCACGCCGATTTGTCCCCACGTGCTGACCAACCGCTCGATCATTGTTTCAGAGAATTCGGTCATCGAAGTGGAGGCGACCAAGCCAGATTATCCGGTTTATCTGACGGTGGATGGCCGCGAACCAGTGCGAATTGCGAAAGGGACGACAGTCGAGATCCGAAAAGCAAAAAAGAAACTGCAGCTGGCGGCGATGCCGGACGTCTCGTTTTTTGGCGTAGTGCGGCAAAAATTAAAGTGGAGCGGCAGCAACGTTTGAAGCGGAGGTTGAGAGGTTTAAAAGTTTAGCCGTTTAGCCTTTGACAAGAAGGAAGCACTGCGAGGTCGGCTCAACGACTCAACTGCTTGGAATCGCCAATCGCTGCAATTCCAGCCAAGCAGCTTTTCGATCCCGGTGATGTCTTCGTCGAAAACCGCGTTGGCGTATTCGCGCTCCTCGGCAGTCAGCTTTCGCGAATAAGAACCGACGTTGCGCTGCTTGTTTCTCAGGCGCGACTTTCGTGGTAGGTCGATGAAATCGAATACATCGTCGATAATTGGATACGGATCGGCCCTAAAAGCCTCGTATTTTAGAACGAAAACTTGCTCGTGGGGGAAAAGGTCGAAAACTTTTTCGAGCTGCCACAGGTATAGACTACGCGCGAGATAAGCATTGCCGCGTGGATTTTTCGAAATTCCGATCTCCTGGTCGCGTTTGAGAGCGTTGAGAAACTCCAGCGGTTCCTGGCCTTTCTCGCGGCGCATGTTCCATTGGGAAAAGGCGCGCTCGGTCGGATTCCGCAGCGAAATGATCAATTTCATTTTCGGGTTGTAGGCGACAATGCGCTCGAGTGCTCGTGGATAATAGAGATAGTCTGCCGTCACTTCGCCCGCTACGCGCCAGCGCCAGCCTGGACGGAAGTTGCGATGCAAAATTTGGTAATCAGGTTCGTCGGCAAAATGTTTTTCGTTGTCAAAAAAATGCAGGGCTTGGTCGCGCAGCAGAGCGACCTGCGGATGTTGGGCGAGAAAATCGTGGATGGCAGTGGTGCCCGCCTTTTGAACGCCGCCAACGATGAAATCGACGCGATCAACTTTACGACGATGAACAAGCCTCCACAGGATCGCGCCTTGGCCAGGTGAACTGCGGCCGGATGTCGATGTTGCTTGCCGCGAAAGGGTAGGCGGTTGCCTGATCTTTTCGTGAGAAATAGCCCTTGCCGTATCAGACATACGCTCTCTACCCAATATGAGCATGTCCTACATTGACTGAGGTGACAACGCCAAACTGAAAGGCCGCGAATGTGGCTAAGATCCGCCGCGGCCAATTCGTTCCCAACCAGCTACCAAGTTGCGCTAAACAACGAATCACGGTTCTATGGCCACCGTGAGCCAGTCTACCGCCGGTCCGACTGAGGGCTTCGAAGACTTAGCGTGGCTTTTTAGCTGCGACAGTCGCAACCGCGGGTTAATTCGGCAGGGCTTTAATGAAGCGGCCCTCTTGTGGAAAGCTGCAAGAGCTACCTCCGGAAATATTTTGGAGATCGGCCGCAACTTCGCCGGCTCGACGGTTCTGCTCGCGGCCGCAGCGCCGGACCGCGAGATTTATTCGATCGACAATCGATCCAATGAAGATCTCGCGTGCAAAGATTACCTAGCGCGAGACGAAAATAAGGGGCGCGTGCATTTGTTAGTCGATGATTCAGGAAAGCCTCTGTCGAATCTGCGGTTCGGCTTTCTCTTTATCGATGGGGATCACACTTTCGAAGGCGTGCTTGCCGACGTACTCGCGCACTGGAATTCGGCCGAACCATCCAATGGGAAGCCGGCGCTGGTGGCATTTCACGACGCTTTGCCGAACGAAAATTTCAAATGGCGTGATGCCGAACGGCGGCTGAATCGTTTCTTGACCCGCCTCAAAAATAAATTCAGAGCGCGCCAAAAGCCGGAAATCGCGCCGGATTATGAGCCTGGGGTGCTGCGGGTCTGTGAGGAATTGATGCGCCAGGGGCTGGCCATCAAATGGAGCAGCGCGGGTTCGATGTTGGTCCTGAGAAAACAGGGTGCTCTTCCGCACGATTTTGCGGGGCTCGTCTAGGCAACGTGGGAAAGGTTGAGCCGCGGTTCCACGGTTGGATTCGACACGCCTTTGATGAAACGGCCGACAGCGACGCCAAGTCTTGGGGCAAGTAATTCACTAAGTCGCAAAGGCTTTCAGAGATACTCCGGGCATACGAGAAATTCCTACGGTAAACGTAATCCGGGCACGTTCCTAGCTCACGAAGACGTGGCGTTTTATGGATAGAGCAACGATCGACGCTCTGATTACCAAGATGCTCGAAACCCGAGAGCGAGTTTCGGACCTGCTCTTTATTACTGGAAAACCGCCATTGGTCGAAACGGAAGGGCGTCTGAAACCGTTTGCCAGCGATATAGCGGGCTCAGTCCTTACACCGCAATTCATCGAGGAGCTGGCCGAGCACATCTTGGGAAACGATGAGCGGTTGATCAACGATTACAACGCAACGGGGTCATGCGATTGCAGCTATGCGATCGAAAATCTCGCGCGGTTTCGAGTTAATATTTACAAGGAAAATTGTCGCCGGGCGATTGTGATGCGGAAGCTGCAATCAAGTGTGCCAACCCTGGACTCGCTGGTTCTGCGGCCAGTTTTCCGGGAAATGATCAAGGAAAAGAACGGAATCATTCTGGTCACCGGAGCGTCGGGCAGCGGCAAGACCACCACCCTGGCTGCAATCGTCAACGAACTGAATCAGACGCAGGACATTCACATCGTCACGCTCGAAGATCCGATCGAATTTCTTCATCCTCACGCCCGGGCCGCGATCAGCCATCGTGAACTTGGCCGGGATTTTCCAAGTTTCGCCGAGGGTTTGCGGGCTGCCCTGCGTCAGGCCCCGAAAGCAATTCTGGTCGGTGAAATTCGTGATCGCGAAACCATGGAAATCGCGCTCACCGCGGCGGAAACAGGGCACTTGGTTCTAAGTACCCTGCACACCATAAATGCCGGCCAGACAATCAACCGCATCATCGGTTTTTTCTCGAAACACGAGGAAGATCAGCTGCGCTATCGATTGTCCGATACCGTGCGCTTCATTGTTAGCCAGCGGCTCGTGCCCACGCTCGATGGTAGCCGCCTCCTGATTAGTGAGGTAATCGGCAACAGTCTCAGGACCCGCGAGGCAATCCGCTATGGCGAGTCGGAAGGCAAAACGTTTCATGACATTATCGACGCAGCGAAAACATATGGGTGGCATAGCTTTGATCATTGTCTGATGGAGGCGTTCGATGCCAACGCAGTCTCTGAAGAGACGGTGTTGCTGTACTGTAACGATAAGGGCCGGCTGCGCCGCGCTCTTGATATTGCCCTAAAACGTCGCGGTGGACCTGAAGTGCAATCGGATTCGCCGTTGAAACTCCAACTCCAACGTTCGCCGGCGTTCGGCCCCGGAGGCGCGGCCGACTGGCAGGTCGAAGACGGGAAAGAAACCGCGCCCACCGAGGAAACGCCTCCTGCTGAATCGGCCAGCAAGCGACGCTTTTTCCAGCCACGCACCCAAAAGAGTGGCGTGGTTTCGGACTAGGAGACGGATTCCGTT
>CAZFZG010000036.1:0-19828 GCA_964523205.1 uncultured Chthoniobacteraceae bacterium | reverse complement strand
GCCTCTACATTTTCTTCTTTTGGTTTCGGTGCTTTCGACCGCGGGAGATCGAGCGACCCGTCATTGAACTCGATCACGTGTCCGGCGGATATCAGCCAGAGAAGATCGGACGCTAGCGCCAGTTTCGCGCGTTCGATCTCTTCTGCAGCCGGGACGCTCCGAGCCGGAGTGGCCCTTGCCTCTACAGATTGTTGAGGGTCGATAATTAGTTTGTCGGCTAGTTCCTTCCGTCCGATTCTCGGCTGGGCGGCGATTGCGTCGACAATCGTTCGGACCTGCGTTGAAACAGCGGTTTGTTCTTTGGTGAACGGACGCGGATAAATTGAGGAAACGAACAACATTCCGCGCCGGTGACGAAAAACGTGCAGCCCCGCCTCCCGAAATCGGGCTGCCAGTTCTTGCATCATCGGCGAGGGCGACCTGGTCTCTCGCGTCCACTCGTTCTCGATCACTTTGTTTAGAACGCGATCCTGCACACGCCGGCTCGCAGGACCGTCGATGATCACTTCCGAGACCGAACGAATCAGGCCCGGTAAATAATGTTGATTAAAATGCTTCTCGGATTCGCCAGCTGATGAAAATGTCTGCGGCGGCTCTTCACGCAGCGTCGTAAACGTCGTGACCTTGCGCGCGTCTTCCTTCCATTTCTCGATCTCCGCCGGGGCGGTCAGGATCCGAATCTGGCGCTGATAATCGCCAAAACTCATTCGCCGGCTGAAGCGTTGCTCGTAAAGATTCCTCAACCGACGCTGATAGTCGTGGTGATTGGTCGGGCCGAGCAGCGTCCCACTCAATCGGTCACGCGCGACGTTGGTGAAATTTCCTTTGATCGGTTCGGTCTCGGTGATGTCGACCTTGTAGAAATCAGTTTGGGCAGCACGAAACGCATTGCGCTCGAGAAAGGGTCGATCGACTGAGACGACGGCGTTCTCCCCAAGTTGGAAAAGCGACACGTTCGGCGGTGCGGTTAACTGAACGTCGTGACGCGTGGCTTTTTCGAGAAACAAGCGGGCTAGGGCAAAGAGCGAATACGCGACTGTGCCGGATTTGATTTGCTCGACCACGTTTTCGAACGCGGCCGCACGCGGCAGAAATTTGACACCAATCGGCGGCAAAGACTTTTCCTGGACCGGACGTTTAGGCGGACGATGGTCCGACCCGCGCTGGCGGTTATCAGAACCACGCTGCCGATTCTTGCCACGGTGATGTCGCCGCTGGTCGTGCCGTTTTTCGCGAAAGAGATCTTGCGGTTGACGATCATGGTCCGGTCTTGGGGGTTCTGACCTCGAAGTTGGGCGTTGGAAGTTCGGAGTTCGGCGTTTTCTTTTGTCGGGAGGAGCGCCCCGGCGGCGCTCGCGTTGATCTTCGCCTTCGTGCCGGGCGTAGCGCTCGCTGGGCGGGGGCTCGCTCACCCATGCCGGCAGCATTTTGAGATCGACCAATTCGTCGAGATCGACAGACGCGTCAGGCACGTCTGTTCTCTACGCCAATGCGGAAATAAAACCAGCGCGTTATCGGTTCGGAGAGCGCAAAAATAGGTGATTGTTTTACTTGCGGTGCGCCAATGGGTGGGGTAAGCGTTGCGCTCCAACCCAAAAAAGTTTTATGGCTGACAAAACTATCGAGGAAAAGGTCAAGGACATCATCGTCGAGCAGCTCGGGGTGAACCCGGAGCAGGTTACGCCCCAGGCGTCTTTCATCGAAGACCTGGGCGCCGACTCACTCGACATCGTGGAACTGGTGATGGCTTTCGAAGAAGAATTTTCGGTGGAAGTGCCGGACGAAGACGCGGAGAAACTGCAAACCGTTGGTGACGTAATCAATTATATCAAAGAACGCGTCAAGTCGGCCGGTGGCGGCGAAGCGGCCGGCGGCGGGTCGTAGGATTCATTTCGGATTCAGACTTGGGCGAATCGCCGCCGAGCACCAAACCCAAGCTCCAAAATCCAAGGAAGCCCAGCTTCCAATCACCAAAATTGTGTTGGCGATTTGAAGCTTGGTGATTGAAATTTCCCTGGAGCTTGGTGCTTGGAACTTGGAATTTCGGCGAAGCCGTGGTTGCGCTGGCGCGCAACGCGCCCAGACTAACGACAATGGATCTCAGCATCCTCGAGAAACCATTGCTTCATGTATGGGGACACGATGTCTCGTTTCTCGGACTGATCGCGTTCGTGATTTGGCTAGCGGTCGGTGTCGCGATGGCGAGAGCGGTGCAACACGAAGCCATTCGGCGTTTGCTCAGCCGACTCAAGATCGACATCAACTTGATTGCGATTATCACGACAATTCTGAGCCTTGCCGTGCTGGTGTTTTTCTTCATCACCGCGGTCAACGCCGCCGGCGTCCCGTTGTCATGGAACGCGCCCCTGCCGGGGGTCACGCTCAGTCTCTTTCAAGTTTTCTTGCTCATCGCGCTGCTCATCGCGGTGTTCTGGCTTTCGTCGCGCACGAAACGGTTTCTGTTCAATCGCTTCCTCGCCCAAAGCGGCCTCGATCGTTCATTGCAGTACGCGATCGCGCAGATCGTTAGCAACGTCGTCCTCATTGTCGGGATTTTCATTGTTCTCGATAACGCCGGCATTCACCTCGGCGCGCTGGCCGTTTTCGCCGGCGCGGTTGGCGTGGGAGTCGGCTTCGGTCTGCAAAACATCGCGAGTAATTTCATCAGCGGCCTAGTGATTTTGGCCGAACGGCCAATCACAATTGGCGACCGCGTCGAAGTTGCGGGCATTATCGGTCAGGTCCAGCACATCCGCGCCCGCAGCACGGTGATCGTGACCAACGACAACATCACCATGATTGTCCCGAATTCGAAGTTTATCGATTCGCCGGTGACGAACTGGACTTACGGCGACCCACGGGTGCGTTTCCGAATTCCAATCGGCGTCGCTTATGGCAGCGACATCGAAAAAGTTCGCACCGCCCTAATCGAGGCCGGAAAAGAAAATCCGCACACGTTGAAAGATCCCGAACCGAGCGTGTTTCTGGAGAAGTTTGGACAGAACTCAATTGAGTTTGAGTTGGTGGTTTGGAGCAGCGAGATGAGTTACCGCCCACGCCGTTACCGCAGCGATTTGAATTTCGCCATCGAGAAGAAGCTGCGCGAAGCCGGCATTGAAATTCCAAACCCGCAACGTGATCTTCACATTCGCAGCGGCGTGCTTCAGGTTCAGAACGTCGACCGAAATGCGAAATGAACTTGTCGTTCCTTTCGCGCAGGGAACGGCCAAAATCCTGAAATTATCCGACGTCCGGAATCTGGACGCGTGGAAACGCGCATTTCAGAACAAGTGCAAGGATCATCGCTATTACGAGCTGATCGAGCAGACCCTGCCGAACCAATTCGAGCATCACTATATCGTTCTCGAAGATCGCGTGGGCAGAATCCGCGCGGTCCAGCCGATTTTTTTCGTTCGCCAAAACCTTGTGGAAGGCGTTCCCGGCAAACTGCGTACCATTGTCGATCGTGTCCGGAAAAAATTCCCGCGGTTTCTGACGATGCGTGTCTTGATGATCGGGTGCGCGGCCGGCGAAGGTCACCTGGGCGCGATTGATCCCAAGGACGAGCCGTGGCTGGCCCAATCGCTGCCGCCAGCCCTGCTGTCGTTTGCGAAACAGCAAAGCGCGTCGCTAGTAGTCTGGAAGGATTTTCCCGCGAAATATCGCGGTTCGATGGCGACGTTAACAAGAAACGGTTACGTCCGAGTCCCGAGCATGCCGATGACGCGACTGCAGATCGATTACCAAAATTTCGACGAGTATCTCGGACAAATCGGCTACGTAACGCGGAAAAGTCTCCGCCGAAAATTTCGAAAGACTGAGCGCGCGGAAAAGATCACGATGGAAGTCGTGACCGACGTTACTCCGCACATCGACGAAATTTATCCGTTGTATCTGCAAGTCCACGAGCGTTCGCCGATGAAATTCGAAGTTCTGACCAGGGAATTCTTCTGCGCGATTGGCCGAACCATGCCCGAACGCGCTCGTTTTTTTATCTGGAGTACATCGGGAAAAGTTATCGCCTTCAGCCTTTGCCTGATTTCTGGCGACACAATCCACGACGAGTGTCTTGGCCTCGACTACGGTGTCGCTTTTGAACTGTATCTTTATTTCTACACCTTTCGAGATGTGATCAGTTGGGGGATGACTCAGGGTCTTCGCTACTATTCGAGCGGTCCGCTCAACTACGATCCGAAACTGCATCTCGGCCACGAACTCACGCCGCTTGATCTTTATGTGATGCACACAAAACCGCTGTTGAATCCAATTTTTCAGTTTGCCGTGAAATATCTCGAACCAACCCGGCACGATCCGATCTTGAAGAAATTTCCAAACGCAGATCAGCTTTGAGGTAAGACTTTCCAATCGGCAAGCGGAGCGCTTGCCCTACAACGTCGCTCGACATGACAAAGAAAAGAGCTTCCGGTTTTGCAAATCCGTGGTTGGTGCTCGCGTTCGAAGTGCTTTGCGTACTCGTTTACGAGCTGCTCCAGAAACGCGGCGCCAGCGAGACCGTGAACATCTCCCAGGTCTGGTCGTGGACTGGCATAACTGCTTTGGCTTCGCCGGTCACATGGCTGGCGATGGGCTTGATGATTATTAGTCTGGTGAGCTGGCTCTACGTCCTGAGATACATTCCGCTTACCATCGCGTTCCCGCTATCCCGCGTGGTGGACATTTTTGTTCCTTTGAGCTGCTGGATGATTCTCGGCGAACACATCTCCGTGCGACGTTGGTGCGGCATCGCTCTGGTCATCGCCGGGCTGATCCTGACGGCGAAACCTGCGGCACAATTGGAAGAAAAGCTATGAGCTGGCAGGTATTTGTCTTGATCCCGACTGCGCTAATCGCATTCGTAACCGGCCAGCTCTTGCTCAAACGGGGCATGGAATCTTCGGGGGCGAAAGGTTTTCGTGACAAGAAGGCCCTAAGCCTCCTCGCCTACGGGATTTTTTCGATGACGATCAACTTTCTAATCACCCTTGGCCTGCTCGCCCACCTCGATCTCAGTTTCGTTTATCCATTTCAGGGATTGAGCGTCATCATCATCAGTCTGGCCGCCGCAGTTGTCTTGCGCGAGAAACTGAATTTTCGGCTAACGGTTGGCGCGTTCCTGATTAGCGCCGGGATCGTGCTGGTTTCGTTGAGCTAACGCCGGCCCGAGTCGTTTCAAAGTCGCGAAGTTGATCGCACAGATCTGTTCGGCACTCGGAAGCTCGAGCTTCGGATGATCCCAGTTCGACGCGAATTTCTGCTTCCAGCGGGCATAGCTTGGCTTTGAAAAGGCTCCACAAATATCGCCCCCGACGATAGGGCTTTGTTCCCGTAGTTTCGCCAGCGCCCATTCAAGATCGGCGACCGTGAAGCGGCCACTTTCCCAGTTCGTCACTGCCTGGTCTGCACGGAGACAATCGAGATCAATCGTGACGTAAACTTCTGCGCCGGCCAGTTTGCTTGCGAACACCTCGAATTGTTCTCGCCAGTTGTCGCGCAGGATCGCGCCCGGCCGTTGTCGATCTTCGACCGCGCGATCGTCAGCCCAGGGATGAACTTCGAGCCGCCCTTTGCGTTCGGCCCGACGATTAGCGAAGAAGTTATGAGGCCACCAGCATTCAAAATTTCCGCAACCCCAAATCGCGACGTGTTGCACTTGCGGGAGCTCGAGCGCGCGATTGATCCAGCCGCCACAGGCCCAGTTAGGCGGACGAATGTCCCAGTCCGGATGATTATCGAATGAAACCAGAACGAATGGCCGAGCGAGGCGACGGAGCCAGAGCGCGCTCAAGTAGTGGAAATCGCCGGAGCCATAAAGAATGAACGCTCCCAATCGCGATTCGAATTCGCCGTAAAACATTTCCACCAAACGTGACGGCGCGCAGAAACGCAAGCGCGGCCCCCACCCGCGCGCATCAAGCGCCGGGAGATTGAGCGGCTCATCTCGCCAGGCGTCGTCGAGATTGAGATGAAGTGCGCGGTTCAGAACAACTATGGCCGTCCGCGTGATTGAAATCGGTTATCGCTTTGTTTTGCGACGCGGAGATTCTCCGCCGCCTCGGTCAGGTTGGGGTCGATCCGTAACGCTTCTTCATACTGGATGATGGCCTGCGAGGTGCGCCCTTCGCGCAGAAGCAGACTTCCGAGATTGCTGTGAACGTCGGCCCGCTTCGGATCGAGTCGCGCGGCTTCGAGATAATGAAATTCGGCTTTTTGAGAATCGCCTTTGGTCAGCAAAGCAGTCGCGATCTCCGAATGGGCATCGGCCAGGTTGGGATCGACATCGAGAGCGCGCTGATATTGCGCAATCGCGGCATCGACTTCGCCTCGCTGGTCGAGAAATGCGCCATAAGCATAAAAGAGCCGGGCCGACTTCGGACTAAGACGAACCGCCCGTTGGTATTCAGCGCGCGCTTCATCGGTTCGCCCGAGACGTTCTAAAACGTAAGCGTAACCCGTATGGACCTCGCCGGTCCTCGGCTCCAATTGGATCGCTTTCTCGTAATTCCTTTTCGCTTCATCGAATTTCGACTTCGAGACAAAGAGTTGGCCCAAATTAGTGTAAACTTTTGCGTAATTCGGATCGAAGCGCAGTGCGGTGTTGTATTCTCCTTCCGCTTCATCGAGCCGGCCGCTCTGCTGCAACGCCGCACCGTAATTATAATGAGCCCGCGCGCTGGTGGGCAGATCAGCCGCTACATACCCCGTGCGATCCGCTGCCGGAGCCGCGCGGTAAACTTTCCCAAACCACATCGCTCCGAGCGGAATCACGAAGGCCACGGCCCATTTTGTTCCGTGGATCGCCCAGCTCGGGAGAAAACCGCCGAGCGTCACGTCCGCCGTGCCACCGGCAAGACCGAGTGATTGCCGCGTTGATTTCTCGCGCACCTTCCAGATGAAACCGTCGTAATAAAAATGGAGCAACCCTGACGCCGCCACAATGCCGGTGAGCACCCGTGTCAGCGTTTCCATTCCGATGGTCGAATTCAGATAACCGATCGAGCCGTAGGCAAAAACCAACCCAACATAAAGTCCGATCAATGATCCGCTGCGCCGAAAGACGAAGCGCATGAATCCGCCGATGGAGCTGTCTTTCTCCACCCGGTTACGGTTGTAAATCCAAACCAGCGACAGGTACTGCACATCGTGGAAGACTTCGAACAGCGCAATGCCAGCCAGAATGTTGGCCACGCCGTTATTGCAATACCACCAAAACGCGATGCTGGTGATGAAAAGCGCCAGCTTCACCGGATTCTGCCGCGTGCCTGCAACCCACATTCTCACGTAGTTGGCCAGCCAAAGAATCGAAATGGCGACGGCGGCAAACAGGAACGTCTGTTGGAGTGCATGAATACCAGCCGGGGCAATGAACGGCAGTCCGCACCCGTAGAGTCCCTCCAGGGTGTCGGTCATCCTGGCCGGTGAAAGAATCACGCCCGCGGCGAACCAAATTCCACAGATAGTGAAGTCGAACCGCCGAGTCAGCGCGGCAAAGGAGCCCATTTTTGCATCGTAAATCCGGCCGAAACCATACGTCTGCATCATGCCGTGCCAGACGCCCCACAGGAACACAACCATGATCACCGGGTTGGTCTTGATGTCCCAGAAATAAAAACCGACGCAGACCGCGAGCAGGAAAATCGGGGCAACGATAAAGCGCCAGCGAAATCGCTCGAACAATGCCCGGTCACCGTAGGCGCGAATCATTCCCGGCAAGTGATGACCCATCGCCCCAAAGGCGGCCACGAACAGGTAAATCTCCTGCGCGCTCCAGCGCGCCTGCGCCGCTAGGAACAGCGGGATGATGAGCAGCGGCGTCCCAACGTAGAGAATCAAATCGCGCCAACTGTCGAGGATCCAGACATTGCGCTTCGGCACAAACGCCGGCACCGGAGGTACGGTTTCTGGACGCGAGAATGCGGTGACGTGCTGCATGGGGCTGCGGGGGCACTATTTTCCTCAGATCGGCGGGAAAATCAATCCCCAGCCTCTCGGCCCGATCGGAAGATCGATCCGCCACAGGACGGATTCGCGGTGGCGAAACATCGCGGCAGGAATTTGCGACACGTCGAGCAGTCAGACAATCTCGAGCCCGAACGCTAGTTTCAAATCGCTTAGACCTTCACTGCAACGCCGGTCCGAATGAATTTCTTACCACTCGGACATAGCTTGAAAACTTCGCATGATCGACAATCCGGTTTGCGCGCGAAGCATCGGCGCCGGCCGTGCCAGATCAACCAATGACTCCAGTTCGTCCACTGTTCGCGCGGGACGAGTTTCATCAGGTCCTGTTCAATTTTTTCGGGATCTTTCTGTTTGGTCAGACCAAGCCGCTGCGACAACCGAATTACGTGGGTGTCGACCACGATCCCTTCGTTTTTTCCAAAGGCATTTCCTAAGACAACGTTCGCCGTTTTGCGGCCAACTCCGGGCAATTCACGCAGGCTTTCCATCGAATTGGGAACTTTGCCGCCGAATCTTTCGGCGATGGCCGCCGTTGCGCCGCGAATGCTCTTTGCTTTGCTGTTAAAAAAACCTGTCGATTTTATCGCATTCTCCAATTCGCCTGGCGGCGCGCTCGCGTAATCTTTCGCGCTTGGGTAGGTCTTGAACAGCGCCGGCGTGACCATGTTCACGCGCTTGTCGGTGCATTGGGCCGACAGAATCGTCGCGATCAACAACTCGAGCGGAGTTTTGAAATCCAGCTCGGTGTGCGCATCAGGATAAACCTTCGGCCAGATTTTGAGGAGTTGTTTTACTCGCTCGCGCGCGGTCATGTCGCCGTCATCCTGAACGCGAGGAAATTGTAGGGCAAGCGTGTCGCTTGCCGAACTTAAGGGATGGCAGGCGGAGCGCCTGCCCTACAACGCGACGTCACGCGTGTTCCACAAAGCGCTCCAGTTTTTGCGCGAGCTCCGGTGGAACGTGCGCGACGATCAACGCGTCGTTCCCTTCATATCGCAACTCCAGGACGTGACCGACCCGATGGATCTCAGCAATCAGTGCCGATTCGCTCGCAGGAATTTTGAAGCGCGAGCGCAGCCGCCACGCGCTCAGCGCGTCCTGTAACGCTTGCACAAGTTTGTTTACGCCTTCGCCGGTTCGCGCCGAAATCGCCACGCTTCCAGGAAATCTCCGTAGGTAGGTTTCGATCAGTTCTCGATTTTGTAGATTGTCGATCTTGTTGAACACAATCAGCGTTTGTTTCCCAAACGCGTCCAATTCCCTGATCACGCCCTCAACCGCTTCGATCTGATCATCCACCCGCACATGCGAAAGATCGACAATATGAATGAGCAAATCGGCCTCGCTCACCTCTTCGAGCGTCGCTTTGAACGATTCAATCAAGGTGTGCGGCAGCTTTCGCAAAAAGCCAACGGTGTCGGTAAGCAGCACCCGCTGTTTGTTTGGCAAAACGAAACTGCGCGTCGTCGGGTCGAGCGTGGCAAACAATTTATTTTCGGCGACCACGTCCGCGCCGGTCAGCAAATTCAACAGTGTCGATTTGCCGGCATTGGTATAACCGACAACCGCGGCGACCGGCCATTGATGGCGTTTGCGGCCTTGCCGCTGCACAGCGCGCGTTTTGCGAACCGATTCTAATTCACGTTCCAACCGCGAAATACGTTCCTGGACGCGACGACGGTCCACTTCCAACTGCGTTTCACCGGGACCGCGCGTGCCAATTCCGCCAGTTTGGCGCGACAAATGATGCCACATCCGGGTCAGTCGCGGCAGCAAGTACTGCAACTGCGCCAGCTCAATTTGCAATCGCCCTTCCCGACTCCGCGCGCGTTGGGCGAAAATATCGAGAATCAGCTGGGTGCGGTCGAGAACTTTGCGCGCGAGCAAGGTTTCCAAATTGCGTCCCTGTGCCGGCGAAAGTTCGTCGTCGAAAATGACGGACGTGACTTGTCGATCTTGCAGTGCCGGTTTGAGCGACTCGGCTTTGCCTTTGCCGATGTAATAGGGAGCGGTCGGCTTCTCTAGTTTTTGGGTGACGGTATCAACGACTTCCGCGCCGGCCGAATTCGCCAGCTCGGCCAATTCATCGAGCGAATCCCGCAAATCCCATTTCGAGACGCCCTGCTTCTCGAGACCAACTAAAAGCGCGCGTTCGTGCGTTTTTTTCGGACGTGTTTCAATCATTCCCCCGAACTCCCAGCATTTTCGCGAGCAGCGAAACCCTTGCTTCGTTGTGAGTGACAAGCGATAAATTCAGCGGTGGAAAATTAGTTTGCCGCCGAAACCAGGTCAACTGCCTTTTGGCGTAACGCCGCGTCGCCTGTTGAATCGCAGCCACGCATTGCTCGCCACCGGACGATTCCGTCCGACTGGCGGACAACATCGACACCTTCTTTTCAAGCAAATCGCGAATCTCGCCCAGTCCGATCATCTTGGACGCGGTTTCGCTCATCGCCCCTGCTGCCCGCACTTCGTCGATTACCCCGGCGTCAAACATCGCTTTCACCCGCCGATTAATTCGTTGATATAGATCTTCGCGATCTCGAAAAACGAAGACTCCTGTGGCGGCAGGCGTCCCGCCTGCACTCCATTCGGTTCGCTGTTTCGACGCTGGCTTTCCACTCAGCAAACAAATCTCCAGCGCCCGCTGCATTCGGCGCCTGTTCTTCATGTCGATCCTGCGCGCGCTTTCGGGATCGAGCTTTTTCAAACACGCGCGCAACTCATCCAAATTCAACTTGTTTAGTTTCGCGCGAATCTTTGGATCTGATCCGGGCGCTACCGACAATCCATGCGTCAGCGCTTTGACATAAAGTCCGCTCCCCCCAACAACGATGGCCGATTTTCCGCGCGAATGAATCTCGCTGATCGCTTGCAACGCGAGTCGCCGAAATTTTTCCGCGTTCATTTCTTCTAGGACCGACATCGTACCGATGAGATGATGACGTGCCTTGGCGAGCGTGGTTGCGTCCGGTTTCGCGGTTAGCAGGTCAAAGCCGCGATAAATTTGGAACGCGTCCGCGCTGACAATTTCGGCACCGAGCTCGAGCGCGAGATCAGCCGCGAGAACCGATTTACCGACCGCCGTGGGCCCGACGATGAAAAACACGTTTTTCAAATCTGTCATGTCGAGGAACGTCGAGACATCTCTAGATATTTAGGGGCGAACAGGGCATTACCAGCTTCACGAATCCGGAATAGTCAGAGATTCCTCGACTTCGCTCGGAATGACAAAAACATTAAACAAAACGGGAGATGACGCCGTAGCGTGCATCTCCCGCTGAAAGATTTCGAATGCCTGATATTTAGCCGCGACTGTGTTCGCTCGATTTCGCGCCGCTGACCACCAGCTTGCGCCCAAGAAATTCCTTGTCGTGCAGTTCCTCGACCGCGCGCTTGGCTTCCTCGGTCGTCTGCATCTGGACGAAGGCGAAACCTTTGGAGCGCTGGTTGTGGCGATAGCTCACCACTTCGGCATTCTGCACATGGCCAACGCCGTTGAAGAGCTCGAAAAGATCGCTCTCGGTCGCGTCGAAGGACAAATTGCCGACGTAAAGGCGCGGCGAAGTGACTTCGATCGCCTCCGGCTTACGCTGCGGCCGTGGCTGCTGTTGTTGTTGTTGCTGCTGCTGACCGTTGCGCGATTGCGCGGCCGGTTCTCTTTGGCCGCCGCCGTCTCCTCCAAAAAATGCGGCGATGCGTTGCCAAAATGTTTTCTGCTTCGGAGCTTTTGGGCGTGGCTCTTGGAAACGTCCGCGCCCGCCCCGACGTCGAGAGCGACCGCGCCCGTGGCGCTGACGTTTCCCGTATGAATGCGAGTTCATGTTGATCCTCAATATTTAAGTTGTTCAATGGACGGAGCGTCCCGCGTTGCGGGACACGGTCCGCGGCTCGCGAATCCCGAAAGGTCCATAAATTGCAACCAGTCTGCGACGCCGCTGGAAACTCCGCCTCGTCACGCCGGAAATAGAATCGTCTGAGGATACAGCCCGTTTTGCTTAGCCAATCAGATCGCGAAGATGACGAACCTCGCTTCATACTCTTAGCCTCAATGAAACGGATGCCCAGAATTAGATTTCCGACATCTACTAGCCTGATTATCCGCGAAGAGCGGCAGCTTGGCAAGGGGGCAAATCTCGACCTTATCGACGGGCTAAGGAGTCCCGAATCGAGTAGGCTCGGGATTTCAAATACTCGCGCGGTCGTTCTTCACGGATTGGCTGCAGAAAATACCTGGCCCGGCGCGACTTGAGCCGCGGCTCATATCCGAACTCCGGCATCAGATCGCCACAATGCCACTCCACCCAACCAACCTCGTCCTCGGATAATTCCTCCTGCCAACGCGTCGCCGGTTCGGCGCTTACCTGCGAAAATGCGACCCGAGCAGCAGAATTTCCACCCCACGGTTCGCCAACTTTTGTCGGGGTCAGGACAATCTCGAGATCGAACTGGATCCCCAGATAATCGCAAACGTCTTTCATCACGTTTGTCGGCTCGCTGACCAGTTGTTCGAATTGCACGAACAAAGCCGGGATCTCTCCCGCGCGCGCACGACGCGCCAGCTTCGCCGCCACCCGCCAGTGCGCGATCACGTAATAAACCGAGAAGCGTTTTGTCTTTCGCGTTTTCTCGAGCGCGATCTGCGTCGCAAGGATCGCGCGCGGATCGCGCAGAGTGACCAGCAAATTCGCGTTTGGAAATCGCGCGAAGATTTCGTCGACATGGTTTCGGTTCGCGGGCGTCTTCTCGATCCACCGTCTTAAGCGATCGAGCGGCGCGCCAATTGTTTTGGCGTACGACTCGGCCATCAGAGCGAGCAGATCACGCTGCGTGTTCCCCGGATCGAACGCTATCCGCTCAAATGTCTGCAGAAATTCTTGCTGCGGAAAATCTTTGTATTCGTGCTCGCGCCATTTCGGTTCGCCTCCGAAGAGCACGCGCGAGAAAGACTCTTTGGTGAGATAGTCGAATTGAGCACGGCGACCCGCGTCGCGGTATTTTCGCAAGACAGTCGGGAAATATGCCGTTTCTTGCGGCAAAACGAGCACTTCCGGATGACCATCGAGCAATGCGGCGAGAAGCGTCGTTCCTGATTTCGCCTGACCGGCGATGAAACAGGCGCGCTGATCGAAGGGAAGACTGCTCATAATGTCACTCTGAGCGGAGCGAAGAATCTCTGACTCATTTTCTTTAGGCAAAATTCAGAGATGTTTCGCTTCGCTCAACATAATAACTGTCACTTAGCGCACGATTTCAAAAACCAATCCACGAATCTCGGCAGCCCATCCTCAAATTTCGTTATCGGATTGTAGCCGAGAAGTTTCCGTGCCTTGGAAATATCGGCACAGGTAAGCGGCATGTCGCCGGGTTGTTCCGGCAAACAATTGATCTTAGCCTTCTTGCCAAGGGTTTTCTCGATCGCGACGATCAAATCCTTGAGCTGAATCGTTTGGCTCTCGCCCAGATTGAAAACATCGAATGTCGGGCCATCATGTTTCAGCGACGCCATCGTTCCCTGAATGATATCATCGATGTAAGTGTAGTCGCGGCGCGTCGTGCCATCGCCGAATTGGTCGATTGGTTGGCCGGCATGAATCCTTCTGGTGAATTGATGGATCGCCAGATCTGGACGCTGTCGCGCGCCGTAAACCGTAAAATAGCGCAACGCGAAGACGCGCATCTTGTAGAGATGCGAGTAGGTCGAGCAGAGAAATTCAGCGGCGACTTTCGTCGCCGCGTACGGACTCAAGGTTTGAGTGAGATGCTCCGCTTCCGAAAACGGAACCTTCTTGGCCGCGCCGTAAACCGACGAGCTTGACGCAAAGATGAACCGCTCCACTCCGCTCGCGCGCGCGCCTTCGAGTAAATGCAGCGTGCCGCCTACATTCGTGTCGTAATAAAGGTGCGGTCGTTGAATTGACGGTCGAACGCCAGCACGCGCGGCGAGATGAAAAATCGTGTCGAACTTTTCCTTTCGAAATAGTTTCGTGACTTTGTCGCCATCGCGAAGATCGATATCGTGAACGGGGATCTTTTTCGCGACCGAGGAAATGTTAGCTCGCTTGATCTTCGGATCGTAAAAATCGTTGAAATCGTCGACGATCGAAACGTTCTGTCCATCGGCAAGCAATCTTTCGACCAAATGCGAGCCGATAAACCCGGCGCCGCCTGTCACGAGAACGTTCATTGGTCGGGAACTTCAACCACGAAGGATACGAAGTGCACGAAGAAAATTTATTTGTTTTCCGCCTTCGTGTTCTTCGTGATCTTCGTGGTGAATGAATCTGAGTGATTGTAACGCCTTGATCACCGGCGCGTCGGCGGGAATCGGGCGCGAGTTTGCCCGACAACTCGCGAGCCGCGGGCGAACACTCGTGCTCGTCGCGCGGCGCGAGCAACGCTTGAATGAATTGCGCGACGAGCTGCTAAATCGCAACCCGCGACTGAACGTTCACGTCCGCGTTGTCGATCTTTCGGACAAAGCGCAAATCGACGAGCTCGTTCGCTGGCTTGAGCAAAGCAAGATCGACGTCGACTTCTTGATCAACAACGCCGGACTCGGTGATTATGGTTCGATTGCGACCAGCGACATCGAACGCGACGATCGGATTATTCAAGTAAACATTGCCGCGCTCACTCTTCTGACGCGTCAACTACTTCCGCCGATGATCGCAAGAAGACGAGGCGCAATCTTAAATGTCAGTTCGTCAGCCGGTTTCCTGCCAATTCCGGGCATGGCCGTTTACGCGGCGACCAAAGCCTACGTGAACAGTTTTACCGAAGCGCTTCGTGCGGAACTGGGCGGCAGTGGCGTTTCTGTGACGGCGCTTTGTCCGGGACCGGTCCACACCGAATTTGGCGACGTGGCCAAACGCCCGGGACGCGAACCGGAAACGGGGCCTGAATTTGTGTACGTTTCAGTGAAGCAAACGGTCAGCGACGCTCTAGCGGCAATCGAAGCAGACCAACCGCTCGTCATTCCCGGCCTCGTTATGAAGCTCGCCATGTTCCTCGTCCGCATCACGCCGCTGCCGATCATGCGACTGGGGTGGCGACTTGGCGCGAGGCGCGGCGAAAGCGTAACGCATTCCACCCTACGATGATGTGTAGTTAATCGAGCAGCCATACGGTGGGTCGCAGGCAGCGATCAAAAGAAAGACTGCGCAAGCTGACCAGGTTTGCGGAGAACAAGAGACCGGATAAGGCGTCGGGGCTATGCCCGGTTGGCGAATGAAGCCACCGAAGAGCTCGGGCATACGATTTAATTCGAAAAAGGTGTTGGCATCGAACAGGGCTTGAAAGATTACCGATCCTTCATTCTTCAGGCCGTAACGCGCGAAACCAGCCGCGATTAACGCGTTGTCGTGTGGCCAGATCGAACCGTTGTGATAGGACATCGGATCGTAGCGCGATTCAGTTGCAGCAATTGTGCGGATGCCCCAGCCCGAAAATGATTCCTCGCTCATCAAGGTAGCTGCGACGCGCTCCGCTCGATCTGCGCTCGTAATTCCGGCGAACAGACAATGGCCGGCGTTTGAACTGCGCACACGGCAAAGCTTTTTCTTGCCGTCGAGCGCAATTGCGTAAGTCGAAAGCTCTTCGCACCAGAAAACCTCTTCGAATTGGCGGCGCAAGGTTTGGGCCTGACGCGCCAATTGTTCTGCGAGCATAGTATTTTGAAGGGTCCGCGCGAGATTTGCGGCTGCGCGTTTTGCTGCGAAAACGTAGGCTTGCACTTCGCAAAGCGCGATTGGTCCGTCGGGCAAAGTCCCATCGCTGTGAAAAATTGCGTCGGCCGAATCTTTCCATCCCTGGTTGCGCAGCCCGCCGCGGGCAGAGCATTCATACTCGATGAAACCGTCACCATCGAGATCGCCAAAGTTGTCGATCCAGTTCAGCGCCTGCTCGATATTCGGCCAGATCGATCGGATAAAATCGACATCGGCCGTGCGGTCGTAGTACGCACCCGCGAGCATGACAAACAACGGCGTCGCGTCGATCGAGCCGTAGTAACGATCGAACGGAACTTCGCCGCACGCCGCCATCTCGCCGGCGCGCGTCTCGTGCAAAATTTTCCCTGGCTGCGCGTCTCGCGCTGCGTTTTCTTCAGTCGCTTGCGTCGCGGCGAGATACGTTAGAACACCGCGCGCAATACCCGGGTTGAATGAAAGACATTCGAGCGCGGTGATGATCCCATCGCGGCCAAACGCCGTGCTGTACCAAGGGAGCCCCGCATACGAATACACGCCGTGCGGCGTCTCGGTGAGCATCATGCGCAGATCGGCACGTGAGCGGCGCAGCCACAAGTTGAATTGCTTGTTCGAACTGACAATCGCCCGATCAACTTCGGTCGCAGGCGAAATCCCCGAACGAAGCCGCTGCAACGCTTCATCGAAGTCGGCGATCGATGTCGATCTTCGATCGCCGGACTCACAATGCACTGAAAAATCGAGAACGGTTTGCAGGCCGGGTTTGAGCCGGAAACACGCTTGCGTCCCGGTTGACTCTTCTGGCAATGGATCGAACCGAATCGTCGTCCGGCGACGCTCTCGATCCAATCCTTCATATGAAAACTGGATCGTGTTTCCGCGAACTTCGGGCGGATCGAACCGGCCACGGCAAGCGCGTTTAAAACCGCGGACTTCGAACAAGTCCACAAAGTCGGCATTGAATTCCGTCGATAATTCGACTGTCGACGTCCCGTCGTTGTCAATCTCCAGGCGCTGGTAAAGGGTCGCGTTCCACAAGAATTTCGTGCCACGAGCTCGGACGCCATGGCAGGTAAGATCGACGGTGACAACGACGCTGTCGTCGCTGATCGCCGAACTTACCAGTGCCGGGCGTTCGTTATCGATCCTCAGCGCGAGCCGAGAAAGAAACCGCGTGTCCCGGTGATAGACACCGCATTTCGGTAAGGCGTCAATGCCACCGAGGAGATCAAGAACCGCGAAGGTGTCGCCGTGCTTGATCGCGTGTGTCTGAGTCAGATTTTCGGTCGCGTTCTTTCGCGTATTAGACCGCCGCCTTGAGAAAACTTCTGACCGGCCACAAGCCGGTGGCAACAAATCTCTATGAGGATTTGTAGGTTATGCGGCAGCCATACGGTTTGGTTTGCGCGTTGGAAACCGGCTTGCCGGCGAGTGATTCGTCGAGCGCGGCTTTGACGTAGTTGGTCGACATCGGAATGTCGGCCGGATTGGGCGACGCTTTGCTGTCGATCGCGCCTTCATAAACGATTTTGCCGTCCGGACCAACGATCACCATGTTAGGCGTGTTTTTCGCTCCGTAGAGTTTGGCGATCTTGCTTTCAGGATCGAGCAGAAGCGCGGTCTGTTTCGTTTTCCACGAATCCATGATTTTCTTCGCCTGCTCGGCAGTGATGTTGCCTTCCGTTCCGGGCGCGTTGGAATCGATGGTCAGCCAAACCACACCTTTGCCTGTGTATTCCTCTTGCAGCTTTTGCATGTTGTCGCTGCCGTAATGTTTTTTCACGAATGGGCACTCCGGATTGAACCATTCGAGCACGACATATTTGCCCTTGTATTCGGAGAGCGATTGCGTCTTCCCATTGGCGTCGGGCGCAGAGAAGTCGGGCGCGGCGCTGCCGACCGGCGGAACGTCGGCCGCGTAAAGTGCGCCGGCGAGTATGGTGAGTGCGGTGATGATTAGTTTTGTTTTCATAAATTATCGGGAAGCAACTGCGATGCTTTCGAGTTTATCGAGAAGGATATTTTTGGTGAGTAATTCCGGAAAGACAATCGGTTCCTGCAATTTTCCGGGATAAAGCACGTATAATGGGACACCCGGCCGGCCAAATTGTTGAAGCAATTTCGTGATCGCCGGGTTGCCGTTGGTCCAATCGGCTTTCATTTTCACAACACCGTGGCGCTGGAACCCGTCGCGCACTTCGGAATTTTCCAGCACGGCTTTCTCGTTGAATTTGCAGGTCAAACACCAGGCCGCGGTGAAATCGACAAACACCGCGTGACCGGCGTTACGCTCTGCCTGCAATCGTTCCGGCGTGAACGGTTGCCAATCGCCGGGGAGATTCGACTGGACGACGTCGATCTTGGCCGACTGAAATTTGTCGCCGATGAAATAAAAACCGGAGGCGAGCAAGAGTAAGAGCATGAGCACAACCACGAAGCTTCGCTTAAACAGCGATGCAGTTGGAACGATGAACGCGCCTTTCATCCAACAGACGATCGCGATGATTAACAAGAAGCAGCTCGCCCAAATTGCGCCGTCGAGTCCGCGTTGCGCGCCGAGCACGTAGACCAGGAAGAGGAGCGTCGCGAGCAAAAGAAATCCCATGAACTGCTTCACGTGGATCATCCACGGACCGGGTCGCGGCAGAAATCGCATCCAAGCCGGCTGCGCGCTAAGCAGAAAATATGGCGCGCTCATTCCGGCGGCGACGGCAACAAACATCGACAAGATGACGGCGGACGATTGGGTAAACGCAAAACCGATCGCGGTGCCGAGAAACGGCGCGGTGCACGGTGTAGCCAATGCAGTCGCGAACACACCTTGAAAAAATGAGCCGGCGTTGCCTTGGCTCGGCGCGGACTCGATTCCGCGAGAAACAAATTGTGGCAAAGTAATCTCGAATACACCGAAAAGATTCAGCGCAAAGACGAGCACGATCACGCTGAGAAGCAAAACGAAATAGGGATTCGTGAATTGCGATGCCCAGGTGACCTCATGACCGGCAGCCTTAATTGCGATGAGAACGAGGGCAAGTCCGATGAACCAGGAGAAGATTCCCCCAACGAATGCGAGACCGCTCCGGAAAATTTTTGCCCGACTCTCTCCCGCTTGTTGAATGAATCCGAAAATTTTGAGCGAGATCACTGGCAACACGCACGGCATCAGATTCAAAATGAGTCCACCAATGAACCCGAAGAGCAGAAACGTGGCGAGGCCGCGGGAAGGTGGCGCGACTTGCGCTGCCGAAACAATCTGCGGCGCGCTAAGTTCCCAGGCCTGTCGATCGTTGCCGTTCTCTTGCTGCGCAAGAACAATAAGGCCGGGCATCGACGACAAATTTTTGTCCGGCGATTCGATTGGAATCTTGAACGTGATCTCGTTCGCTTTGCGCGATTCGACACTCGGATGACCCACAACAGTGTTATCGCCTAGAGGTAACGGAAAGAAGTCGATGGTCTGATAATTTGCGACCTGGTCGTTGGTAACTTTGAGTCGAAGATCGTTGCCAGTTCGGTTCCAATTCGTGGTGGCCGTGTTGGTGTCCGGAAATTTTTGCGGCAGCAAACGACGATAGCGCGCGAAGAGGTCCGTATTTCTCGACTCGGCTGTCGTGGCGGTTGGCAGTTCGAGAGCGAGCGTCGCGCCGCCGGGGATACAAATTTTCTCGCAAACGAGCCAATCGACTTGCGCCGAAAGTTTCACAGTTGAGTTGTCGATCTTGACGGGCGGGGTGATTTCTTGAACGAGCAGGACCTCATCCTGATACCCGTAGGTTTGAATGTCGCCGGGATCGATCGTCTTCAGCGGGATCGGCCATTGGATGTCGCTGACTTTCCAGCCTGTTGGGAGGTTCCATTTGATTTCGGTCGGTAGGCCAGCGTCGCCAGAGAATTTCCAGTATGTGTGCCAGCCGGGCGCCATTCGGAGAAGGACTCCAGCGGTAAACGGTTTTCCGGGGACGACGGTCGAAGTGTCGGCAAGAATCGTGGCGTGGACCAACTCCTTGCCCTGATAGGTTTGGCCGACGGCGAAATGCGAGAGTGCAACCGCGTAGAACCCAATCCAAAATCGACGCCAGAAGGCCATTCTGACATTTACCATTGGCCGATCTTGGCGGCAAAGGAAGCTGGCTCGCATCGTGCTGGAAAATCTGACATGC
>CAZFZG010000035.1:15609-19959 GCA_964523205.1 uncultured Chthoniobacteraceae bacterium | reverse complement strand
GGACCTTGATTCCGCTCGCCTGCACTTCGGCCGCGGCTTCAAAAATTGCCCGGGCCTGCATCTCTGAAATCTCCGGGTAACTGATTCCCAATCGACAACCGCGATGCCCTAGCATCGGATTGAACTCGTGCAGCTCGTGGACGCGCCGCGCGATCTTGTCCGCAGGAACGCCAAGCTTGTTCGCCAGTTCGCTTTGCTGGGCATGGTCGCTCGGCAAAAATTCGTGCAATGGCGGATCCAGAAATCGGATCGTAGCCGGCAATCCCTTCAACGCTTTGAAAATGCCGACGAAATCTTCGCGCTGATACGGCAGCAATTTTTTGAGCGCTTCTTCGCGTTCCTGTTTTGTTCCGGCCAGAATCATTTCCCGCATTGCGTCGATGCGATTGCCTTCGAAAAACATGTGCTCGGTCCGGCACAGTCCGATTCCCTCCGCGCCAAAGGCGACTGCGTTGGCGACTTGTTCAGGTGTGTCGGCGTTTGTTCGGACTCCGATGGTCCGGAATTCATCGGCCCAACTCATCAGCTTCGCGTACTCGCGATAGGTCAGACTTTTTTTCGCGTCGAGCGATCGATCGACCAGAACCTGAATGATCTCTGATGGCGCAGTCGTGACTTCGCCGGCAAAAACTTCGCCGGCAGTTCCGTCGATGGAAATGTAATCGCCCTGGCTCAGCGTGGTGCCGTTCGCGCTCAGGGTGCGTTTTTGATAATCGATCTGGATCCCGCTCGCGCCGCAGACGCAAACTTTTCCCATTTGCCGCGCCACCAGGGCCGCGTGCGAGGAAACGCCGCCGCGCGAAGTGAGAATCCCTTCCGCCGCGATCATCCCGCGCAAGTCTTCCGGCGAAGTCTCGATGCGAGCGAGCACGACCTTCTCGCCTTTGCTCGAACGCCGGACCGCTTCTTCCGCGCTAAAAACGACATGACCGGATGCCGCGCCGGGTCCGGCAGCGAGTCCGCTGCCGATTTTCTTCGCCTCCTTAGCCGATTGTCGATCAAAGATTGGGGCGAGCAAATGCGCGAGGGAGTCGGCCGGAATCCGGCGCACCGCCTCTTTTTTGTCGATTAACTTCTCATCGACCATGTCCACTGCGATGCGGACCGCGGCGTGACCGGTCCGTTTGCCGTTGCGCGTTTGCAAAATGTAAAGGCGATTCTCTTCGACCGTGAACTCGAGGTCCTGCATGTCTTTGAAATGCTGCTCGAGAACATTTCTCACTTTCATCAGTCCCTTGTGCGCCTCGGGCATTTCCTTGGCCAACATCGCGATCGGATGCGGTGTGCGCACACCCGCGACTACGTCTTCGCCCTGGGCGTTGATCAGGTACTCACCGTAAAAAACCTTTTCGCCGCTGGCCGGGTCGCGGGTGAACGCAACGCCCGTCGCGCTGGTGTCGCCCATGTTGCCAAACACCATCGTTTGCACGTTCACCGCCGTGCCCCAATCGTGTGGGATTCCGTATTTCCGGCGATAAACAATCGCGCGGTCGTTCATCCAGGAACCGAATACCGCGCCGATCGAGCCCCACATTTGCTCCCTCGCGTGCTGCGGAAATGATTTGCCGGTCCGATCTTTGATCAGCGCTTTGAAGCGCTTCACCAGTTCTTTCAGATCATCAACTTTCAACCGGACATCAGGGAAATCGTGTTTGCCGTAACGCTCATCCTTCAAACGCTCGATTACGCTCTCGAACGGTTCGTGGTCTTCGCCCGGCCGCTTCTGTATCCCCATGACGACGTCGCCGTACATTTGCAGGAATCGGCGATACGAATCCCAGGCGAACCGCGCGTTGCTCGTTTTCCTGGCGACGATCTCCACAACTTCGTCGTTCATTCCGAGATTGAGGATGGTGTCCATCATGCCCGGCATGGAATCGCGCGCGCCAGAACGCACCGACACGAGCAGCGGCCGATCTTTATCGCCGAGTTTCTTGCCAACTGATTTCTCGACCTTGGCCAGCGCGGCTTCCACTTCGGCTTTAAGCTGCGCCGGATAACTGCGGTTGTGGGCGTAAAAGTAACTGCAGACCTCGGTGGTGATCGTGAAACCGGGCGGCACGGGAAGACCAATCCGTGTCATCTCGGCGAGGTTGGCGCCTTTGCCACCGAGCAACGGTTTCATTTTGCCGGTGCCGTCGGCGTGTCCGTCGCCAAAATAGTAAACGTATTTTGGCTTCGCTGATTTTTTGGGCGCGGCGGCGGCTTTTGATACTGATCTTCGGTGGGCTTTGACCGTTTTAGGTGAACTCGATTTGCGTTTTGTGGGCATGAAAATTCCCCGATTTGGAGAGACCGGCCAAACTAAATCCGCACGTTGATGTGTCAACGGACTGTGGTGGCAGGCGTCCCGCCAGCTCCTGATTAGGATTTGCAGCCGACACGGCTGCCCCTACAGGTGGTCCCATCTGCAGCCGAGACAACGCCAGTCCGGCTCAGACCTGCTCCACAGAAGAACTACGCCGGTGCGCTGCGCTCGGCGTGGTCGATCACGTCATCGATCGCCGCCGTGAAATCCTCCACGCCAGTGCTTGGAACGATGATCGTATTGCGGCGCCCGTGGGCTTCTTCGGTGATCCGGAGGAACTTGCCGCGGTCGTTCTCCCTGAACTCGACGTGAAAATGCTTCCGCTCAATCTGCAGCTCCCTGGCCTCTATGAGGTTATCCATTTCCTTGGCAAAACGGCGGAGTTTATTACGTCCGGGCTCAAAAAGGGAAGCAGAATTTTGGGTCAAAAAGCACCTTGTGAATATCCTGTTAATAGGTTTCTGGACCCTCGGATCAGTGGCGCCGTGGCGTCTTCTTCGCCGCTACATCGGCAATCGCGAAGTCGATCTGTTGTTTGAACGTATCGACTCGCGCGACAAAGACGCGGATTTCATCGCCAACACGATATCGGCGGTTGGTTCGACGACCGATCAAGCGCCGCTGAGCGGCATCGAAGCGGTAAAAGTCGTCGGTCAGTGCTGAGACATGGACCAGGCCGGTCACCACCGCGTCCGGCAGCTCGACCACCAGTCCGTAATTTCGAACGTCCACGATCGCTGCGCGGAAGACTTGCGGATTTCGTTCCTCGAGCTGTCGTTGAAAAAATTGAAGCTTCTTCAGGCGGACCGATTCAATCTCAGCTTCAGCCGCATTGCGCTCCGTGTCTGAGATGTGGTCGGCCAGCGATTCGAGCTGGCCCAGGTCGGTCTTCGACCGGCGAGAAAGATTTCTCTCAGCCAAGGTGCGATGGACAACCAGATCGGCGTAACGCCGGATCGGGCTGGTGAAATGGAGATAATTGGCTTTGGCCAAACCGTAATGGCCCAGAGGCTGCGCGACGTAACGCGCTCGTTTCAAACTCTTGAGCAACCCGATCTTGAGCGCCTGTTCTTCCGGTTTGCCCCGAATCGAAGCCAGGAAACGCTGCACTTCTTTTCGGTGCGAGAGATCACCGACTTTGTAACCAAAGCTTAGAATGAATTCGCGATATTCCCCGAGTTTTTCTGGGTCCGGGTCTTCGTGTACGCGATAAATCGTCGGGAGCGACCGATGCCGCAGCTCGCGGGCAACCGCTTCGTTAGCCGCGAGCATGAATTCCTCGATCAATTGATGGGACTCATCGTTCTCGACGCGCTCGAGTCGAATTGGTTTACCGTTTGGATCGACATAAACTTTCACCTCCGGAAAATCGAGATCGAGCGAGCCGTGCTCGAACCGTCTTCGACGGAGAGTTAAGGCGAGCTGCCAGGCAAGATGCAGCCTACGACTGAGCTCACCGTTGGGTTTCGCTTGAAGAATCGCGTAGGCCTCTTTGTAAGTGAGCCGTTTCCCGCTGCGGATCACGCTTCGAGCAAAACGCGCGTTTTTCGGCCGGCCGCTCTTGTCGAACTCAATGAAGACGGAAAACGTCAATCGATCGACGCCTGGATTGAGACTGCAAATGCCGTTGCTCAATCGCTCCGGCAACATCGGAATGACGCGGTCCGGCAAATAAACGCTGTTGCCGCGCCGGCGCGCCTCGCGGTCTAGCGCACCGTTAGGAATCACATAGGCAGAAACGTCGGCGATGTGCACGCCAAGTTTCCAGCCTTGGTCGATCCTTTCCACGTCGATGGCGTCGTCGAAATCGCGCGCGTCGTCCGGGTCGATGGTGATGATGAATTTGTCTCGCAAATTCTCGCGACCTTCGACCATTCGTTGCTCGACTGATTTCGGAATCCGGTTCGCTTCATCCACCACGTTTTTGGGAAAGTCTGTTGGCAAATTGTATTTCCGAAGAATCGACAACATATCGACACCAGGAGCGTCGGACCGGCCCAGCACTTCGATGATTTCGCCTTCCGGATTGACGTGACGCGATT
>CAZFZG010000035.1:3397-15509 GCA_964523205.1 uncultured Chthoniobacteraceae bacterium | reverse complement strand
GCGCGGATCGTCGGGGACGACGTAGTAAAAATTCTTCGAATGTTGAAGCGTTCCGACAATTGTATCCCGGGCGCGCTGGAGAATGCGAATCACCCGGCCCTCGGTCCGGTGACCGGCTCGGGCCCCGCGTCCTTTTCCGTGGCGCGGCGGAACATCGCGGCTGATTCTCGCCACCACGCGATCGCCATTCATCGCGGTAGCCGTGTTCTCCGCTGCGATAAAGATATCCGGCTCTCCCGATTTCTCCGGAACGAGAAAGCCGTAGCCTGCTTGGTGGATCGACAATTTTCCGGTTACCAGATCGGCTTCGGACGGCAGAACGTAACGGTTCTTGCGTACGCGAACGATTTCTCCGGCGTGCTCGAGTTCGCGCAAAGTCCGGCGCACATTCACGCGGTCAGGCCCCTTTGCACCAAGCGCTTCAGCAATCTCGTTTCGATCCTGTGGCCGGTAATGGTGCGAGCGCAACAAGGCAAGGATCTTTTCTCGAATCGTGCGACCGTTTTTGGTCATAGTAGCGAAACCATTTGTAGAGATTGTTCGCCACAGCGAATCCGTCCTGTGGCGGATCGATCTAATAACCGAATTTGAAGTATGAAAACAATTATTACCGCCGTTGGTATGATCGTGGCCGCTACGCTCGTTGCCTTTGCGGCAGGAGGGGGAAAAATGAAAGTCGCAAGTCCAGCATTTCAAGAAGGTGGAACAATTCCGGAAAAATTCAGCAGGAACGGCCAGAACGTTAACCCGGAATTACGGATCGAAGGCGCGCCAGCCGAAGCGAAAAGCCTGGCCCTGATTGTTGATGATCCAGATGCGCCGGTAGGATTGTTCACGCACTGGCTAGTTTGGAACATCGATCCGAAGGCGGCCGAGATCGCCGAGAACAGCGTGCCGAAAGGCGGAGTCCAGGGAACAAATGATTTTCCGGGTCAGCATTATGACGGGCCGCAGCCGCCTTCAGGCACGCACCGGTACTACTTCAAGATATTCGCGCTCGATAGAACGCTCGATCTTAAGCCAGGCGCAAAGCGCCGCGAAGTTGACGCGGCGATGAAAGGTCACGTCATCGCCCAGGGCCAGTTGATGGGTAAATACTCGAAAAAATAATTTGTAGGGGAAGCCGTTGGCTTCCCATGGGACGACAGCGTCGCGCCCTACAGGTTTCGAATAAGCGGCGCGCCGTGTTAGTCTGATTTGCAATGATGACTCGACTTTGGAAGATCGGCGACACGTCTTTCGACCTTTCCAAAAAGGGAATGATCATGGGAGTGCTTAACGTCACGCCAGACTCGTTTTCTGACGGCGGGGAGTTCTTGGACCCGGATGCTGCAGTCGCGCGCGGCGTTCAAATTGCGGCGGAGGGCGCCGACATCATCGACGTCGGCGGAGAATCGACCCGTCCAGGCGCCGAACCCGTCTCGGCTGAAGAGGAACTGCGGCGGGTTGTTCCGGTGATCGAGAAATTGCGAAACAAGATCGATATTGCAATTTCGATCGATACCTCAAAATCCGAAGTGGCGAGCGCGGCACTGGATGCAGGCGCATCGATCATCAACGACGTGACCGCGGGGCGCGGCGATGCAAGAATGTTGCTGCTCGCCGCAACACGAAAAGCAGGGTTGGTGTTAATGCACATGCAAGGCGAGCCACGGACGATGCAGAAAAATCCACATTACGGCGACGTTATTAGAGAAGTGGCCGATTTTTTTAGACAACAATATGCCCGCGCAATAGAGTGCGGCGTAGATCCCATGAGGCTGGCGTTTGATCCCGGAATCGGTTTCGGAAAAACGCTGGAGCACAATTTGTCGCTGCTGGAAAATCTTGAGGGGCTGCGGGTTCATGATCGCCCACTCGCGGTTGGCGTTTCCCGGAAGTCTTTTTTGGAAAAACTCGTCGGCTCAAATGACCTGCGCGCCCGGCTGGCGCCGACAATCGCGCTCACTGCAATCTTGCGGACGAGAGGCGCCGATGTTTTGCGGGTCCACGACGTGAAAGAAAACGCCGCGGCGCTGCGAACAGTGGAAGGAATGTCGTGATGCTTCAGGAGCTTCTCCAACTCTGGTTCAAAAGCTGGCGCAGTATTCTTGAGATCATTCTGCTCAGCGTCGGCATTTACTACGGTTATGTTTACTTTCGCGGCACTCGCGGGGCCAAGGTGTTGACCGGTCTGGCGATTGTCTTTCTGACTCTGACCCTAATCTCGACCTTGCTAAACCTGGTGGTGATCGGTTGGATCGTGCGGAGCTTTTCGGTCTTCCTCGCTATTGCCTTGGTCGTAATTTTTCAGCCAGAGCTTCGACGCGGTCTGGCCGAGCTCGGCGGCCATCCCATTTTTTCGCTGACCAGCGAGAAACGTGAGACGGTGCATGATCTGGCCGAAGCCGTAACTCAATTGGCGAACAAACAATTCGGCGCGCTGCTGGCTATTGAACGGGACACGTCAATCCGGGTTTACGAAGAAACCGGGGTGACCCTCGATTCCGATTTTTCGGTGGAGCTGATCCTGAGCATTTTTCATCCGAAAGCAGCATTGCACGACGGCGGAGTAATCATTCGCAATGGCCGGATCGCCGCGGCGGCCTGCATTTTTCCAGTGAGCCAGCGCGAAACATTGGACCGGAGTCTGGGATTGCGACATCGCGCCGCGCTCGGGATTACCGAAGAATCGGACGCGGTGGCCATCGTTGTTTCCGAGGAGACGGGGAGCATTTCCATTTGCCATCGGCGTCGAATTGAGCGCAATTTTACGCCAGAGATCTTTCGCCAGCGGATCGGCGAGATTTTGTTGCACGGACGTTATGAAGAAACTGTTCCTGAAGAACTGGCAAGCCAAGTTGATATCCCTCTTGCTGGCGACAACCCTCTGGTATCTCATCAAGAAGAACGTAGTAACGACTCCCTCGCCGTCTGAACCAAGCTCACGTCCGGCCGCAGCCGAGAAACGCTGATCTTAGCGAACCGATCGAGTTCGATTAACGCAGAAACCTGGCGAGGTTCTGTTCTTCCCAAAGCCGCGCGCGATAGTAGCTGTAATATTCCCGCTCGCGCCGATTGAACTCCTCGGTGTGAACCTGACGTCGTCCACTGGGCGAGCGCTTGTCCGGAACCACCGAGTGCAGCATTTCGTGGTAAAGAACGTAGTTCAAATACCAGCGCGGCACGAACGCCTGATCCAAAAGCGGATGAATGCGAATCACTCGGTCTTGTTCCTGGATGGTTCCGAAAACAAAATGATCTTTTGGCCGGTGTTTTCGGCGGCGGCCCCATTCCACTTTGTAATTGCGCAGCCGGCCGCGAAAATAACGTCTGTTGAGCTGATCGAAAATCGCGCCCAAATCGAAGTGTTTTCCTTCCTGGCGCAAATTAAACTGCCGCTGCATCGGCAGGGTGCGATACGCGACTTTTCGCTTTGTTTTCTTCGCCATAACTGGGGCCCTCGGCTGGAAAGGCTTCAATTCTAAATTGGTTCAAACTGGTGGACAAGGAAAGCGCTCGTTTTTCTCAATAATTTCTTTAATTACCTGGAAATCAGGCTCTTATGGATTGCCCTTTTTACCGGGGCTAGAATTCGTCGGGGAAGCCTGCCGCCGGCTGGATTTGGAAAATTAAGAGGCAAAAGGCGTTGCGAATTTTCGGACCTGCGTATACTCGAAAACACTGGCTGCGTGAGGGCCGACCCGCGCGCCAAAGTAGATCGACATGACGCCATTTCTTCGGAAGCTCCTCGGATTAAATTGGATCCTGCTCATCGTCATGCTCGCCCTCGCCATCTTTGGCGTGATCGCCATCTACAGTGCCACTTACATGCGAGAGGATCCGGTAGCGGCGGACTTTTGGCGAAAGCAGGCCAACTGGGTGGTGGTCGGATTTTTTGCGTTTATGGTCGGCAGTCTGGTCAATTATCGATGGGTTCGCTGGGGCGCGCTGCCGTTGTATCTGGCTGGCATTTTCTTTTTGGTCCTGACCAAGTTCATGGGTCAAAAAGTCTACGGCGCTCGGAGCTGGCTCCACCTCGGCCCGATTAATTTTCAACCGGCCCAGTTGGCGGTTGTGGCCGGCATCATGGTTCTGGCGTTATTCCTGAGTCAATTCAAACAGATGCATCCGATGTTGCGCTTGCTGGTGTGCGGGGCCATTGCCGGCGCGCCCTGTCTGTTGATTCTCTTGCAGCCGGACCTGGGTGAAGTCCTCATTTGGATTCCGGTTATGCTCGGCCTGCTTTTCGTTGGCGGAATTCCGTTTCGTTATCTGATTTGCATTCTTTTGATCCTGTTCGCCATGATCCCGATTACGGCGAACCTCATGCTCAAGCCCTATCAACAGGCCCGCTTGACCGCGTTCGCGCATCCAGACATCGACAAACAGGGTTCTTCATGGGCGATCAATCAATCGCTCATCGCGATCGGCTCCGGTGGTTGGGCGGGCAAAGGATTTAAAGCGCCGAACACCCAAATCGAGCTCGGCTTTCTGCCGTCGACCGCAGTGCATAACGACTACATTTTTGCGGCGATCGGTGAACAATGGGGATTTGTCGGCGGAATGTTTCTGATCGGCGCATTCGCCTTGCTGCTCTTGACCTGTCTCTTCGTTGCCTTCTTTGCCGGCGACCAATTTGGCCTTCTGCTGGTGATCGGAATAACGGGTCTTATTTTCGCTCACATTTTCCAGAACGTCGGCATGACGATCGCGCTCTTGCCGATTACGGGCGTGCCATTGCCGCTTATCAGCTATAGCGGTTCGTTTGCGCTGATGATCATGTTTGCGCTCGGTGTCGTGAACAGTGTCTGGGTTCATCGGCACGAAGTCGCGTAGCGTCTTACGAAAATCGACATCGCCACAATGCTGGGGCGATTTACTTCGAGCGTGCGCCATCTACAATCCTTGAAGCATGGAGACCGATTACAAGGTTAAGCTCGAGATTTTTGAGGGGCCCCTCGATCTCTTGCTCTACCTGGTCAAGCGCGACGAGATCGACATTTACGACATTTCGATCGAACGGATCACTCGCCAGTACCTCGAATACCTTCAGGCGTTCAAAGAACTCAAGATCGACATCGCCGGGGAGTTCGTCGTTATGGCGGCGAATCTGATTTATCTCAAAAGCCGCAGCCTTCTTCCACTCGATCAGCAGCCGCCGGAAGAAGATGCCGAAGAGGACGATCCTCGCTGGGATCTGATCCGGCAGCTGATCGAATACAAAAAATTCAAGGAAGCGGCCGCCCAATTGCACGATCGCGCCCTGGAACAGGAGCGCATCTTTACCCGGGACGGAGGGAGCGCTCTCGCCTCCGATGCGGCCTTACCGTTACGGGAGGTTGGAATTTTTCAACTGATTCACGCGTTCCAGGAGGTCATCAAGCGAGTCGAGGTTCGGGAAAACCTCGGTGAAATTTTTGCTGAGCGTTTCAGCGTCTCCGACAAGATTGAAAAAATTTTGAAGCGAATTGGAGACGGAACCGCGGTGAGATTTTCGGAGCTCTTCGGCCAGATCGCGTCGCGGGTTGAGATCGTAGTCACTTTTCTGGCGTTGCTGGAATTGATTCGCCTGAATCAGGTGCGCGCGCTACAGCGAAAAATGTTCGACGAAATCGAGATCGCCGCGGTCGCCGGGTAAGGCGTTTGTCCATGCCGCGCGCTCTCATCGCCGGATGCGGTTATCTCGGTCTTGCGCTGGCGGATTTGCTGCAGGCCGATGACTGGGAAGTCGAAGGCTGGACGATGTCGCCGAAATCGGCCCAGGACCTTTCGCAACGTGGTGTTCGCGCAGACAACGTAGACATTTCTGATGAAAGGGTTGTCCTGGCGCGCCAAGATGACTTCGACGCCGTGATTCATTGCGCGAGCACACGCGGCGGGGATGTCGATCTTTACAGGCGCGTTTATTTTGACGGCGCACTAAACCTTCTCAATCAGTTTAGTGGCGCGAAACTCTTGTTCACCAGCAGCACCAGCGTTTACGCGCAGACCAACGGCGAGGTGGTGACCGAGCAAAGTCCGGCCCGGCCAAAGCATGAAACCGGCAAGATTTTGCGGAGGGCAGAGGATTTGGTTCTGGCAAAGGATGGCATTGTTATTCGCCTGGGCGGAATCTACGGGCCTGGTCGTTCTGCTCTGCTGAGAAAATTCTTGAGCGGACAGGCCACACTCGATCCGGAGAAGGATCGGTTTGTGAATCAGGTTCACCGCGATGATGCGGCCGCAGGGATGCTCCTGTTATTGAAATCGGCCCCAGCGGCTGGCGAGATTTACAACGTGGTAGACGACCAACCGATTTTGCAAAGCGAATGTTATCGCTGGTTGGCAGCAAAATTGCAGCGGCCATTAGCGTCTTCCGGAAGGTCGACATCGACTCGAAAAAGAGGCGAGAGCAACAAGCGCGTTAGCAACGCAAAGCTACGACGCATCGGCTGGGCACCGCGGTATCCGACGTTCGCCGAGGGCATGGAGAAAAGCGTTTTACACGCTGCCTCGATGCTTTAACTCGACCGATTAGACCGGTATGGATTCTGCTAATTTTACTGCCGCTATGCGGACCATAAAACTCAGTGGGCGGGAGGCGAATGTGGTCCGCGCGATCGGCTTCGCTAATTCAATGCTCGGGGCTGAAATTCAGGATTATGTTAAAATGGAATCGGACGACGTCGTTGACACGCTCAACAGTTTGATGGCGGCCGGATTTGTCGAGAGCATTCCTTACTCCGACCAGATCCAACTCGCCGAGATGCCGGTTACCTCGTTTGAAATCAATCCCGCTTACACGCACGAGCTCAAACGTGCCTTGGCTCGTAGTTAGGCCAGTTCGCTAGTCGCGAGTTCGGCCGGGGAATTCCTGGCGCTGCCGAAAAGCTGGCGAATCACGTCTTCGACCGGAACTTCCTGCACGTTGATGTCGATTACATCGCAAGTTTGAAGAAGTTCGCGAGTTGTCTCGGTAACTTTCGCCCGCGGCACTTTGATTTGCACTGACACCGGCGTTTGTTCGATCACTTCACCGAACCGGGAAAAGTCACAATTCGAGCTCGCATCAAAAGTCAGACTTACAATTTTGTAAACTGAGAAGCGGTCGATGATCTGGCTGAGGGGTCCATCGAAGAATATTTTCCCGTGATCAATTACCAGGACGCGATGCGTTAATTCTTCGATGTCCTGCATGTAATGACTGGTCAGCAGCGTGACGATGCGATGCTCCTTGTTGTAGATTCGCAGAAACTCGCGCACCCGTTTCTGACTGACCACGTCGAGACCGATGGTTGGTTCGTCCAGAAACAAGACGCGCGGTTGGTGGATGAGCGCGGAGATCAGCTCCATTTTCATTCGCTCGCCCAGTGAAAGCTCGCGCACCATCACATTCATTTTGTCCGTCACCTCGAGCAGCTCGGCCAAGCCGCCAACCACCTTGTTGAACCGATCGCGATCGATCCCGTAAATCGCGCGATTGAGCTCGAGCGATTCCTGCGCGGGCAAGTCCCACCAAAGCGCATTCTTTTGTCCCATGAGTAGACTGAATTGCCGTTTCATTTCGTTGCGGCGCTCCCATGGAACGAATCCAAGCACGCGGGCGTCACCGCCCGTCGGATTAAGCAATCCCGAAAGCATTTTGAGAACGGTCGTCTTGCCGGCGCCATTTGGCCCGAGAAAGCCGACGAATTCGCCTTCCTCGATTTGAAAGGAGACGTGATCTGCCGCCCGGGTTTCGTCGTAGCGCCGGCGGACGAGCCCTTTCACCGCGCCCCAAAGTCCGCTCTCTTTGCGATAGGTGCGGTAAATCTTCGTTAAATCGCGAGCTTCGATTGCAGGCATGGCAAAGAAAGGTTGAAGGATGAAAGATGAAGGCGGAAATCAAAGTCGCGAACGAATCTTTTTCGCGATAGACGTCAAGATCGCGGTTAGTTGCGATGTCTCGTCACGAAGCAAATCCAATTTCTTCTCGCTGACTGCTCCAGATTCGACCAGTAACTCGAGCCAGTAAGCCGTTTCTTCGAGTTCCTTTAGCGAATCCCCAACTTTCGATACAAATTCGGCATCTGAACGTGCTCGATGCGCCTCGCGAAAATTCGCGCCGACTGACGTTCCCGATCTGAGAAGTTGATGCCCTAAAACTTGGGCAGAACCAGTTTTGGGTAACGTCTCGTAAACCTTGATGACTCGGAGAGCAAAGCGCTTTGTGCGTTTTCGCAAGTCGTCCTTTTCATCGCTCATCCCTCATCCTTCAACCTTCATCCTTTTTAGGCTAACGCTGGCTTCGCGGCCGATTTCTTCTTGAGCAACGGCAAAACTTTCTCGACCAAGGCGTCGGCCGTGATCCCGTGTTTCTTCCGCAGAAGCGGGACCGCGCCATGTTCGACGAATTCATCCGGCCAGCCCACTCGAACTACCGGCGTGTTGATTTGCTGCGAATGCAAATGCTCCATCACTGCACAACCGAATCCGTTGTGCAGCACGTGGTCTTCAATCGTGGCCACGACGTCCACACTGCGGGCGAAAAATTCGAGCGTGCCGGTGTCCATCGGTTTGATCCAGCGCGGATTGATCAGTGCGACTGAAACTCCCTTCTCTTCCAGTTTCTTCGCCGCTTCTTCCGCGACTTCGAACATGTTGCCCAAACCGAAAATCGCGACGTCGCGGCCGTGTTTCACCACCTCCGCTTTTCCGATCTCGAGCAGCTTCGGTTCGGGTTTGATTTGCGCGCCGGTGCCCGAGCCGCGCGGATAACGAACCGCGATCGGTCCCGAATTATAGTTCGCCATCGTCCAAAGCATGTCGACAAACTCTTCCTCGTTCTTTGGTTGCATATGGACCCAGTTCGGGATGTGCCGCAGATAACCGATGTCGAATAAACCGTGATGGGTCGGGCCGTCATCCCCGCTCAAACCGGCGCGGTCCATGCAAAGGCGCACGTTCAGCTTTTGGATCGCTATATCGTGAATCGCCATGTCGTAGGCGCGCTGGAAAAATGTAGAGTAGATTGTGAGGAACGGCGTCAGGCCCTGGGTGGCCAATCCGCAGGCAAACAACGCTGCGTGTTCTTCAGCGATACCGACGTCGAAGTAGCGACCAGGATGCGCCTTTTGGAAATGTGAGAGGCCTGTGCCGCTTGGCATAGCCGCCGTGATCGCGACCAGCTTCTGATTCGTGTCGGCAAATTTCGCCAGACTCTTGCCAATGATCTCTGAATAGGTCGGCGTGGGCGTGGGAGCAGTCTCTCCGCTCTCGATCTTGTACTTGCCGAGCCCGTGGAATTTGTCCGGCTGCTTGATCGCCGGTTCGTAGCCTTTGCCTTTCTTGGTCAGAATGTGCAGCAGCACCGGCTCGTCCTGCGTTTTCAGAAATTCAAAGGTTCGGGTCAGCAACGGAATGTCGTGACCATCGATCGGTCCGTAATAACGCAGCCCGAGTTCTTCGAAAATCACGCTTGGCACCAGCAACCCCTTCACGCTCTCCTCGACCTTGTGCGCGAGGTGGACGCCGGTTTTTCCAAGAATCCATTGCACAAAATCGCGCGCCTTGTCGTGCAGATGCGCGTAGGTCGGATTCGTTACGATCCGGTTAAAGTAATTCGCAATGGCGCCGACATTCTTGGCGATCGACCATTCGTTATCGTTTAACACCACGATGAACTTCTTGGTCTGGGTGCGGATGTTGTTCAGCGCTTCGTAACTGATACCGCAGGTGAACGCGGCGTCGCCGGCGATCACGATGATGTTTTCATCGCCGCCGCGCAGATCGCGGCCGACGGCCATGCCGAGAGCGGCCGAAAGTGCAGTGCCCGCGTGTCCGGCGCCGTAGCAGTCGTGTTCGCTTTCGGTGCGCAAAAGAAAACCGTTCAATCCGCCGAACTGCCGCATCGTCGAGAAGCGATCGAGACGGCCGGTGAAAAGTTTGTGGACGTAACCCTGATGGCTTACGTCCATCACGAACCGGTCCTTTGGCGTATTGAACACGCGATGGAGCGCTATGGTCAGCTCAACTACCCCGAGGTTCGGGCCGAGATGTCCGCCCGTTTGCGATAAAATTCGGATCAGTTCCTCGCGCACTTCCTGCGCCAGCTGCGACAGATCCTGTTCGCGCAGCGCCTTGATGTCCGCTGGCGAATGGATTCTATCGAGCAACCGCTTCGGTTTCTCCACCGCTGTCCTTTCAGAAGAGTCTGACTTCGTCATTCTTTAATTCCTTCTCCCCACTTTTGTCATCGGTAGACGATTCGGCAGCAGGTTCAAAGTCTTTCACAATTGCCTTGCCGCCGCTGTTCCGGGCGATGATCTCGATCTTCTGCTCCGCGCTGGTCAGGCGTTCCTGGCAAATCTTCACCAGATTCATCCCTTCCTCGTAGCGCACAATCAAATCTTCCAGCGGCAATTTTCCTGTTTCCATTTGTTCGACAATCGCCTCGAGCCGGCTCATCGCTTTCTCGAAATTCAACTCGGAGCCTGAGGGCTTGGCCTTGCTGCTCATGCCGAACGCGAAATTAAGCACAGCTCCCGACGGTATGAAAGTCGCGAATGGCTTGCCTCATTCGCCGAATATTAGTAACTCCGATTCGCCATGCGCATTGCCCAAGTGGTCTCTCGCCAGGATACGCGCCATCGGCTCGTCATTGCGCTCGCGGCTGCGGCAGTCGTTTTCTTGATGTTGCGCGGCCATGCTCGGTTGTGGACTGCATCCATTGCCAGTTGGGATGCGTTTGCCTTTTTCATTCTTGTCCTGGACTGGATCGCGATCCTGATGACGCCACACAATAGACTGCGCGACCGAGCCCGGGAACAAGACCTGAGCCGGTTCCTGATCTTTGTGTTCGCGGTGATGGCTTCCTGCGCCGCACTTTTCGCCGTCGGTTTTTTGATTAGCGCCAACAAAGGGCAAACGGGCGGCCACTTCACTGTGCATCTTCTGTTAACGCTGTTGACCGTGATTTTTTCTTGGTGTTTGGTCCACACCGTATTCAGTTTCCGTTACGCCCACGCTTTCTACGGCGACAGCCCTGAGGCTGGCGTCGATCGACATGCCGGCGGGCTTATTTTTCCCGGCGACCGGCCGCCGGACTATTTCGACTTCGCCTATTTCGCATTTGTGGTCGGCATGACCTGTCAGGTCTCTGACGTGCAAATCACATCCCCGCGTCTGCGCCGGCTGACTCTCGTTCACAGCGTCCTCTCTTTTGGATTCAATACCATCATCCTGGCGCTGTTGATCAACACCGTCTCGGGTTTGCTCTAACCTGTTTTTGAATCGGCGTGGCCGGTGTCTGGCTTTTGCTTGCCGGCGATGGCACAGGCGATGCTCGGGAAGGTGGTCCAAGACATCAACCACCATGAAATTTCAGAAAAAAATTCTCTTAATTGATCACGAACCCGGCGTGACTCGTCTCATTCGGCGAGCTCTGGAACGCGCCGGGAAATATCTCATCCGCGAAGAGCACGACGATAAGATGGCGCTCAACGCCGCCCGTTGGTTTCAACCCGATCTCATCCTCGTCGACACCGCCGGTCAGACCCAGCGCGAAATCGAACGCGAGGTCAACAGTGACGCCTCACTGCGCGACACGCCGGTTCTTTCGCTCGGCAGTCTCCGGCCCGAAAGCCAGATGATGTCCGGCGGAATACTTTCTGGTTACAGCTTCTTCGCGGCACCCGTGCGCGTCGAAGAAGTTCTCCACGGCGTAGACGAGCTGCTCTTTGGCAAAGACTGATTGGGTGGATCGAGCTCTTCGAGCTGAATTTGAAATTGTAGGGCAACCGCATCGGTCGCCTCTTCGCGACTGGCAGGCGGAACGCCTGCCCTACAATCATCCTAATACGCATCGCCTCTTTGCTGACAGCTGAATCAGTTTCTTGAGACGCTTGAGTCGCGTCTCTTCTAGTTTGGCGCTGACGATCCACCACGTCATTGTTTTTCGATACGATGGCGTCTGCGCCTGAAAAAAATCCCACGCCGCGGCGTTCTTCGTAAAAATCATCGCGTAAGTCTGCGGCAAATCCGCCGGCCGTTGTTCGTAAGAATAAATGCCCGATTTGTATTCCTTCCGGGCCGCGAATGCTTTTAATCCGGCCGGCCGCATTCGCTTTTGGTTCGTCAGCTCGCGAGCGCGCTTGGTATTGATCGCGCTCCA
>CAZFZG010000035.1:0-3297 GCA_964523205.1 uncultured Chthoniobacteraceae bacterium | reverse complement strand
GCATTCGCTTTTGGTTCGTCAGCTCGCGAGCGCGCTTGGTATTGATCGCGCTCCAGATGCTGCCGCGTCGCCGCGGTGTAAACCGAATCTTGTAGCTGACGTCGTCCACTGCTTTGCGGATTCCATCGATCCAACCAAAGCAAAGCGCCTCATCGACTGATTCCGGCCAGGTAATGCTCGGTTTCCCCGATCCTCTTTTGTAGAACCCAACCCAAAGCTCAGAGACCGTTGCGTGATTCTTCTTCAGCCACTTTCGAAGTTCCGAAGATCTTTTGAAGAATGTAGGCTTCACGCAAACTAATAGCCGTCTAACAGAGTCGTTTTTATCCGACCAATATCGTGTTCCGCTTTGACACAATAGGCTTTGCTGAACAGGCAATAAAACCGCGGATAATAAACCCAGTACTCTTGGGGGTCACTTGAGTCACGCGCTAAAGACAGGAGCAGTCGCGGAGCATGATCGAGGATTTCGATGTTGATTCGTTTTGTAGGATTTGAGTGATGAGCTGGAAGCCAGTCGAGCGTTTTTAGACTGGCCAGGACAGCATGGACATTGTCCGCTCCTTTTCCATTGATCAAAATCTGGCAAGACGGATTCGTAGATTCCAGCTTTCGCAGGACTTCGCGATGCCCAACGTTTGCGCTCGTCTGGCCTGCAGCTAGTCCCGCTAAAACGGAAACCGCGAATACAACAATGCTGACGAGGCCGATCTTGCTTTTGCTGTCTTCGCGCGACCTAAGACACGGAATGCCAAAGAACAAAAGCAATGGCGCTGATCCGATGCCAACAATCAGCGAGACATAAAAAATTATGTCGAGCGCTTTCACGCGCGTGCTTCAGCCGCCGATTTGTTTTTTGTACGCGGCGGCGTCTTTCAGGTTTTTGAGATCGTCGGGACTGTCGATCTTCATGACGAACAGCCAGCCCTGGCCGAACGGTTCGCGATTGATCAAGCCGGGATCGGCTTCGAGCGTTTTATTCACTTCCACGACTTTGCCTTTGACCGGCGCGTAAATGTCGCTCGCGGCTTTGACTGATTCGACGACGGCGATCGCTTCCTTCGCGTCTGCCTGCCGATCCATTTTTGGCAGCTCCACAAAAACGACGTCAGTCAATTCGGATTGGGCGTGATCAGTGATGCCGACGCGGATCTTGTCGCCTTCGCGCTTAATCCATTCGTGACTCTCGGTGTAAAGCAGATCGTCTGGAACGTTCATAGTTTCTTGTAGAGCGGTTTTTTCTCGATTGTGGCCGGAAATTTCTGGCCGCGAATCTCGATGTCGATCTTCGCGCCAATTTTCGCGTGCGGCGCTGAGACATACGCCATCCCTACGCCCCAGTTCAAGCTCGGCGACAGTGTGCCGCTGGTTACTTCGCCGATTCGTTGGCCATTTTCGAAAACTGAGTAATGCGGCCGCGGTGGCGGACCTTTGTCTTTCATCTTGAACGGCACCAACTTTTCGCGCGGCCCGTTCTCCTTGGTCTTCAGCAAAACGTCGCGCCCGATGAAATTTGGTTTCGTTAGGTCGACAAAGAAGCCGAGCCCGGCTTCAATCGGATTTCGCTCCGGGGAAAGGTCGGAGCCATTGAGGGGGTAACACATTTCCAACCGCAGCGTGTCGCGAGCGCCCAGTCCACATGGCTTGATCCCGAGATCCTTTCCTTTCTCGAGCACCGTGTTCCAAAACTTCACCGCATCATCGGTCGAAAAGAAAACCTCGATCCCGTCTTCGCCGGTGTAACCGGTCCGCGCCATGGAGATCGAGGTTCCGTCAAGATCGACCTCGACGATGTGATTGCGCGCGGGGAGATTCACGAACAGGTCGGTCACACGCGGACCCTGGATCGCAACTCCGCCAAAATATGCGCTGCGATCTCCGAGACGGACCTTGTCTGCCCGGTGTCGATCCAACCAGTCGAAATCCTGGTCTGTGCAGGCCGCGTTTACGACGAGAAGGAATTTCGTTTCGCCGATTCGATAAGCGATCAAGTCGTCGATGATTCCGCCTTTGTCATTGAGAAGAAAGGTGTATTGCCCCTGGGCGACGTCGAGTTTGTCGATGTTGTTGGTCAGCATCGTGTTCAGCCAACCGCGCGCCTCCTTGCCTTCGACGATTAACTGGCCCATGTGCGAGATGTCGAACATTCCGACATTTTTTCGCACGGCCTGATGTTCCTCGACGATGCTGGTGTATTGCACCGGCATTAGCCAACCGGCGAACGGCACCATCTTGGCGCCAAGCTTCACGTGCTGATCGTAAAGCGCCGTCTTCTTTTGCGCGGCTTCGTTCACCTGCGAAGCCTAGACTTCGCGATTGGCCTGCGCAATGGTCGGCGAGATGACCCTGCTCGATAAACTTGAGCGCCGCTTTGGTTTTCTCGGCATTCCCGGACTGCCGCGCATTCTGGTTGGTTTCGCCGCGCTCGTGTTCGGGCTGGCGTGGTTGCTGCCGGGGTACATTACAATCCTTACCCTTGACCCGGATAAGATCAGTCACGGCGAGGTCTGGCGGCTGGTCACTTACATTTTCATACCCCAAACGCTAAGCCCGCTTTGGTTCCTGTTTGCGCTCTGGTTCCTTTGGTGGGTGGGCGAAGGTGTCGAGCGCGCCTGGGGCGCCTTTCGACTGACTGTTTATATCGTCGTTGGGATGATCGGGACGACCATCGCGGCTTTTTTCTTCGGCAGTAATTTTTCCAATTCGATGCTGATGGCGTCGCTGTTTTTCGCCTTTGCCAGGTTCTATCCCGAGGAACTCATCTATGTCCTGTTCATTCTGCCGGTGCGGATCAAATGGCTCGCGTGGATCTCCGCCGCCTTTCTGTTGGTTGGATTTTTTACTGGCTCGAATTCATACCGGGCAGCCTTGATCGCGGCCTTCGCCAATTACCTGCTCTTTTTTGGACCTGAACACATTTACGAAGCGCGCCATCGCCGCGATGTGTCGGTGCGGCGCCGGCGCTTGGAAGATCAATCGCGGCCTGAATCCGAAGCCCTTCACAAGTGTGCTGTTTGCGGGCGGACCGAATTGACCGACCCGGACCTCGATTTTCGCGTCGCGCGCGATGGGGAAGAATATTGCATGACTCATCTGCCGAGCGCGCAGACCGCGACGACGTCTTGACCGCGGTTCGCACGAGCCATGGCGATTGAGGTCAATCGCCGCTACCTGGCCCTCCAAGATCGACATCTTGCCGTTGCGATTTAGATTAATCGCCGTGACCGACAAGAGCACCACGTTGGTTTCGGAAGAGGGCTGGCATTGCTTGCATTTGTTTTATCGGGTCGAGCACGG
>CAZFZG010000034.1:18176-20014 GCA_964523205.1 uncultured Chthoniobacteraceae bacterium | reverse complement strand
ACACCTTGTAAGCACATCATTTCAGGTACTATTTCACTCCGCTCACAGCGGTTCTTTTCACCTTTCCCTCGCGGTACTTGTCCACTATCGGTCGCCAATGAGTATTTAGGCTTACGCCGTGGTCGGCGCAGATTCATACGAAGTTTCACGTGCATCGTATTACTCAGGAAATCCCTAGGCGTGCTCGAGTTTTCGGTTACGGGCCTTTCACCCTCTATGGCGCAGCTTTCCAGAAGCTTCACCTAACCTTTGCACTACCACATCGGGCTCCTACAACCCCCCCGCTACTTCAACCCGCGTTCAAACTGTCCATGATTCGTTTCTTCAGCAGTTGCTGAACATTCCCAAACTGCTTCAATCGCCGTTCCTCGCATCTTTCTCAGAAGCGTACGCTTCGTAATAAGCTAATCGCCATTTCGGATGCGCGTTCTTGTGACGCTTCATCCGCTGGCGCAAATCCGTGCTGAAGCCAATATAGATTCGGTCCTCAGTTGGATGTTTGAGAATGTAAACGTAATACATGGTAGTTCGAAAACGTTCTGAAGTAGCGGGGGTTTAGCCTCTTCCGCTTTCGCTCGCCACTACTGACGGAATCGCTTTCGCTTTCTTTTCCTCCGGTTACTGAGATGTTTCACTTCGCCGGGTGTCGCGACATTCCTGTTATGGATTCACAGGAACGCGAACGAATATTACTTCGTCCAGGTTACCCCATTCGGAAATCTACGGGTCAAAGCGTGTTTGCCGCTCTCCGTAGCTTATCGCAGCTTACCACGTCCTTCATCGCCTATTGGCACCAAGGCATCCATGATGCGCTCTTTGTAGCTTGATCAATCTGTAGATCCGGCAGCTGCCGGATCAAATTGTGATAACTGAAACTCTCTCGCCGCCTTACGACGGCGTCTTGATTTCAGACTCAGCTCTTAAAGTTGTACTTTCTTACTACCCTGTATGTAGATGTCAAAGAACCAGCGCTCAGGTACATTTCAGACGACAAAAAAACTCAATCTCGTGCCCGGTATGAAATCTCCTCCGCCGAAGCGGCGTCGATTATCTTTCCGGGACAAAATTGAGCCCAATTTGCAGTCCCAAATGTACGTAGAACGAACTCCCGATTAAAGGAGTTCCCGCTGTCCAGCGGGGTTACCAAATTAGCCCATTTTCTCGCAGCGTCAACATCTCTACGTATCAATTTTTTGGCCAAAATAGCGGCATGTTATTGTATTTCCGCAGAGGCACTTACGGCCGACGGTTGTTTGGAGCTTGGGATTTGGAAATTGGTGATTAGGTTGCTTGCCATGCAGCAACGCTCCAACGGCCGCGCGGCGGATCAAATTCGCCCGATCAGTTTCGAATTAAATATCGCGCCGCACGCGACGGGGTCAGTTCTCGTTTCAATGGGCAACACGCGCGTGATTTGCGGCGTCACCGTCGAAGAAGTCGTACCGCGCTGGATGAAAGAATCCCGCGAAGGCGGGATGAGCGGCGGTTGGCTGACGTCGGAGTACTCAATGCTGCCGTACTCAACGACGACTCGGAAACCGCGCGATATTTCCAAAGGTCGCCTGGACGGTCGGAGTACAGAAATTCAAAGACTGATCGGGCGATCGCTGCGTGCGGTTGTCGATCTTGAAAAACTTGGGCCGCGTACGATGTGGGTGGATTGCGATGTGCTTCAGGCTGACGGCGGTACCCGGACCGCTGCCATTACTGGTGCAAGTCTCGCGGTTGCGCTCGCTTGTCGAAAGCTGGCGAAAGACAAGAAAGTCGACGCGCCGCCGATCAAGAAATTGGTCGCGGCGGTGAGCGCCGGGATTTTGAATGGCGACGCGATTGTCGAT
>CAZFZG010000034.1:2886-18076 GCA_964523205.1 uncultured Chthoniobacteraceae bacterium | reverse complement strand
GAAATTGGTCGCGGCGGTGAGCGCCGGGATTTTGAATGGCGACGCGATTGTCGATCTGAACTACGAAGAGGACAAAGCGGTCACCGTTGATTTCAATTTAGTCGCGACCGAAGACGGCGATTTTGTTGAAGTGCAAGGCTCCGGCGAAGAGGCGACTTTTGCGCATTCGCAGCTCGATCAATTGATCACCCTCGCCCGAAAGGGAATTTCCGACCTGATTTCAGCTCAGCGAGCGGTGCTCGCGCGGATCATGGTCACGCCGCCGGGTTGATGGAGGGACGACCTCCGTGTCGTCCGAAGAATGGGACGGGACAGAGCCCGTCCCTCCAGGAATCATTTGCTCGCTGGCATCCTGTGAGCTAACGAACCGCACGACCAAAATGAAGAAAGCGCTCATCACGGGAATTACCGGTCAAGACGGGAGTTATCTCGCGGATCTTTTGCTGGAGAAGGGCTACGAAGTTCACGGAATCATCCGTCGCGCGAGCACGTTCAACACCTCGCGCATCGATCATCTTTATGCCGATCCGCACATCAACGGCGTCCGCATGTTTCTGCACTACGGCGATCTGAGCGACTCGGTCAATTTGGTGAAGCTTCTCTACAATCTGAAGCCGGACGAAATTTACCATCTAGCCGCGCAAAGCCACGTGCGGGTGAGCTTCGACATTCCTGAATATACGTCCGACGTGACTGGCGTCGGGACGATTCGAATCCTGGAAGCGATTCGCGAGGCCGGATTGCGTTCACGTTTCTATCAAGCTTCGAGCAGCGAGATGTTCGGCAAGGCTCAAACTGTTCCGCAAAACGAAAAGACGCCGTTCTGGCCGCGGAGTCCGTACGCCGTCGCGAAAGTCTTTTCCTTTTGGGCGACGGTGAATTATCGCGAGAGCTACGGGCTCTACGCGAGCAACGGCATTTTGTTCAACCACGAAAGCCCGCGGCGCGGAGAGACTTTTGTGACTCGGAAAATCACACGCGCGGTCGCGGCGATTAAGCAAGGTCTGCAAAAGGAACTGTTTCTCGGAAATCTGGAAGCGAAACGCGACTGGGGTTACGCGCCCGAGTATGTCGAAGCGATGTGGCGAATACTTCAACAAGACAACGGCGACGATTTCGTGGTCGCGACGGGCGAAACGCACACCGTGCGCGAATTCGCCGAGACCGCATTCAGCCATGTCGATCTTGATTGGAAAAAATACGTCAAGCACGATCCGCGTTACGAGCGGCCGGCGGAGGTCGATCTACTCATTGGCGATTCGGCGAAAGCAAAGAAGGTTCTGGGTTGGGAACCCAAAGTGCGATTTAAAGATCTGGTCCAGATCATGGTCGACGCGGACATGGAACTGCTTTCGCGCGAGACGCCGAGAAAACACTTGGGAAAACTTCCCTAACGTTCTGCGGCCAACATGGCGGCCTCTACACCTACCGAATCACGCCGAGCGCGTGGTTTTCCTCCGCCATCTCGGTCCCTTTTGCGCCTAACTCTGGAATCACAGCGTTCAGCGGCGAGGGAATGATCGACACCTCTGCGCCAGTGCCGACCTGGCTATAAAGATTGATGATGTCGACAGAACGCATGCGAATGCAGCCGTAGCTTGCCGGTCGTCCGATGTTTCGTTCTTCCGGCGTGCCGTGAATGTAAATGTCGCGGCGGAACGCGTTCGCGTTTTGAGCTTCACGTCCTCGCAGCCAAATGATCCGAGTCACGATCGGATCGCGTCCTGGCGCGTTCACGCCGACGACTTCGCCAGTTCGGCGGCGATCCTTGAAAACGGTACCGGGCGGCGCGCCGTCGCCGATTTTATTAGCGATTTCCAATTCACCGAGCGGCGTTCCAAAACTGCCGGGGCGATCGCCCGATCCGAACTTCGAAGTCGAAACGGGATACATAGCAACGAGATTCCCTTTTTCGAGGAGCGCCAGCTTTTGGTCGTGAACGCTGACCACAATGTGATGCTCGGTGTCACGCGTGGCGCAGGAAGCGAGCAGAATTGCGGACGCGGCGATTAGAATCGGCCGCGTGATGTCGACTTTTCGACTCCGCTCACGACAAGTCTTTCCCGTCTCGTTCCTACCCACGATCAAATCGGAAGAATTCTTGTGCCGTTGCGGTGGTCGCGCCAGCGATTTCTTCCAGAGAGATTCCGCGTGCGCGCGCGATCTCTGCGGCGACTAATCGCGTGTAGGCCGGCTCGCAGCGTTTTCCACGAAACGGAACCGGCGCGAGATACGGGCAATCGGTCTCAACCATGAAACTATCGAGCGGCAGTCTGGCAGCGACTTCGCGGACCTGTTTTCCGTTTTTGAAAGTCACAATACCGGTAAAGGAAACGAGATGGCCGAGACCCAACACTTCGTTTGCTTGTTCGAACGTGCCGCCGAAACAATGGAAAACGCCGCTGACTCGGCCGCCGTAACCGCGCAAAATTTTCAAGGTATCGTCCCAAGCATCACGTTGATGAATCACCACGTTGAATCGCAGCTCGACTGCCAGATCGAGAAGCTGCTCGAATAACTCGGCCTGCCTCGCTTTATAAGCGCCATCTTCAATTTGGGCTTCGAGTTGGTCTTCGGTCTCGCTCTGGAGCGCGTTGAAAACCTGAACGTCCTTTCGTCTTCCAACTTCGATACTGGGCAGGTAATGGTAATCGAGACCGGTTTCGCCGATCGCCACCACGCGCGGACTTTTCGCCAGCTCGCGCAACGGCGTGACGATGTCTGACTCCGCTTCGTGGGCATAAGTTGGGTGAACGCCGATGACGGCGAAGACGTTGGGATACTTTTCAGCCAGATCGACAGCGCGTTGGCTGCTCTCGACCGACGTGCCAATTGTAAGGATGCGAGTTACGCAGGCGTCGGTCGCGCGTTGGAGGACCTCGTCAAAATCTGGCGCAAAATCCGGATAATCGAGGTGCGCGTGAGTCTCGATGAGTTGATGTTTGAAAGTTGATGGTTGAGAGTTCACCGACCTTTCTTCTATCGACTCTCAACTAACGACTATCAACTCTTGCCATCACCATTCGACGATCGTGCTGGCCCAGGTTAGTCCTCCGCCGAACACCACCATCAAAACATAATCGCCATGTTTGATTCGGCCGGTACGATTTGCTTCATCGAGCGCGATGGCGACCGCTGCGGCCGAAGTATTTCCGTACTTGTCGAGGTTTACGTAGAAGCGATCCAGCGGGATTTTTAATCGGTCGGCGATCGCTTCAATGATTCGCAAGTTCGCCTGGTGCGGAATGACGCAGGCGATGTCCTCTGCGGTGAGGCCAGCATCGGCCAGAACCTTGTGCGACGCGGCCACCATCGCCGTGACCGCTTGCTTGTAAACCTCTTTGCCAAGCATGTGGATCGTATTCAGGTTCATATCGACATTGTCGCGTGTAATCGGGCAACGCGATCCGCCGCCGGGCATGAATAGAATATCGGTGAATTGTCCGTCGCTGCCGATGTGCGTGCTGATGACGCCGTGTGCGCGACCCCGATGCTGCAACACCGCGGCGCCCGCACCATCGCCGAAAAGGACGCAGGTATTTCGATCGGTCCAGTTCGTGATCGACGTCAATTTTTCAGCGCCGATGACGAGAACAGTGTCATGGGTGTGCGAAGTGATGAATTGCTGCGCGATTTCGATTCCAAATAGAAAACCCGCGCATGCGGCCGAGATGTCGAGACAGGCAGCGTTTTTTGCTCCGATATTTTTCTGTACGAAACAGGCCGTGGACGGAAAGAGCATGTCCGGGGTCGCGGTCGCGACAATAAGAAGATCGACATCCTCCGGTCTAACTTTCGCCTGTTCGAGCGCGTTGAGTGCGGCTTTGGTGGCCATGTCGCTGGTGTTCTCGTCTTTGGCCGCAATCCGGCGTTCTTTGATTCCGGTGCGCGTGGTGATCCATTCGTCTGAAGTATTGACCATGCGGGTCAGGTCGGCGTTGGTCAGACGTTTCTCCGGGGCGTAACTGCCGGTGCCGACAATCGAAACGGTGCGGCCCGCTTTAGCGGAGCGGGGACGCGGGCTCGGGCGAGGCTGTCGTTTCATGATAACGGCGAATCTCCTCGACGATATGCGGGTTGACCTGTTGTTCAATCGACTCGGCCGCGACCCGTAACGCATTTTTGATGGCCAGAGGGGTGCTCGCACCATGGGCGATGATGCAGATTCCGTTTACGCCGAGCAGCGGACTGCCGCCATACTCTTCGTAGTTAGTTTTGTCCTTAATTTGGAGAAACGCATCGCGCGCCAGTAACGCGCCCACCTTTCGCCTCGGCGTCCGTTCAAGTTCGTGCTTGAGCCAGGTAAAGATGGCGACCGAAATCGATTCGCACGTTTTCAGAATCACGTTCCCTACGAAACCATCGCAAACAACGACCTCGACCGGGTCCTCGAACAGATGCCGGCCTTCGATGTTCCCCACAAAGTTTAACGAACTTTGTTTCAGGTTTTTGAACACTTCCTTGGTCAACTCCGTGCCTTTGACATCTTCTTCACCAAGGGAAATCAGACCCACGGTCGGGTTTTTGTAGTGCAAGACGTGACGCGAATAAACCGAGCCCATGAATGCGTACTGAATCAGGTGCTCGGGGCGTGCGTCGATGTTCGCGCCGGCGTCAATTAAGACGAACACGTTCGTTTCGGTTGGAAGGATCGCCGCAATTCCCGGCCGGTCGATTCCCGGCAGGGTTCGCAGTTTGATCATGCTGGCCGCTACCGCGGCGCCGGTGTGCCCGGCGCTCACAATCGCGTCGGCCTGGCCGTGCTTCACCAAATCGACGGCCCGACTCACCGATGAATCTTTTTTTCGCCGCACCGCCGACCATGCCCTGTCACTCATGTCTACCACCTGGGTCGAGTGGACGATGTCGATCTTTCCGTCGTTGCAGTTGAGTTTTTTCAGCTCGGCTTCGATCTGCGGTGTGTCGCCGACGAGGAAAAGTTTGTTGATGTGCGGATATTCCCTCAGCGCCATCACCGCACCGGGCACAAGATGGGACGGACCGAAATCGCCGCCCATAGCATCCAAGGCGATCTTCATCGAGTGGAAATTTTGCGGACTTTGGCCGCTCTTTGCAAAACGAAAATCCGTCGGCGCGGCTAGACTTTGCCTTCGACAGTCAGCACCTGACGTCCTTTGTAATAACCACAAGATGGGCAAACACTGTGACCTCGAACGGTGCTGCCGCACTGCGGGCACTTCGTAAACTGCGGAGCATGCCAGCGATTCGCCGCCTTGCGACTGCGCAATCGCATCTTAGATGTTTTGCGTTTCGGGACTCCCATATGGGCGGATTAGGAAAGCAGTAAATCGACAAAAGACAAGTTGAGGGGTTGAGAAGTTGAGCTGTTGAGAAGAGTGGCGCGTTGTTCTCGTTCGTCTCAACGTCCTCAACAATGCCAGTCCGGCTCGGACCTCAACGCCTCAACTTCAGCTTATCCAGCTCGCCCCAATCGTGTTCGCGCTTTTCCGCGCGCTGTAGTTTCGCAGGCTCGGCCTCGTCCGTTTTGGCCGCCTTGCAGACACGTCCGCCCTCACGATCGCAGCGCGGATGCGCCGGCAGGTTGAGGAGAATATCTTCGCGCATGAACGGCGAAAGGTCGACGGTTTCGGGGCCGTGCAGTTCAGTGTGAAGCGCAAATGCCGCCACTTTGACCTCGTGGACAAATTTTTCGAGACAGGCGACGCAACCGAGCTCGACCGGTTGTTTGAGCGAACCATTGGCCCAGAGCGAACCCTCCGCTACGCCAATGTCGATCTTGTATTGCATCGGTCCAGCGCAGCGAACGCCTTCTGACTCAAGTTCATGAATCAAGCAATCTTCTTCGCCTTCGAGATGCAGCCCTTCCGGTGGGATCTGTTTCAGGTGAACCTTCACTCGCGAATCCTTTCGGAGTTCATGATTTCTTCAATTTTGCGGCTAACGCTTTGACCACCGGCGGGGCGACAAATTTCGAGACATCGCCTCCCAGCCGCGCGATTTCCTTCACGATCCGCGAGCTCAGATAAGTGTATTCCTCTTTCGGCATTAAGAAGATCGTTTCCACGGCTGCATCCAGTTTTCGGTTCATCAGCGTCATTTGAAATTCAAATTCGAAATCCGAGATCGCGCGCAGGCCACGGATGACGGCGCTGGCGTTCTGCGCCCCCGCAAAATCCACCAGCAGGCCGGTGAAATGTGCGATTCGCACATTCTCGATTTTGCCGACGGTTTGCTGCAAAAGATCGAGCCGCTCCTGTAATGTGAACATTGGCGATTTTTCGTCATTGTGCGCGATGGCGACGATCACTTCGTCAAAAAGTTTCCGAGCCCGCTCGACTACGTCGAGGTGACCGTTGGTGACCGGATCGAAGCTCCCAGGGTAGATTGCCCGTTTCATGGCTGCGAAAAGCTGAAGCATCAAACCGCAAACATCAAACCTCAAACATTCCAAGGCATCCAGTTGCCGAAGTTGGCTCGAAGAGGGAAGGTTCGATTCGCCCGGCCTGATGAATCCGTCCACTTATAACAAGATCGCTGTCGCGAGCACGTTTTCGCCGCGATTCGAGCACGTACTGTCAGAGGCAAAGAGAATCGGAGACCGTTTTGGTTCCAATTTGAGCCTGATTTACATCGGGAAGCGCGACGACGCGACCGCAAAGAAATTCAGAGACATCCTCGGCCGACTTCAATTGCCGACCGATTCGCCGATTTATTATGGCGAGGGCGATCCGGCCGATGGAATTCTGCGCGCAATCACGGACAACGACGTTGACCTTATTGTTGGAGGCGCGCTCGAAAAAGAGTCGGCGCTGCATCCGTTTCTGGGAAACGTCGCCCGGCGCCTTTTGCGCGAGGCTTCCTGTTCAGTTGTCCTTTTCACCCATCCTGAGTTGGAACCGAAACCGCTACGACGGATCGTGTTTGTCGCTAATTATTCGGATCACGCGCACCGGGCCTTCAAACAGGCGCTGAACCTGGCGGCGGCGGAATCGAGCGAATGTCTCTACGTAATTCGAGTTTACACCACGTTCGACGAGGTCCGCGCCGCGACCTTTGTCGATAATGGCGACGGCGCCCCGCGGCCGCGGACCTTTGAGGAGGAGAATGCCGCCCTGGAGAAATTCGTTCTGGACGCCGGCGAAACCGACGTGCCGATCGATGCGCGTTGCATTCGAGGGAACACTGGGTTTGCCGCATCGGACTTTATCAAGTCGGTCGACGCCAACCTGCTGGTAGTGCCGGTGCACAAAAGCGAAAGCTCAGCCGAGCGTTTGCCCAATCACCTGGCCTGGATTGCTGACGTGATTCCGTGCAATCTCTGGCTAATCCGCTGAAAGAGATCGCTAAGGAAAGCAAGAAGCCAGGAAGAAAGCATTTAAGATTTCCTGCGTTGCTGAAAAATAATCCTCTTCATGAACTCCGCGCCTGAATTCCATCCCTGGACCCTGTCGCACCTGATCGTCATTTTTTTGACAATCGTTCTGCCGTTCGCTCTCGCACTTGTGGTCCATCGAACGAAGTCGCGTGTTCTCGAACGTTCCATCTGTTTCGCGATCTCGGCGTTGCTCTTAATAAATTACGTCGCCTATTTAGTCGTGGCGCGGCAGTTCGGCGTGGCGGCTTGGCAAAAAATGTTGCCTATACAGTTGTGCGATTGGGCGATGGTCGTGATTATCGTCGCGCTGTGGACCGCAAGCCGACGCTGGCTCGAAATCGCCTACTTTTGGGGAATCGGCGGAACGCTCCAGGCGATCATCACTCCCAATTTACGGTTCGGGTTTCCAGACCTGCGCTTTATCAGTTTCTTCGTAGCGCACTCTGGAATTATCATCGGCATAATCTTTCTGATGCTGATTTACGGATTTCGGCCGAGCTCGATTGGAGTTCTCCGCACTTTCGCGTGGACGGAGTTTTATTTCGTCATCGCGTTCACGATTGATTTGCTAACCGGTGAAAACTACGGCTTTCTTCTTCACAAGCCCGAGGCAGCTTCGCTCTTGAATGTCCTGTCCGACTGGCGTCCGCTTTATCTGCTTGAATTTCACCTTCTGGCGTTTCTTTTCTTCACTTTGCTCTATGCCCCGTTTGCGATTGTCGACCTTGCAAACGGGAAATCGCTGAGGAACACAGGAAAGCAGGAAGGAAGCCTTTAAAATTCCTGCGTTCCTGCTTTCCTTAGGGATATGGCGGCAAAGCCTTTACGCATTGGCAACGTCTCGATCGGCGGGAAACGTCCGGTGTTTATTCTCGGGCCGTGCGTGATCGAGTCGGAGAAGTTTGTTTGGAGAATGGCCAGAGCGATAGAAAAAATCTGCGCGGCCGAAGATGTCGATCTCATTTTCAAGGCCTCGTATGACAAAGCGAACCGGACTTCGGTGAAATCGTTTCGCGGGATCGGTCCGCGGGAGGGTTGCGAACTCCTGGCGGCCGTCGGCGACGAACTAGAAATTCCAGTCACGACTGACGTGCACTCGCCGGACGAAGCCAAGCTCGCCGGAGCGATGATCGATTTGCTGCAAATCCCGGCGTTTCTTTGTCGCCAAACTGATTTGCTGCAGGTGGCGGCGCAAACCGGCCGCGCAGTGAACGTGAAGAAAGGCCAATTTCTTGCGCCGTGGGACGTGAAGAACATCGCCGAAAAACTGGTTGCGTTCGGGAACGATAAGTTTTGTTTCACCGAACGCGGCACGACTTTCGGCTACAACAATCTGGTGGCGGATATGCGCTCGCTTTATTGGATGCGCGAGGCCGGTTTTCGCGTCATTTTCGATGCCACCCACTCGGTGCAGCGACCTGGCGGAGGAGGGGACAAGACTACTGGTGACGGAGCGCTCGCGCCGGTTCTGGCGTGCGCTGCAATGGCGACAGGTTGCGACGGAATCTTCATGGAAGTGCACGAAAATCCGAGGCGCGCGTTGTCCGATGCGGCCAATCAGGTTCCGCTAAAGGATTTGCCGAAGCACTTGCGCATGTTAAAAGCTATCCATGCTGCCGTTTCGTAACGGTCGCTCCGGAGATTGGGGCTTCGCTTGGTTGTCGATCTTGCTGATGTCGTTGGTGTTGATCAACGACCCAGCCAGTGCCGCGAAACCAAAATCGAAAAAGCAAAAACTACTTACCACCGCTACGCCGACTGGTTCTCCTGGCGAGCAAAGCCTGACCAACATTCCGCTCCCGATTGGTCATGAAGCCAAAGGTCTGGTGCTTCCGGATTTCGATTTGGAAGGCCATCTTCGCGGCCGATTTGAATCCGAGAGCGCGAAACGCCTCGATGAAGTGCACATTGGCTTTCGGGCATTGAAAATCACAACTTACACTCCTGAAAGTAAGCCTGATCTCACCATCGAATTGAGCGAATCGATCTTGAATTTGAAAACGCGGATCCTGACGTCGAACGAGCGCACGACGATCAAACGCGCCGATTTCAACATCACTGGTGATTCAGTCGAATTCGATACGAACTCCCGCGTCGGTAGACTGGTGGGCCACGTGAAAATGTTGATCACCAGTCAGTCGCAATTGTTGGGCAATCAAAGCGAGTGAGCAGGGCGGCCATTATTTGCTGCGTCGCGGTCTGGGCATTGCCTTTTTATCTGGCTGGTCAAACCAGTGCGCCTTCTTCAACCCCGGCACCACCGAAGAAGCCGCAGAAAAAGGAAAAAGTGTCACCCGATCAGAGCAAAGCGCTGCTCGGCCCAGTTGCCGATTCGACCGAGCCTGTCACCACCGAGATTGATGCAGATGACGCCTTCTTTGATTCGAACAAGAACATCGGCATCTTCGGCGGTCACGTGAAAGTCGTCGATCCGCGGTTCACTTTGGAGGCTGACAAACTAACCGTTTACGTTTCTAAAGGCGAAAACCAGGGATTGGAAAAAGCCGTGGCCGAGGGAAATGTTGCGGTCGTGCGCGACCGGGCTGACCCGAATGGAGGTCCGCCGACGCGCGCGGTCGGTCGTGCCGACAAGGCCACCTATGTCGCTTCGACCGGGGATGTGGAGTTGCGCGGAACGCCCCGGGTGCAGGAAGGTGTTAACACCCATATCGCCACCAGCCAGGAAACGGTCATGATTGTAAATCAAAAGGGACAATTGACGACGCACGGGCCGAGTCGGACCGAGATTAGGCAGGAACCGAAAGCCGAGGAAGAAAAGACGGAAAAGAAAAATATAGACAAAAAGGAATCCAAGCCCGCACCGCAGACCTCTCCATGACCAGTCAATCTCCTGCTCAGTCCACGTCGAAAGTGGCCAAGCCGCCGCCATCAAAGATTGACAACGTTCTCCTGACCGAGCAGCTCGTGAAGATTTATGGCGGTCGCGCAGTCGTCGACGGAGTTAACATTAACGCGCGTGCCGGCGAAGTGGTTGGATTGCTGGGTCCGAATGGAGCGGGCAAGACGACGAGCTTTTACATGATCGTTGGACTGGTCAGACCGAACAGCGGCCGCGTCATTTTTTCCGGAACCGACGTGACGAATTACCCGATGTACAAACGGGCGCGGCTGGGAATGGGTTATTTGCCGCAGGAAGAATCGATTTTTCGCAAGATGACCGTGGAACAAAACATCATGGCGATTTTGGAAACGTTGCCTTTGAGTAAAACCGACCGGAAAAATCGATGCGAACAACTGCTTCACCAATTCGGCATTGAGCGAATCGCGAAAAATCAGGCGCTGACGTTGAGCGGCGGAGAGAAACGGCGGCTGACGATTGCGCGTTCGCTCGTTACCAAACCGAAGTTGCTCATGCTGGACGAACCGTTCAGTGGCGTGGACCCGATCGCGGTTTACGACGTGCAGCAAATTATCGTCAATTTGCGCAGCCTCGGTCTCGCCATTTTAATCACCGACCACAATGTTCGCGAGACGTTGTCGATCGTGGACCGTGCTTACTTGATTTACGAAGGCCGTGTGGAAAGCGAAGGCACGAAGGATTTCCTCATCAACGATCCGATCAGCCGGCAACTGTACCTTGGCGAACGGTTCAAGATGTGACCGCATCCGCTTCGCGGATTCGGAATGACGAAGCACGAATGTCGAATGACGAAATAATAGGCAATGACCTAAGGCGGAAATTCTAAGCAATCCCGCCTTTTCAGTATTCGAGCTTTGGAAATTGCTTCGGAATTCGGATTTCGAATTTTAGGGGTGACGGCACTTAGATCGGTTTCTCCCAACGCCAAACCGGCAAATTATTTTCCGGATCGACGGCGTCGCCCGTTTTCTTGAACCCGCACTTTTCCAAAACGCGGGTGGAAGCATTCTCTTCGGTTAGCGTGTGCGCGCAGATTGCTTTAATACGTGGGTCGGTGACCACGAACTCAATTACCGCCGTCGCCGCTTCGGTGGCGTAACCGCGTCCCTGATAATTTGGCGCGATTCCGTAGGCGATCTCGGCCACGCCGTTTGAATTTGGCGGGCCGGAAAATCCGCACATGCCGATAAGCACGTTGTCGATCTTGTGAATGATGGCGAAGCCGAATTGCCACGGATCGGGTTCTTTGGCGCTTTCAAGCCGCGCCATGAATTCGGGGGATGCGCCGAGCAATTGTTCGCGGATCCCGTCGGCAACGCGAAGCCCGGAAGTATTTTGGAACTCTTGCGTGCTGCGAAGCAATGCCCGCAAATAACGCGGCAAATGGGGAACTAGAATCAGATTCCTGGTTTGGATCGACATCGCTTGCAGCTTGTTCAGGCGAACAATGACAGGCGACGCGCCTACCCTACAAATCAGAAATGAGCGGATTGGAAATCGTGCGTCATCCGCGTTACAGGTTAGGCCGTTCAATGAACAAGGGAGCGGCAGCCGGAACAACGAATCGATCAGCGCGCGATCAGCGCGAAACAGTGCCGGTAGTCACGGTGGAAAGTTTTTACAATTCGCACGCTGAAAAGCTGCAAATGAAACTGGAAGGGCCGCGCGTCGGATTTCATCGAAAAATCCGCGAGCCGACCATTAACCGTCCTGGGCTAGCCCTCGCCGGCTTCTACACTTATTTCGCCGAGAAACGGGTGCAGGTTTTTGGTGCCGCCGAGCATTCGTATCTGAAAAGTTTGTCTCCAAATGTGCGAATGAAACGTTTCCGTGAACTCTGCGCCCGAAAGATTCCGTGCGTCGTTGTTTCCCGAGGATTTCATGTCGACCCAGCACTGCTCAAGGTCGCCGCGGAGGAGGAAATCGCCGTCTTTCGCACGCCGATGATCACCATGAAGTTCATCAATGCGGCCACGATTGCCCTGGAGGTGGATTTTTCGCCGACCGTGACCGAGTTCGGCAGCATGGTCGATATTCTCGGCATCGGTGTTTTGATTCGCGGTGCAAGCGGCATCGGAAAAAGTGAAACCGCGCTGGGTTTGATCGAGCGGGGCTACAGTTTGGTGGCCGACGACGTCACGCGAATCACTTCCTTGGAAGGCCGTGAATTGATGGCTACGGCGCCTGATCTTACCCGCAATCACATGGAAGTTCGCGGCATCGGCATCATCAACGTCGCTTCTGTTTTCGGCATCGGCAGTATTCGAATCGAGAAGCGGCTGGATTTGGTCGTCACTTTGCAGGAATGGGACAGCGTGGAAGAAATCGATCGAGTCGGGATCGAGCGCCAGACTTACGAAATCCTCGGCCTCAAAGTGCCGCATGTCACAATTCCGGTTCGACCGGGACGCGACATCGCGCGCCTAATCGAAGTGGCGGCGATGGATCAAAAGCTGAAAGGCCTGGGACAGAACAGCGCGGTCGATTTCAACACAAAGTTGCTCAATTTGCTGGAGCCAAGGTCGACAAATGGGCCTGCTTAGCCGTCGCGCGAGCGACGCCTCGCCAATCCAAAAAGTTGAAAAGGACGTGCCGGTGATCAATCGGCTCGGTCTTCACGCGCGCCCGGCAGCGATGTTCGTGCGCATCGCCAGCCGTTATCGCGCCGAAATCTGGGTGAGCAAGGAAGGCGAGGAAGTAAACGGGAAAAGCATCATGGGGTTGATGATGCTGGCGGCCGGGCAAGGATCGAAGCTGCGTATCCGCTGCGAAGGACCAGATGCCGGCAAGGCGCTGGCTGAGTTGGAGGAATTAGTCAATGCGCGCTTCCACGAAGATTGATTCCCCGATACAATGGCCCGCCGATGAGCGGCGATAACAAGGAGATTCGGTTCCAGGGAGCCGGCGTTTCTCCGGGGCTCGCCCGCGGCGTCATTCACCTCGTCCGGGACGATGTCGACGACGTCGTCCGTTATCCGATCGAGCCGTCGCAGATTGCCAATGAGATCGCGCGTTTCGAAGCTGCGCTTGTCCAGACCCGCGTTCAAATCCTAGAGATGCAGCAAAAAATCGCGGAAGCGATAGGCGCCAAAGATGCGGCGATTTTTGACGCGCATCTGCTAGTGGTCGAAGACCGGACCTTAATCGACGAAGTGTTGCGACACCTAGAGACTGAGAGTTGCAATGTCGAATGGGCTTTTCAGGAAGTCGCCAGCAATTACGCCGAGACGTTGAGCAAAATCGACGATCCCTATTTGCGCGAACGCGCGCTCGACATTCAGGACGTGACGCGCCGCATCGTCCGAAATTTGCAAGGCAAAGCGCCGAAGGCGTTGCTTTCCATAGCCGAGCCACACATTTTAGTCGCGCACAATCTGACGCCGTCCGACACCGCGACCATGAATCGCAACCTCGTGCTCGGCATCGCCACGGATTTGGGCAGCCACACTTCGCACACCGCGATCATCGCCCGTTCCCTCAATATTCCGGCGGTCGCCGGATTGCATGATGCGACGGGGAAACTAGAGAGCGGGCAGGAAGTGTTGCTCGACGGTTATGCCGGTGTCCTAATCGTCGATCCAACCGCCGAAACCCTTGCCTATTACGGCGAGATCGAAGTTCGAAAAGGGTTACTCACCAAAGAGCTGAAGCGATTGCGCAAGACTCCATCGACCACGGCCGACGGCCGGCACATTGTCCTTTCGGCAAACATCGAATTGCCCGCAGACGTGGAAGCGGTGGAGGAAAACGGCGCCGAAGGGATTGGACTTTATCGAACCGAATTTCTGTTCGTGAATCGGGACACGCTCCCTACCGAAGAGGAGCAATACGAGACGTATCGCAAGGTCGCCGAACGCGTGCATCCGGAACCGCTTATCATCCGAACGTTCGATCTCGGCGGTGACAAACTTGCAGTCGGAACTGTCGACGCCGGCGACGAGCTGAATCCGTTTCTCGGCTGGCGTGCCATTCGTTTTTGCCTCGAAAACATCGACATCTTCAAAACGCAATTGCGCGCGATCATCCGAGCTAGTGTCGTCGGCAATGTGAAGATCATGTTTCCGATGATCTCGGGCCTAGAAGAACTTCGCCGGGCCAAGGAAGTCCTCCAAGAATGCGAAAAAGAAATTGGCCCCACGAAAAGCGGTCGAATGGAAGTCGGCGCGATGATCGAGATCCCGAGTGCGGCGATCTCGGCCGACGCTCTGGCCCGCGAAGTGGATTTCTTCAGCATCGGCACGAACGACTTGATCCAATACACCATTGCGGTAGATCGAGTGAACGAACGGATCGCGCATCTCTATGAGCCAACCCACCCGGCAGTGTTGCGGTTATTGAAAATGATCGCCGACGCGGCGCACGGGAATAAAATTTGGGTCGGCGTTTGTGGCGAAATGGCACGCGACGTCGCGCTTATCCCGCTCTTAATCGGACTTGGCATGGATGAGCTCAGTGTGGGATCGACATCGGTCCCGCGTGTGAAAATGGCTGTGCGAAGTCTTACTGTTCCAGAATGTCAGCAGTTGGTTGCGGAAGCGCTAAAGCTTCAGACCTCGTCCGAAATTCTGGCGCGCTGTCTCGACGTCGCCACCAAGCGTTACGGCTATCTGCTCGGGTAGCGTATCAATTCGCTGTGAAAGATTGGCTTCAAAGTTCGGGAACTCACTGGAAGGTAATTAATCTGCTGTTAATCGCGCTTTTCATTGGCGTTTCTTTCATGCTGGAAAACTCAGATGCTTTCGACAGTCCCACTTTTGCAATATCAGTGGGCATAGCAGCAGCCGCGATACTTCCGCTCCCGGATTTTCGCTTTTCGGATTTTCCGCAACCGGATCCAAGGTAGCGGCGACTGACCTCAGTCGCCATGGCGGTTCGGTGAACCGCCGCTACCAATTTCTTGAACGCGCTTCTTTGGCAGATGTCGATCTTTCGACTAGGTTTTGCGGCCTGCT
>CAZFZG010000034.1:0-2786 GCA_964523205.1 uncultured Chthoniobacteraceae bacterium | reverse complement strand
TTGAACGCGCTTCTTTGGCAGATGTCGATCTTTCGACTAGGTTTTGCGGCCTGCTCCCATGAAGTTCTTGGCCCGGTTCAAGTCGCGCGGAAAAAAGCGCAGCAAACTGTTCCGTTACGGTTGGAAGATCAGCCTTCTCCTCCTGATTGCCGGTGGCGGTTTGACCCTGCTTCTTTTCTACGGCGCGTGGGCGGCGAGTTTCGACATGAAGAAAGTCGGCGCGATGCCGGAGCGTAACACTGTCTTCGACGTCGACGGAAAAATTTACAGTCGGCTGGCCGGTGCGAACCGGTTGCGGGTTTCGCTCGATGAAGTGTCGCCATTTTTCATTGATGCGCTGTTGGCTCGCGAGGATACGCGTTTCTATCAACATCCCGGCGTCGATTGGCGGGGAATTTTTCGAGCTCTGGTGCGCGATATTCTAAGCCGCTCGGCCAAGGAAGGTGCAAGCAGCATTACTCAACAGCTTGCCCGCAACAGTCTTCCGCTAGGCGGCCGAACCCTCAGCCGGAAACTTCTCGAAGCGATGGTCGCGTTTCGGATCGAGCACGAATTTACCAAGAAACAGATCCTCGAACTTTACGTGAACCGGATTTATTTCGGTGCCGGCTGTTACGGCGTCGAAACTGCGTCGCAAGCTTACTTTGGAAAGAACGCTTCGAAGTTGAATCTTCCCGAAGCGGCGCTTCTGGCAGGATTGATTCGAAGTCCCAACCGATTTTCACCGCTAAAAAATCCGGAAGGCGCGGCGAACGAGCGGAACGCGGTGCTGGATCGGATGGTCGAGTTGAAAAAAATTCCGCGGGGCGAAGCGGCTGAAGCGAAGCTCGCGAAAGTTAATGCCCATCCGCGGCGTTTGCTGCAGATCCAGGAGAATTACGCGATGGACGCGGTTCAACGCGATTTGAATCTGATTCTCACCCAGGACCAGATCGACAACGGCGGTTTGTTTATCTACACCACCCTTGATCCGACCGTGCAAAACGCGGCCCAGCAGGCGCTCGAGACGCAACTGGCCAAGATCGAGCGTCAGTCGAATTTCAATCACCCGATCAAGGCGAATTATCATCCACCGGAAAACGGCGAGGATTCGTCGATGCCTTATTTGGAAGGCGCTGTAGTCGCCATCGACAACGGGAGCGGCGGGATCCGTGGATTGGTCGGCGGCCGGGATTATTCCCAAAGCAAATTCAATCGCGCGCTGCCGCCGGCGAATCGCCAGGTTGGCTCCGCATTCAAGCCGTTCGTCTACACGGTCGCCTTCAGCGAAGGTTTGTTGCCCGGTGCGTCCATTAGCGACAGCGCAATTCAACCGGGCGAAATCGACGGCGCTGGCACCTGGTCGCCGGCAAATTCCGACGGCACCTACGGCGGCATTCAGCCTTGCTCTTATGGCTTGATTCATTCGCGCAACACTATGAGCGTGCGCGTCGGTCAATTCGCCGGACTTGATGCTGTCCAGAAGGTCGCGACCACGCTGAATTTGAGCGACAGCGTTCCGCGCGGTCCCGCGATCTACATCGGGTCGTTCGAAACGAACCTGAAAGATCTGACCGCAGCCTACACGGTTTTCCCGAACGGCGGAGTCCGTAAACAAGCTTACATCATCGAACGCATCGATGACGCTGACCATCAACCGATTTACCGCGCCGCCCACATTTCTGCGCCCGCGCTCGATCCGAGCGCGGCATGGATGACGTCGCAGTTGATGGAAGAAGTTCTTACCCGCGGGACCGCGGCGGCGGCGCGTTCGTTGGGCTTCAAGCTTCCGGCCGCCGGAAAAACGGGCACGACCAACGATTACAAGGACGCGTGGTTTGTCGGCTACACGTCGACGATGACATGCGGTGTGTGGGTCGGTTTCGATCAGCCAGTGACAATCATTCCGCACGGTTACGGCGCCGCGCTGGCCCTCCCGGTTTGGGTGCAGGTCATCAACAAATCGGCCGAGCGGTATCCGCCACAGGATTTGCAGCCGTCGATGCCGATCACGCACGCGCTCGTTTGTTCACTTTCCAATCATCTCGCGACTACCGGATGCGAAGCGGCTGGTACCGCTTACGAAATCGATATCCCGGCTGATAAACTTCCGAGCGCCGCGTGCGAAATTCACGGTGGCGACCAGATGGAATTCGCCCAACGCCTGAACGATTTCGGAAAAAAGGCCGGTGACTTTCCGAACAAACTGTTTCAATCGTTCAAGAAATTCTTCGGGGGCGGCGGAAGACCGTAACTGTGGTTGTCGATCTTTGAGCTGCCGAGAAAATCGCGATTCTGATTTGCTTGAATTATTCCGCCCGGAATTTCGTCAGACTTGGCCAAAGGCGATTGACGTCTGCGGGCGAAACAGTACCCGTCCCTAACAAGGAGGACCGACAATGCCGATGCAAGTCCATATCGACAAACGGCGCGGCCTGATCACGACGCGCGGGTTCGGCGAAGTTTGCGATGCCGATTTCGTTGCGATGGAAGAGCTGTTCGGAAAAAGCCCGGACTTCAGCCGGAAATTCGCGCGGATTTGCGATCTAACCGGGGCCAGGGACATGAACGTGTCGGAAGCGTTGATGAAGAGATGGGCGGAGGACCCGGTGATGGATCGCGGTGCGCGTCACGCGATCGTTTGCACTGATCCGACCGTGATGAGCAACGTTCTCCAATTCATCAAGGAATCGCGCATTCATTTGCGCGACGCATCGGTGTTTCCGACTTTCGATCAAGCGGAGCATTGGATTCGCGAAAAGAGCGAACCGTCGGAAGAGTAGAAGCTATCGTTAAGTCGGATCAGC
>CAZFZG010000033.1:18801-20446 GCA_964523205.1 uncultured Chthoniobacteraceae bacterium | reverse complement strand
ACTTTGTAAACGTTGCGTCGCTTCAGCTCGGCAAAGAAATTTCTCGTACTCATCGCGTATCGCTGGGTGTGGGAGCAGGGGAAAATATTTTCTGGACAAGTGCCGCGAACCGCGGGTCGCCTCGGATTGGATCCCAGATCGGCTCGTCCTTGTAAAACACACCGATCGCGCCTGTCGCCCAGGCGCGTTCCAACCAGAAAAAAGCCATCTCTTTGTCATTCAAAGTTGCGTAAATCTTCGCGATCCAGTGAGCCGTGCTCAGGCCGGGGCCGGACATAGTCTCGAGTTCTTTGATCGATTCCAGGGCCTCCGGCTTTTTCCCAGCACCTGCGGAGGCGACACCGGCGCTGTAGATCAGAAGCGGATCATCTTTTCGCGTCGCTTCGGCTTTTTCAATTTCGGTGAGCGCCTCCTTGAGTGAGCCACTCTTAAGATAGAGTCCTATTTCCCAAGTGGCGCTCAAGGCCGGGCCGAGTTGGTTCGACTTCCTCAATAACTCCGACGCCCGGGCATAATCTCGTTTAAAATAGTAGGGTAAAGCTACTGCCCGCGCCATGATCGATGACACGGGATCAAGCTCGCGAGCTTTCTCCAACTGGGCGAGTGCTTCATCAAGACGTCCTTGCCGGATGAAACCGATTCCCAAATTGTAAGGGGCCTCTGCCAGGCTCGGACTCAGCTCCATTGCTCGGCGCAGCTCCTTTTCACCAAGCGGGAAATTTGAAGGGGAGAATCCCACGTAGGTTAAGCCGAGAGCGGCATGGGCTTCGGCCAGATTTGGATCAATCGCGAGAGCTTTGCGCGCAGCTTCTTCGGATTTGCGCCGGCCTTCCACTGGTGCCATCGCGCCGTAATACCCGGCACTTGCGTAGGCATCCGCCAAACCGGCGTAAGCCCAGGCATAATTAGGATCTTCTTTCAGTGCCTGTTCGTAAGCGCCAATTGCTGTGGCCAGATCGGCGCTGGTGCGGCGTTGCCGCGCCGTTCGGCCCTGCATGTAATACTGGAATGCTCGGAGACTTTGGGTCGGCTTTTCGGTCAGCGCTTGGCTTCCTTGAACGCCAAGCTTCATTTGGAGCGCCTGAACAACCTGGCGCGCGACGTCGCTTCGCACTGCGAAGATGTCCTGCATCTCGCGATCGTAAGTGTCGGACCAAAGATGGTTGCCGTCGGAAGCCTGAATCAGCTGCGCAGTGATCCGCAATTTGTTGCCGGCTTTGGCCACGCTGCCTTCGAGCAAATGCGAAACGTGCAATACCTCGCTGATTTTTTGGATGTCTTCATTCTTGCCCTTGAACGCGAAGCACGACGTTCGCGCTTTTACCTGAAGTCCAGGGATCTTTGACAGCGCACTAATCAGCTCTTCGCTCACGCCGTCGCTCAAATATTCGTCGTTCTTGTCCACGCTCATATTGACGAAAGGCAGCACCGCGATCGATTTTGCTGGCAGTTCGTTAGGCGAAGCCTTCGCTTTATTTCCCGCCGTATATCGGCCAAGAAAAAACAAGGCTACAGAAATGGCGGCACCGATGATGACGACATAAATCCATGTGTGTTTTTTCGGAGCGCGGGCGACGACGGTTGGATCGACATCTTCCGTGCGTTTAATTCCTTCGGGAGTCGCTTCAAAGGCCCAGGCGATGAT
>CAZFZG010000033.1:15643-18701 GCA_964523205.1 uncultured Chthoniobacteraceae bacterium | reverse complement strand
TCGAACCGCGGGTTTCCCCGAAGTGGATCCATCCACAGATCGACCTTGATCAGGAACAGGTAGTTTGTTTCTCCCTCGCGGTAAGCGCGTTCCAGTTCGTCGATCGCGTTGTTCTGCTCGTCCAAACCGATCAGAACCACAGCCACGGCGTAAGCCGCGACGTATTGGGACTTCGCCTTCTCGTGCAACTGAGCGAGAATCTTCCTCGCTTCATCCTTTTGCCCGTTGCGGGCGCGGGCCTGTCCCAGCATGGCCAACGGGTATGGGTCGTTCGTTAGGTCGAATGCTTTTTGGTATTCCGCAATTGCCTCGTTCAGATGCCCTTTGAACTGGAAAATGCCGCCGAGGTAGTAATGCGCCAGAAAAAAGTTGGGATCGATTTCCAGTGCCCTGCGAACCTGCGATTCCGCCTCGGCGGAGTGGTGGGCGGTGAAGTAGATCCAGCCGGCATCGGAATTGATGATGAGCGAGAGCGGGTCGAGCTCGATCGCGCGCTTCACTTCAGCGATCGCGGAATTGAACTGTCCGAGGCACATTAGAGCCAGAGCCAGCCAATGGTGTGCTGTCGCGTAATTCGGTTTCAAGGCAATCGCCCGGTTCAGCTCGCTCACCGAGCGGTTGAGGTCGAGGTCGAAAGTTGCGAGCAAGCCATAAGAGGCGTGCGCTTCGGCTAACGAGTCATCGAGCTCAAGTGCCTTTTGCAGAGCGGAACGCGCGGGAGGAAGCGACTCCGCCGGGGAAACCGCGGCATAGGAGGAGAGCAACAGATAGGAATCGGCCAAGCCTACGTAAGCCAGCGCGTAATTCGGATCCTTGGCGATCGCCTGTTTGAAATATTCAATCGCCCTGTGCAGCTCTGGGCCGTTGCGTTTGTTCCAAAAAAATCTGCCCTTCAAATACAGTTCGTAGGCTTCCGGATCCGCAGTCGGCGCTTTTGCGATCGAGTTTTTCTCCGAACCGGTGAGCTTGGCCTGTAAGGTTTCAGCAATCGTTTTCGCGATCTCGCTCTCGACCGCAAAAATGTCGGTCAGTTTCCGATCGTAAGTTTCCGCCCAAAGGTGCGCGTCGGTCATTGCGTTAATGAGCTGCACATTGACCCGAACCTGGTCGCCGGCTTTCTGGACGGTCCCCTCGAGAATATTCGTTACGCCGAGCTGGTTTGCGATCTGGTGTAAATCATCCGGCGCACTCTTAAAACGCTGAGTCGATGTTCGGGCGATTACCTTCAGGTCCGAGACCTTGGCCAATCGAGTGAGGATCTCATCCTGCACGCCCTCGGCGAAGAAGGCGTTGTCCGGATCACGGCTGAGATTTTCGAAGGGCAAGACGGCAATTGATTTTTGCGAAACTTTCGATGCACCGGCAGCACTGCCAGCGCTGTATCGGCCGAGGAAAAATAGTCCAATCGATACCAGGCCGCCGATCACAACCACATAAAGCCAACCGTACTTCTTCGGTTTGGCCGACGCTGGCATCGCATCCGCGGCTGCGGTGCGTTTGATTCCTTCCGGCGTGATCTCGAACATCCAGGCGAGCACGAGAGCGACCGGCAGTCCAATGACGATCAGGATGACGATCAAACGGATTACGGAATTCGGCACCTCGAACACTGGAAAAACCTGCGAGATCCCTTCCGAAAGAGCCCAGCCGCCGACGATGTAGGCAACGGCAACCTTGTAAACGTTACGCCGCTTCAGCTCAGAAAAGAGCGAAGGCTTTTCACTCATCGGGCTGTGGGCATACCGAGCTTCGCCACTAGATTTTTGTAACGCGGATCGTCGTGCAAGCCGCGCAAGAGCGGATCAATCAAAAGGCTCAGTGTGCCGCCGTCGCGGCTGTCGAAAGAGGTTTGCAACCACTCGAAAGCTTTGTCTGCCTCGGCTCGAACCGCATAAATCTCGGCGATCTGATAGGCGAGTCCTTCCTGGTGGGCGATGAGGTCCGCCAGCGCCGCATTCGCTGCCTCCCGATCGCCGCGAACGTAATGTGCTAGCGCCAATTCAAATCGGCGAAAACCATCGTCCGGCTCCTGCTGAGCGTCGCGCAACGCGGCCTCGCCGTCGCCGCGCTGGACGGCGACAAGGGTCTGCCATCTGTGACTCGAAGATGCGGAGGGCTGCAACTCAGCCGATTTGCGTCCAGCGGCGTCTGCCTGGTCGAGTTTTCCGGCAATAAAAAGAACCCGACCGAGATTGAATTGCGCGGTGAAAGAAAGCGGATCGAGTTCTACCGCCTGCCGGGCCTGGCGCTCAGCCTCGTCAATTCGCCCCACATACACGATCGCTCGCGCCAGCAGATCGTTCGCGGTGGGATTTGCCGGAGCAAGTTCTTTCGCACGGTTTAGTTCGCTGAACCCATCGTCAAATTTCCACTCTGCAAAAAAGCGCACCCAGCCAAGCGCCGCGTGCGCCTCGGCCAGTGCTGGTGCTATTGCGACTGCCTTTTCACCATCACTCCGTGCTTTCGGGTATGTGATCGGGCGTTCGCCGGCGAGGTCCCCGACTAAAGTCCACGATTCGCAACGCTCTGCGTAAGCCAAAGCATAGTCAGGATCAATCTCTGTCGCCTTATCGAAGTAACTAATAGCTTTGCGATAGTCCTCGAGATTACGGCGCTGAAAATAGAAATGGCCCTGAAGGTAAGCATTGTGCGCCTCAACGCTCTTGGTTGCAGCATTTTGAGCCGAACTACCATCGCGGCCAAGCAACGTCACTTTCAGTGACGCAGCGACGGCCGCAGCAATTTCCTGCTGGACCGCAAAGATATCTTTAAGCTCGCGATCGAACGTGTGCGTCCACAGCTCAATTCCGTCCGCGGCGTTGATCAATTCAGCAACGATCCGCACCCGTTCGCCCTGCTTGCGCACCGTGCCCTCGAGGAGCGTGGCCACGCCGAGTTTCTCGCCGATTGTCTTGGGCTCCTCCTTTCTCTCCTTGAAACGAAATGAGGAACTGCGCCCGATGACTTTCAGTTCCCGGATCTGCGCCAGGGCTGCGATCAGTTCTTCGGAAAGCCCGTCTGAGAAATATTCATCTTTCGGATCGCCGCTTTCGTTCAA
>CAZFZG010000033.1:7881-15543 GCA_964523205.1 uncultured Chthoniobacteraceae bacterium | reverse complement strand
GGGCTGAATTGGGAAGCATCATCGCCGAAGGTGTTGTCTCCGAGAGCAGCCAGCGCCGCTTCGCCAGCTTTGGCATCGCGTTCCGCGAGCGCGCAAAGAAACCAGCTGTCTGCGACGCCAGGTACGGCAGCAGGATTCTTGGCGCGTAGTTCCTCGATGGTTTGATGAAGCGGTTCCGTGTCTCCTTTCCAGCTCAGCACGGAAACGCCGCGCGCAACCATCGTGTCGGGATCGTCCGGTTTGATGGCTAGTGCGCGGTCGAGCACGGCAATATTTTCCGGAAACCGCCGCAGATACAAATAACTCAGACCAACCTGCTGGAGGGTGAACAAATTTCGTGGATCCAGCGTGAGGGCGCGATTGATATACTCCAAGCCTTCTTCCTGTTTACCTTGACGGCGATGGATGTAGCCCATCAGCTCGAATATGCGCGGATCGTTCGGTAAGGTCCGGCGCGCGATCTCGAGCTCGGCCAGCGCTCCATCATAGTCGAGATGAATCCGATAAAGAAATTCCGCGCGGGCTACATGTGCCTCGCCGGCATCTGGTCGAAGTCGCAGAGCAGCATCAAGGGCTGCCTGCGCCTTGGCTATTCGGGCTGTTGTATGATCGACGCCAGTGAGGAAGTACTGCTGATCGTGCGCAAGTGAGAGCTGGCAGTAGGCGAGAAAGAAAGTGGGATCGCGCGCGATCGCCTGCTCGAGGAGAGAAATGGCTTGCTCAACATTCTTGCTCGCCAAGGCGCTAAAGCTGGTCGAGAGCATCAGGCTCTTGGCCCGGCTGTAGAGGTCAAACGCGGTTACGTCCGCCGTGGGTGGCTGCTCGATCGCGCTCTTCTCCTTTGGTGAAAGCTTGGCCTGCAATTGATCGGCAATTGCTTTGGCGATTTCGCTTTGAATCGCGAACACGTCATCGACCGGGCGATCGTAATTGTCGGCCCATTCGTGCGCGTCGGTGCGGGCGTTGATCAACTGCGCGTTCACACGCACTTTGTTGCCGGCGCGCTGAACGCTGCCCTCCAGCATGTGAGTGACGCCAAGTTGTTGAGCGATTTCGCGGAGATTACGCGGAACGCCGCTTTTGTACTGCATCACAGAAGTGCGGCTGATCACTTTGAGATCTGCTACTTTGGCCAGGGCCGTCAGAATTTGGTCCTGCACGCCGTCGGTAAAGAAGGCGTTGTCCGGATCGCGGCTGAGGTTTTCAAAAGGCAGGACCGCAATGCTTTTTTCGGGAATAGTCTGCGGTTGGCTGATTTCCGCCGCCGAAGGAACCAGGTTTTTGTGCGAGAGCGTCGTCCACCACCAGCCGAGGGCGATGGCAATTACCGCAAAGATTCCAATGAGAGCGAGTACCCTGATTAGGCGCATTTCGGATTTCGCCCCGCCTGGGCGGGGTCGGATTTCGGATTTGGCGGCAGGCGCAGGCTGCCGCTCCCATGGCAGAACAATCCGAAACAGCTCCATCGGGACGGAAATGTTTTTCAGTTCGGTGGCGGCGAGTTTTTCAAAGCGGGTCTCTACCGCGTTACGAATTTGTCGTTCCACATCCATCGACACGCAGATGCCGCCTGCACCCGCGAGCGCCTCGATGCGTGAAGCGATGTTCACTCCGTCGCCATACACATCGCCGCTACGATGCACTACGTCGCCGATATGAATGCCGATCTTAACTTCGATCCGGCGATCGGGCGGGACGTCAGCGTTGCGTTTAGCCAGTGCGCGCTGAATTTCAATGGCACATTGCGCAGCTTCCAATGCGCTGTTGAATTCCACGAGAAAGGCGTCGCCGATGGTCTTGATCTCGGCGCCATTGAATCGAGGAAATATTTTGCGGAGCAATTGGCGATGCTCTTCCAGTCGCTCAAGGGCGATCTTTTCGTCGCGTTGAGCCAACGCGCTATAGCCCACCATGTCGGTAAACATGATGGCCGCGAGCTTACGTTGCTCGGTATCGTTGCTCATGGCTCACTGAAGCCGCGGTTGCGCATTATCGGCATGTCTTTTGCCACAGAAATGCCCCCGGGGCGAGTAAGTTATTCATCGCTGCCCACCTCCTGAGCGCGAATCCTGCTGCCTAAATCCGTGCTTCTCCAAAGCTCGCGGACTTCGGGTCAGGCCTCACATCAAATGAAAACGGGAGAAGCAAACTTTCTGCGTCCAATTCACAAGTGTAACGCGATCCAGTGTAACCGAAATACCCGTAACCTTTGCGTTCCTCTAATTCTTAGCTTCGTTGTCACCGCAGCGGCGCAATCGGAGCGGATCAATCAGGAAGGACGAATCCTCGGACCGGCGCCGGTGGTCACGACATCGACCTTATTCAATACACCGCAGGCGGACACGATCGTCTCGGCGCTGCAGATTTTTCCAGTCACCAATCCGTGGAACGAAGATATCTCGCGCCGCCCGCTATTGGCGAACTCGGCACAAATGATCGCGCAGTTGAAAACGGATTTATCGTCGACGCGACAAACGCTGCGGCCGTTTTACGAAATGAATTACGTGCTGGTGCCGGACACTCAGGCTCGAGTGACTATCGCGTTTCTCGATTATCCCGACGAATCCGATCTCGACGGCGGCACCTACCCGAACGGCAGTTACCCGATTCCGTCGAACATGCCGATTGAGACCTGGCCACGCGGCACGGGCACGCTGACCTTGCAGCAATGGCAAATGGACGTGACCAATATCGGCGGCGATCGCCACGGCATCATTGTTGCGCCCGGCGTGGGTTCGATTTGGGAAACGTGGCAGATGAAATTAACCAGCAATGGCTGGCAAGCATCCAATGGCGCGAAGTTCGATCTCAATTCGAACGCGTTGCGTCCCGCCGGTTGGACTTCGGGCGACGCCGCCGGATTGCCGATGTTTCCAGCGCTGGTGCGCTACGATGAATGCGAACGCGGCGCAGTCGAGCACGCCGTAAGACTCGCCGTGCCGCATACTCGGCGAGAGTACATTTATCCGGCGAACCATTACGCGTCCTCGATCCCGGCCACATCAACCCAATATCCGGCGATGGGTCAGCGCTTTCGATTGAAATCAGGCTTCGCAGTGCCGAGCACCTGGACCATCGAAGAGAAGGCGGTTTGTTACGCCCTAAAGAAATACGGTGCGATCGTCGCCGACAACAGTGGCGGATTCTTTTCCATTTCGGTTTGTCCGGACGATCGCTTTTCGTCGAACGCATTCGACAATCTTTCCACGATCGATGTCAGCAATTTCGAGGTGATCCAAACCACTGGACCAACCGAGGGACCGCGCTCGTCCGGCGCACCGACCGTCAACGCGGGCGCCGACCAAAACATCAGCACACTCAGCACGACGCTCACCGGAACGATTGTCGATCCAAGCGGCAGCGCGACGATTCTGTGGAAACTTTATTCCGGACCGACGTCGGTGAATCTAGCTACGCCCAATGCGGCATCCACCAATGCCACGTTTTCTCAACCGGGCACCTACACGTTTGAATTGAGCGCAGATGACGCGGTTCACGCGGTTGCTTATGACGCCGTGATCGTGAGTGTGCAAACTGGTTCACCGACGCCCACACCAACGCCAACGCCAACACCAACCCCGACTCCAACCCCTACCGCTACACCGACTGCGACACCAACTGTTACCCCAACTCCAACTCCTTCTCCGACGCCGACTCCGACCCCAACACCAACTCCAACTGCGACACCAACCGCGACGCCGACGTCAACCCCGTCACCGACTCCAATTTCTACCCCAACTCCAACACCAACGGCTACGCCAACTGCTACGCCGACTCCGACGGCTACTCCCACACCGACCGCGACGCCGAGTCCGACTGCAACAGCTATGCCTACGCCAAGCAGCACGCCGGCTTCGACGCCAACGATTACGGTTTCGGTTTCACCAGGCAGCGTCGTAGAAGGAAGTAGCGCAACCTTTACGATCTCCAGCTCGGTTCCGGTTTCGCAATCGATAAACGTTAACTACGTCATGCGCGGCACCGCATTGAATGGGACCGATTACACCTTGAACGGAGCACCGGGGCAGGTGACGATCGCCGCCGGCCAAAATTCAGCGACGGTCACGCTGCAAGCCATCGCCGATCACGTGCAAGAAAAAACTGAAACCGCGGTGATGGCATTGGCGAGTGGGAGCGGCTACAGACTTCCCAGGCGCGGCGCGAAGGCCACGTTGACGATTCTCAACGGACCGTAGTCCGAGCCTGACTGGCACCTAACAGAAAAACACGGTTGTCTGGCGACTTCGCTCGCGCGCTGCTCGAAAATTGATAGCGGTCGGCGCCTGAAGTTGATACCTTCCACGTCACAATATGACAAAAAGAGCTGGATTGTTTATTGCCGGACTCATCTCGATTGCCGCGGCGCGTGGTGGAGAGGTGAAAGTCGAGGCCGTGATGATGACAGAGCCACACGGCCGCGAAGTCACCTCCTACATGGCGGATGCGCCGAAGCTTTACGCAATCTTTAAGACAGAGGGCGTGACAAACGGAGATAAAATTCGCGCAGTCTGGATCGCGGACGATGTCGGTCAGGCAGCGCCGGCAGGCACCAAGATTGACGAAAAGACGCTGACCATGGAAGGCGACACCGACGATGGCGTTTTCTCCCTTTCAAAACCCACCAAAGGTTGGCCGCCCGGCAAGTATCACCTCGAGATCTACGTGAACGGCGACCTTGCGACCAAGCTGAACTTTGCAATCAAAGCCGCGCCGAAATCAAAGAAACACGCCGACGAAGAGGTAGAAGAATCGGGCGACTAAGCCCAGAGGTCAGAGATCAGCGGTCAGCAATCCGAAGAATCAAAGCATCGCCAGCGGCTGCTTGGACCGGGGCGCTTGAAATTCCCGATCGAGATCGTCGAGATCAGTTTTGGTCAATTCGATGTCGATTGAGCGCGCATTCTCGCGAACGTGCTTGAGGCTGGATGCTTTTGGAATCGTGATGACGTTGGGTTGATAGAGCAACCACCCTAGCGCAATCTGGGCCGAGGTCGCATTGTGGCGCTGAGCAACTTTCAGCAAGGTCGCGTTGGTCAGAAAACCTCGACCGTGCCCAAGAGGCGAGTAGGCCATGATTGGGATCTTGTTCTTTCGGCACCACGGCACCAAATCCACCTCGATTCCGCGATGCTCAAGGTTATACAGCACCTGATTGGCGGCGCAGTTCGAGCCCTTCGCCATGACGAAGAGTTCTTTCATATCGCTCACGTCAAAATTTGAAACGCCCCAGCGCTTAATCTTCCCGGCGGAACGCAGCTTCTCGAACGCTTCCACAGTCTCGGCGAGCGGCGGCGATTTCTGGCGCCAGTGAACAAGATAAAGATCGACAACGTCGATGCGCAGACGCTTTAGGCTGCGCTCACATGCTTGGGGCATCTTTGTTCGTGACGCGTTATACGGATAAACTTTCGTAACGATAAATACGCGATCGCGTTGCCCCGCGATCGCTTCGGCGACAACTTCTTCCGCCCCGCCGTCACCGTACATCTCGGCCGTGTCGATCAAAGTCATGCCAAGCTCAATTCCGAGTCTTAGCGCTTCGACTTCTTCTTTGTGAGCGCGTTGACTTTCGCCCATGCGCCAGGTTCCCTGACCAAGAGCGGGAACGCCTGCGCCGTCGGGAAGCGAAACCGTTTTCATTTAAAACAGTGACGAGTGACAGGTGACCAGTGACAAGTAGTATTTTTTGGCGACCCATCAGCGCTCGCAGGCAGGTCGTTGGTCTCAGATCAGACTTACGCTCTCGGGGAATGAATGTGCTCTGGTCGCGGGCCGAGGCCAATCAGCCGCGCGGGGATAGCGCGGAGAATTGGAAACCAGAGAAATAATCGCGGAAGAAGGGGGAGCTTGGCGTCACTTCCAGACGAGCGTCCGGTGACAACGTTGCGATGAACAAAAGTCTGCATGGTTTGAATCACACGCGTTGGCCATTCACGGCGCTTTTGCACTTGTTCCAGATCCGCGACTGAAACGGGTCCTTGTTTTAACTTTGCAGCGAGAAGATTCGCTGTCGCGACAGCATCCTGAAGGGCGAGATTAATTCCAACTCCGCCTGCTGGCGACATCGCATGCGCGTTATCGCCGATGCACAGCAATCCGTCGCGGCACCATTTCTTCAAACGGTTGATCTGCACCGTCAGCAATTTGATTTTCTCCCAATCATCGAGCTCACCGATTCGGTCCCGCAGAAACGAAGCGATCTCGACAATTTCTCGATGCAACTCGGGCAAGCCGCGGGCTTTCAGGGCGTCGAGGCTGCCTTTGGGAATCACGAATCCGACTTGGAAATAATCACCGCGGTCGAGCAAGACCAAGAGTTTGCCATGTTGGAAAAAGCCGAGCGATTGCGGCGGATCGTTTGTCCGCTTGGAAAGACGCATCCAAAGGACATCGATCGGCACGCCAAATTCCTGAAGCTCGAGATTTGCTCGCGTGTGAGTGACGGGGTGACGACCGTCGGCGCCGATTACAAGATCTGCGACGAAATCGCGTTCGCCATCCGGCGTTTCCACCCGGACGCCAAAGACTCGGTCCCCGTCGAACAAAAGATCGACAACTTCGTGCTGCATGCGAAGTGCGAAAGTCGGGAAGCGTTTTGCTTGTGCAGCCAGAAAGTTCAGAAAATCCCACTGCGGCATGAATGCGATGAATTTGCAAAGGGTGGGTAATCGGGAGAAATCCGCCATCGGAACCGGGTGCCCGTTAAAAATTGCGCGCAGTTCGCGCAGCTCCTGGTGAGGCAGCTTCAAGAATTCCTCGAGCAGCCCGAGTTCGTACATTAGTTCGAGGGTCGAGGGGTGGATGGTGTCGCCGCGGAAATCGCGAAAGAAATCGGCGTGTTTTTCCAGTACGGCCACGTTCACGCCCGCACGCGCCAATAAATAGCCGGCCATCATCCCAGCCGGACCGCCGCCAACAATAACGCATCGGCTCCGGATTTCAGGCAGCGCAGCCATGATTCAGATCAAGACGCGGAGGATTGTAAAAAAGCTGATGTAAACGGTTTGAACCAAAAAGAAGACCGCGTAGAACTGATGGTAACGCTCGTTTCGCGTGATCGCGGCCGTGGCCAGGCCGGCGAGATAGAGCGAATTACTAACAAGGTACTGTGGACCGAGTTCCAGAAAATGCTGCATCCCTTTGAGCGCCGAATCGACGAAATCGACCGGCGTAAACAGGGCGAAAATCGCAAAGAACGCGCGTTGGTTCGCGTAGTAGTGTTTCTTGTAGTCGATGAATTGATCGAGTGAGCTTTCTGAGGGAAACAGCAGAAGCGAAGCAAGGAACAAAATCGTCGGTGAAATGAGAACAAATACGAAAAGAAAAAATGTCCATGGCTGCTGGTTTCGCCACCGGTAGAAGATCCACCAGGCAATCACCAGATAAAGAAAGAGATTCACAACCCAAATCAGATGCACCCAGTAGACCCGACGCCGTGAACGCGCCTGCAGCATTTTCCCGACACCTGCCAGCACTCGCGTCATGCCCAAAGCGAGAATGATCGAGATAAGAACCGACAGATACTCGAAGGGGCTCATGCGCTATTATATAAAATGTTCGCCACGGCGAATCCGTCCAACGGCGGATTTGATGTTTCGTGCCGGATGTTTGATGTAACCATAGGCTTGGGCCCAAATACAAAATGAAAACCAGCTACGATGT